>URQP01000176.1 GCA_900550025.1 uncultured Porphyromonadaceae bacterium | reverse complement strand
CCTTTTCACAAAACGGTATGTCAAAACATTCGAGCCGTCAAAACTTATTCTCAACGACATTGCCTGCATACCTGAAGAAAGATTCAAAGATTTAGCACCCGAAGCAGAATTCCTGCAAGGAGACGCGGAATCTGTATTCCCGGCTGAAAAACCTTTCTACATAGTGTCGGCATCAGCAATACAATGGTTTGAAAATATTCCGGTATTTTTAGCCAACATACATAATCTGCTCGATGACAACGGCTATATTGCGCTATCAACATTCGGGAAGAGCAACTATCAGGAATTAAGGCCGGCTTTTTCTTCAACTTTGAGATACCACTCCTTGGAAGAATGGAAAGAAATGCTCGAAAATGCAAAATTCATCATCGACGAATTATCGGAAGAGAAATTCAACATAACGTTCAATTCTGCAAAAGACCTTCTTAAATGCTTGAAACATACAGGCGTGAACGCAATAACCACACCTCAGAAAATTAATAAAGACAAATATACGAGGCTGCAAGAACTGCTGCCGCATAACAACGGTAAATACAGCCTTACATTCAATCCCATATACATAATAGCACATAAACGGAAATGAAAGAAACGATATTCATCAGCGGAATAGGTACAAATGTAGGCAAAAGCTATGCTACCGGCTGGCTGGCAAACCGTCTTAACGCCGAAGGTAAAAACGCCATTACCTTGAAGATGATACAGACAGGCAATGACGGCTATTCTGAAGACATCGAAATTCACCGCAAGCTTATGCGGCTGCCGCTTCTGCCGGAAGACAAGGATTTCACGACAGCACCGATAATAATGACTTACCCGGCATCACCGCATCTTGCGGCAATGATTGACAAATGCACTATCGACCTTGAGAAAATAAAACAGTCGGAAGAAAAACTGTTCCGAAAATACGACACAATCCTTATGGAAGGAGCCGGAGGCCTGATGGTGCCAATAACAGAATCATATCTTACGATAGACTACATAAAAGGCCGTAATATGCCGCTTGCGTTAGTCACAAACGGACAGTTAGGCTCAATCAACCACACGCTGCTTTCAATAGAAGCCGCCATAAATAGAAAGATTAATATAAAATACATCATTTATAACGACTATTTTGACGAAGACGAAATAATAGCCCACGAGACACAGCATTATATGGACAACTTCATCAAAAAGAATCTTTCAGGAACTGAATTCCTGATTATGAATGACGATAAAACTGCTTGTAAATGACAGACTGCTGCACATATTCATTAGCAATATCCAAAGAACAGTTGGCCGAATTGCCAAAAGTTACATATCCCGGAAATATAAAAGTGGTGAATACAGCGGCTGAGATGCGCCGCGCAATATCCATTTTAAAACGATATGAGATTCTTGGATTCGACACCGAATCACGCCCAACATTCCGCAAAGGAGCGACCATCCACGTATCGCTCATACAAATTGCCACCGAGGACGTGTGTTTCCTGTTCAGAATAAGAAAGATTACTGACATATCACCACTTAAAGAAATCATAGAATCAGAAAGGATATTAAAAATTGGATTGTCGCTGCACGATGATTTCAACATACTGTCGCACGACCACAATTTCAAGCCCAAAGGATTCGTTGATTTACAAAAAATTGTGCCGGAATATAATTTCGCAAACACAAGCCTGCAAAAAATATATGCAATCCTGTTCAATGAACGTATAACCAAAAGCCAGCAACTATCGAATTGGGACGCAGACGAGCTTAGCGACGCGCAATTGAGTTATGCCGCCATCGACGCATGGGCGTGCATACGTATATATAAGAAATTAAAATCAGACAATTTCAATCCTGAAGAATCCGTCTATAAAGTATATAAACAAGAAGATGAAAACTAAACTTAAGAAATCCACATATCTACCGGCAATTCTGCTGATATATTTATTATGTATGGCATATATCGGTAAAGGAATCCTTCTCAGAGGAGAATACCTGTATTATTTCTCTGTATTCGGATTGTCGCTCATAATAATCGTGTTACTGCATTTTTCTCTTAAAAAGAAAGAAAAACGCGACGAAGA
>URQP01000175.1 GCA_900550025.1 uncultured Porphyromonadaceae bacterium | reverse complement strand
ATCAATCAACTATTTTCCCTAATCACAAAAGTTGTGTCCGAAAAAAGGGTGTGCCTGTATGGCGCATCTCTTTTTTTGCATAGTATCTTTTGATAAGATGAACTGCATCTCGGCATAGCCGGACCTGAAAACTCCGTTTTCGTTTGTCTCTGCTCCCGATTTGCATTATCTTTGCATAAGATGAAGAGACTGAAAACCATACGCATTGTGCTGTCTGTGGCATTGCTTCTAATGTTTACGCTGCTTGCCGCCGACGTTGCCGGTGCGCTGCCCTACGAGGCGCACCGCTTGGAGCGTATGCAGTTCATTCCTGCTCTGCTGTCGATGGGAATCGGCATCGACGCTTTTTGGCTTGTATTCGCATTCACGTTCGGACGGCTCTACTGCTCGTCAGTATGCCCGCTCGGCACATTGCAGGACATTTTCAGCCGTCTCGGGATGCTTTTCCGTGGTAAAAAATCCGCATGCTACCGCTATAACGAACCAAGCAACACACTGCGCTACGCAATACTGTTCGCCACGGTGATGTGCCTGATACTGGGGATGCTTTTCATTCCCGCCGCCATCGACCCTTACAGCGCATACGCCCGGATAGTGCAATCGGCCGTCAATCCGTCGTACATTCTCGGGCTCGACACTGAAACAGGAAAAACAGCAAGCGGCATACTCATAATACCGGGAGCGGCAGGTATCGGCGTGGCCGCACTGACCGTCGTGGCAATAGCTGCCGCAGCGGCATTCAAAGGAAGGCTCTACTGCAACACTATATGCCCTGTGGGGACTCTTATGGGGCTATGCAGCCGCAATCCGGTATGGCATTTCGAAATAGACACCGACAAATGCACTGACTGCCGCCGCTGCGAGGACGCGTGCAAAGCATCCTGTATCAATCTCTCGAATCATACGGTGGATATGAGCCGCTGCGTGGGATGCTTCAACTGCACATCCGCCTGCAACGACGGAGCGATAACCTACACACCCTACCGCAAACGGCCGCTCACCCCGCTGATGCAGCGCATCAAAGAAAAAACAGCGTCGAAAGCCGCCACCCCTTCACTCACCATGAGCGACGGACACATCGAAGAAAAACAGCAATCAAAATAAGGTAGCAGCAACCATTAAAATACCTATTTCACGGTATTGCACACGGTACAGAGCAACGTTACATTTGCACCGTGATGCAAGCGGCTAATTATATTTCATACAACACATTATGACAGAAAAGTACAAATTCAACGACATCATTGCCGAGACGCTGCTCATACCGCTTTATATGAGAGCAAAGGAGAGCCGTCGCGGAGAAAAAGCCATAATCCACGATAATATGGCCGAGAGTCTTATAGAAAAATTCGACTGCGACTATTCGCAGTTCGACAAAGCGAAACTTAGCGAAGTAGGTTGCGTGGTAAGAGGATGGTATTTCGACAACGCCGTGCGGCGGTTCATCGCCACGCATACAGATGTCGTGGTCGTCAACGTAGGTTGCGGATTGGACACACGCTGCCAACGCATAGGAGGCAACACCATATTTTATGAACTCGACCTCCCGGAAGTGATGGACTTGCGGAAAAAGCTGATTCCGGAAACAGAGACCGACCGCCACATCACGGCCTCACTCCTTGATGAGGATTGGATGGACAATCTGAAAGAAGCGCACCCCGGCAGCAGTTTCATATTCGTGGCAGAAGGAGTGCTGATGTATTTCCAAGAAGAGCAGGTAAGACAATTCTTATCGCACATAGCGGAAAAATTCGGCGAGGGAGAACTATGGTTCGACGTGTGCGGCACAATGATGTCGCGCCACCACGTAAAACCCGACTCTCTACGCAAACATAAGGCAGAAATACGCTTCGGGATAAGTGATGGCAGATTGGTTGAAAAATGGGAACCACGGCTGAAACTGATAGACCAATCCAATTATATGAAGTTTTTCCGACTACGCTGGGGGCTGTTTGGAATCATCATGGGATTGTTCCCATGGCTATGTTACAAATTCAGCTCGCTGCTCGGTTATAAAATACTCACGAAAGATGAGATATGATATAAAAAAGGAAGTGGAGGCGGACCTGCGTCTGTCTCCACTTCTCTTAGAAAGGG
>URQP01000174.1 GCA_900550025.1 uncultured Porphyromonadaceae bacterium | reverse complement strand
CCACAGACGCCTTGAGGTCGGCCGCCTATACGTATGTGGTGGCTGCTTTGGGTTCGCTGGCCACGCTGATTTATTATGTCATGATTTATATGAACCGGCGCGAGTAAAAATCTTGAAGGAAATTTTAGATAGGTGTAGGGATTCCGCAGATTTGCATCGGGAAGTTAAGACAGAACATACGCCGGCCAATATAACCGCAAAATTAAAGCAAGAGAGGCATCCTGCCCGATTTGTAAACAAACTCAAAAAGGGGCGGATAAAAATACTTAATTGGAAAATTTAAACAGTTTCTTCTATGTCTTTGGAGGAAAGGAGGCAAGCTATGAAGCTGACCGATAAACAAACTGATGGAAACAATTTTTGTCCTATTTGTGGCTATCCACTTGGCAACCACAATCCGTGGGGTGATGATGGAAAGACTCCGGTACGATATTTGCCCATGTTGCGGTGTAGAATGGGGTAATGAGGATTATACTACTGAGTCCCAAGCAGAGTATCGCAAACAATGGCTTGAATCGGGAACCAAATGGCTTGAACCTCAGAAAAAGTCAGATAACTGGAATCTTGAGAAACAATTAAGAAACATAGGCTATAATAAAGGGCAATGTATTGGCAATGATTATTTCAACAACTTTCTCTCTCCATTATCACTGTTTCCCAATACGCTCATTTGGTGAATGGCTATCTGATTGAGTTTTAAAAGACGTTCACCCTGCGGCATACCCTGTTCGATGAACACTGCATTGAGATTTTCCATATTTGACAGACAGATAAGTTCGTTGATGCTGGCATGATCTCGAATATTGCCTTTCAGGTCAGGATTGGCTTCGCGCCATTGCTTTGCCGTCATGCCAAACATTGCCACGTTCAATACGTCAGCTTCGTTGGCATAGATGATGTTTGCTTGCGCCTGAGTAACTTCCGTCGGGATAAGGTTCTGTTTGATGGCATCGATATGTATGCGGTAGTTGATTTTCGATAGTTCACGCTTTGCCGACCAACCGAGCAACCTTTGTTCTTTATTCTTTAGCCGCTGATATTCCTTGACGAGAAGCAATTGGAATTTAGGCGAAATCCACATACCGAAATGATAGGCTATATCCCGATGTGCATACGTGCCACCATAGCGACCGGCCTTTGAACGGATGCCGATTGCATAGGTTCTTTCTATCCAAGTTTTTACCGAAAGCACGAAGTTGTTGCTTCCCGCTGCATTTTTAATTGTACCGAATTCGGTACAATTAAAATCGGGATTATACAGCATTTCCCATTCGCCAAGATATTCAATGGTGCTTTTGAGACTGAGCCAACGGAAGATTATATGCTCTTGCAGCTGGCTTCGTGCCATATCCGTAAGACTGATGTAATCTTCTTCGTTGTACTTGACAACACTGATGTCTGTATTTTGAACAGTAATCTTTGCCATTGGGCCTATGCTTTGGTTTTCAACCGTAAAGGTAGCTATAATTCGCGAGATTATCTCTCTTTCAATGAATAATTTACAAAAATAGAACGCAAAAGCGCGATAACGGATATTGTCTTTTCCGAGAATGTTATACCTTTGTATCTGAAAGAGTAATTTGACAGCACCGCAAATCGCTGAATTTCGTATGGTCGACAAACCGTTACCTCTGTTTCTTAAATACTCCGCTAAAAGTTTATTTCTCAATCGGTTGTATCAAACCGATGAAAATTTAAAATAAAATCGGCATGAATCTGCGGAATCCGCATTTTTCTGCGTACTTTTGTGCGGAAAATCAAAAACTTGAAATCAATTATGGCAACAAAACCAGGCATACCTAAAGGAACCAGAGATTTTTCGCCGGTAGAAATGGCGAAACGTAATTATATATTCAATACCATACGTGAGGTGTTCTATCTTTACGGATTTCAGCAGATTGAAACGCCGGCAATGGAGAATCTCTCTACGTTGATGGGAAAATATGGAGAAGAAGGCGACAAGCTCTTGTTCAAGATACAGAATTCGGGTGATTATTTTTCCGCCCTGACAGACGAAGAGCTGCTGAGCCGGAATGCAGCCAAGCTGGCGGGCAAGTTTTGTGAAAAGGGCTTGCGTTATGACTTGACAGTGCCGTTTGCCCGTTATGTGGTGATGCACCGTGATGAA
>URQP01000173.1 GCA_900550025.1 uncultured Porphyromonadaceae bacterium | reverse complement strand
CCAGTAAACGCCCGAAACCGCGCCGGCAGTGGCCGCGGCTGTAGAAACCGTTTCGGGATTTTCTTTCAAATAGTTTTCAACATACTGCAACGAGAAGTTTGCGATTCCGACTTCCACGCCTACATAGCAGAAAATTGCAACAACACCAAGCACAAAATTGCGGTACTTGAACGCTCCCGAAACCTTCACCTCCTCGGTCTTCTGTCCTAATGTGGGCGATTCCGGCAGTTTGGAGAAATAGATTACCAAGAAAGCCGCGGCAAAAATTCCCATCGCCATATAGAACACGGCATTGGCATCGGCAATTGAAGTGGCGTTCTGCCCCATCAGCGCGCCTACAACCATCGGGGCGAGTGTCGCGCCAAGCGAGTTGCACGCTCCGCCGAACTGCACGAGCTGGTTGCCCTGATTCTCGTTCTTTCCAAGACTGTTAAGCATCGGGTTGACAACCGTGTTTAGCATACACATAGAGAAACCGGACACAAATGCGCCTATGAGATATATCACCACGCTTGTGTTCACATCGCCTATAAACTGCGACATATAAGTGATAAGCACTCCGATGAAACCTACGGAAACCGCGCCAAGCGACGTGATTCTGTAGCCCTTTTTCTGCAACATCATGCCTGCCGGCAATCCCATGAATGCATAGGCAATAAAATTGGCAAGCGTGCCAAGCTGGGTAAGGATGGCGTTGCCACCTGTCATCTTCTTAATCACACTGCCCAACGGATTCTGATAGCCCGTAACGAACGCTATCATAAAGAACAAAGCAAACATTATGATTATAGGCAATACATAATTCTTGCTCTGCTGCTGACTGCTAATAGTTTTTTCCATAAATCTACCTTTTAATTCTAAGGTTTAATATTAAGTTTGTTATTAAATTTATTTGCTTTTTATGCGCCAAAATTACAATTTTTCTGACAACACAACAAAAAGTGCCATTAAAAAAGAATTAATATTCACGCTCGCCGAAAATCGAAGTGCCGATACGCACCATTGTGCTGCCCTCTTCCATCGCTATGCGGTAGTCCTCGCTCATCCCCATGCTTACCGTCCGGAAATAATCCTTGCCGGCCATCGCCCCCGATGCAAGACGGTCGAACACCCGGCGGATTTCACGAAATTCTTTATGGATTTCCGCCACATTATCTGTATTAGTTGCCATACCCATAACGCCGCAAATCCTGACATTGCGCAACGAATCCACCACACCGGAATCCACCAGAGCCTCGCATTCCTCACAAGTAAGCCCGAATTTCGTGGTTTCAAGAGCCACATGCAGTTGCAGAAGTACATCAGTAACCCTTCCTATGCGTCCTGATTCCTTATCGACCAAACGCAACAATTTTTCACTGTCGATACTGTGAATCAACGCGACAGAGGGGACAAGCTGGCGCACCTTGTTTGTCTGCAAATGCCCTATGAAATGCCACTCCATATCGGATGGCAGCAACGGCTCTTTCTGCACAAGCTCCTGCACACGGCTTTCGCCGAACATACGCTGACCGGCATCGTAAGCCTCCTTCAGCACTTCCGCGGGGTGGAATTTCGAGACGGCCACGAGACTCACTCCCGGAAGGAGCGAGTCTCGTACCGTCTTTATATTTTCAGCAACAGAAAGCATTATTCCGCCTTTCCGCTCAAATTCTCCTTATACACATCCATTATCATAGTTTCCGTAATGGAAGCTATCTCATAATCGGCCATCGTGCCTTTCATCCCGGCCACGAAATTGTCGTATGCAGTCTTGAAATCAGCGGCCTGCACCATTATATAATTGGCGGTCTTTTTTTCGACAGCCGTCTTTTCGTCGATTGTGATGAAATTCACTTTCACTTTATACCAGCGGTCGCCGTTCTCGTCCCAGAATATCTCCGCCGTGTTCGTGCGCTTCACGGCCGAGACCTTGAATTCGCCGGAAATAAAAGGAGTAATCTCCTCCGTTATCCTCGCCTCTGCTTCCGTAAACGACAATGCGTCCACAAGATACGGCTCCGTGACCGTCTTCTGCTGGCCGTTTTCTACAAGTTTATCATATTTCACCTTACATTCAAACCAAGTTGCCATAATTCTTCAATTTATTTATCAAACTAATAATCAATATTTTCACAAAAATGCCGTCAGTGGCTGGAAAAAACGCTACAAAA
>URQP01000172.1 GCA_900550025.1 uncultured Porphyromonadaceae bacterium | reverse complement strand
GTTCTGCTGTCTGATACAAGAGGATAAATTGAATTGATAGAACTCACCTTAATAATTTGGTTTGTATTGAATTTTTAGTAATTCCCGGTTTGTAAGACTTGTAAAAATCAATGGTCTAAAGGTAAATATAATTTTTTGCATTCACAAACTTTTTTTTGTGTTTTTAATATTTGCACGGTGCGTTGCTTGCCTGACGGTGGCCTCGCCCCTTCCAGTCCTTCCGCGGTCATCATTGTGCGACCTATGGCAATATAAATATAGGGTCGGAGAATGGTATCCCCGACCCTATGCGTTTAATTTATAAGTTCTTATTCTGGATTAGTAGTTTTCGCAGCGGAGCTGGAAGTAGGCCTGTGGATGCGCGCATACCGGGCAGACCTTAGGTGCGTCTTTGCCGATATGGATATGTCCGCAGTTGATGCACTGCCAGATGCAGTCGCCGTCGCGCGAGAACACAACTTTGTCGTCGATGTTCTTCAGCAGTTTGCGGTAGCGTTCTTCGTGTTCTTTCTCGATGGCGGCCACACCGTCGAACAAGTTGGCAATGCGCTCGAACCCCTCTTCGCGTGCTTCTTTGGCAAATTGCGCGTACATGTCGGTCCATTCGTAGTTTTCACCCGCAGCGGCATCGGCAAGATTGGCCATTGTGTCGGGCACTTCGTTTCCGTGTAGCAGTTTGAACCAAAGTTTTGCGTGTTCGCGCTCGTTTCCTGCCGTTTCTTCGAATATTTTAGCTATCTGTACATATCCGTCCTTCTTTGCTTTTGAAGCATAGTAGGTGTATTTGTTAGTAGCCTGCGATTCGCCGGCGAAAGCAGCCATAAGGTTGGCTTCTGTCTTTGTTCCTTTCAGTTCTTTCATAAAAATTGCGTTTTATAGTGGATTTAATTTTCTATACAAATATAACGCTTTCTTTTTCATAAAAGTTCATTTGTTCGTTTTTTAATTTTTGGCTGTAGCGGGAAAACAGGAATTGAATCGTGCAAATCCGCAAAATTGATAAATCAATCAGTAATTCGGGTATGCGCTGAAATTATACAATATATTACCTTTGTTGTGGTTAATAAAAGCAAGTTCTAAATGTATTTAGGTTCCGATATGGTAATTTTAGGCAAGTTCCGCTTGCGTAGGGCGGTAACTTGCTTAACTTTGCATCTATAAATTACTATTGATATGTTACGCAAAATACGGTTAACTATTGCCATCCTGTTTTTTCTCGGCGTGACGTTGCTTTTCCTTGATTTCACGGGGAGCATCCACGCATGGCTCGGATGGATGGCGAAAATACAGTTCATTCCTGCCGTTCTAGCTCTGAACGTGGCGGTGATTGCGGTGTTGGTTGTTGCCGCGCTTGTATTCGGGCGTGTCTATTGTTCAGTGGTTTGTCCGCTGGGCATTATGCAGGACATCATCGCATGGTTCGGCAAGCGCGGAAAGAAGCTGCCTTACAGCTATTCGCCGGCTAAATCGTGGCTGCGCTACGCGTTTCTGGCAGTGTTCGTGATTGCTTGTGTGGCAGGAATCGGCTCGCTTGCCGCTCTTCTCGACCCTTACGCCTCTTTCGGACGCATAGCCAACTCACTGCTGCAGCCTGTCTATCAGTGGTGCAATAATCTTTTTGCTTATTTTGCCGAGCGTGCCGACAGCTACGCTTTCTATTCTGTGGATGTGTGGCTGAAAAGTTTGCCTACAATGGTTATTGCCGCCGTGGTGTTTGTGATAGTATTCATACTTGCGTGGCGTAACGGGCGTACTTATTGCAACACTGTCTGTCCTGTCGGGACGGTGCTGGGATTCCTCTCTCGTTTCTCATTGCTCAAGATGACAATCGACGGCGACAAGTGCGTAAGTTGCGGTCTGTGCGCGAAAAAATGCAAAGCGGCCTGCATTGATTCAAAGAACCATAAGATAGATTACAGCCGCTGCGTTGACTGTTTCGACTGCATAGGCGAGTGTACGCACGATGCCATTTCCTACCGCATAGCTAAACGTCCGGTTGCAAAGAAGGAAGCCGCTGTCGACGATTCACGCCGAACATTCGTATCCACGGCGGCGATAGTGGCGGCCACAGGGCTGATAGAGGCTCAGGAAAAGAAGGTCGACGGAGGCCTTGCGGTCATTGAGGATAAAAAGATTCCGGAGCGAGCCACACGCCTCACTCCTCCCGGCTCGTTGGGAATAAAGCATTTCTCGCAGCATTGCACGGCTTGCCAGCTCTGCGTGTCTGTCTGTCCGAATCAGGTGCTGCGCCCTTCCGGAGGATTGCTCACTCTTATGCAGCCGGAGATG
>URQP01000171.1 GCA_900550025.1 uncultured Porphyromonadaceae bacterium | reverse complement strand
AACGACCCCCTGATTAACAGTCAGGTGCTCTAACCAACTGAGCTACTGAAGCAGTTCCGATTTTTGCGATGCAAAGATAGAATGATTTTTTTAATTGTGCAATAAAATCTGTCAAAATCGGCGATATTAACGCAATTTATTAATCGGATTAACGGCTATTCGGGAAAATAGGTGTACTTTAGCAGTCTGATATTATAAGTAAATACGTGGATTATGAATAGACGTTCGAGAATATGGGTGTTTCTGTTGCTGGCTGTGTTGACTGTGCCATCGGCATTGGTTGCCGCCGGCGATAAGGAAAGCAACGAGGCCGCCGTGGCGCGCAACCTCACCATATTTAACTCTCTTTACAAGGAATTGGCGGTTAACTATGTGGACACGATAGACCCTGACAAGACTATTACCACAGCCGTCAACGCTATGCTTTCGCAGCTTGACCCCTATACGGAATACATAAAGGCCGAGGACCGCGAGGATTTCATGATGGTGTCGACCGGCGAATACGGCGGTATCGGGTCGGTGATAATGCAGACGAAAAACGGCGTGGTCATTTCCGAGCCGTATGAGAACAGTCCGGCTTCCAAGTCAGGATTGCTTCCCGGCGACAAGATAATAATGATTGACGGCGATTCGGTTGCCGGATGGAACACGTCGAAGGTGAGCGAACGGCTGAAAGGGCAGGCGAATACCAATGTGAAAGTGACGGTATGCCGTCCGTATGCAGCCGACAGCATACGTACTTTCGATATTGTCCGCAAGAAGATACAGATACCGTCGGTGCCTTATTATGACGCTATCGGCAATGCCGGATATATAGTGCTGACCACTTTCAACGAAAATTCGCCCGAGGAGGTGAAGGACGCGCTTGTGGAATTGAAAAAGAATCCTGAGGTGAAGTATATCGTGCTCGATCTCCGCGGCAATGGCGGCGGCATATTGGAAAGCGCGGTGAAGATTGTCAATTTGTTTGTTCCTAAGAATACGGAAGTCCTACGCACGAAAGGCCGTGTAAAGCAGAACGAGAAAATCTACAATACTACACAGAAGCCTGTCGACGATAAGATACCATTGTTTGTGCTTATCGACGGCGGCACGGCATCCGCTTCGGAGATTACGGCAGGGTCGCTTCAGGACATGGACCGTGCTGTTGTTGTAGGCAGCCGTTCTTACGGCAAGGGACTTGTCCAGTCGACGCGCAGCCTTCCATACGACAATATGCTGAAACTCACGATTGCGAAGTACTACATACCGAGCGGGCGGCTGATACAGGCAATAGACTATTCCCACCGCAATCCTGACGGAAGCGTCGGGCGCATTCCCGACAGTCTTACCACTGTTTTCCACACGGCAGGCGGGCGCGAGGTGCGCGACGGTGGCGGCATCACTCCCGACATCACGGTAGACTGGGGGAAAATCAACCGGTTGACATATAATATAATCCGTGACAATTGGGCGTTTAATTTCGCTACTAAATTCGCATCGGAGAATAAGACGATAGCACCGGCTAAGGAATTTGTGATAACTGACAGCATATTCAATGATTTCAAACGGTTCATCGACCCGGAAAAATTCGATTATGACAAGGTTTGCGAGACAGGTCTCGACCAATTGCGCGAGACGGCCGAGGCAGAAGGCTATATGAACGATTCCACAAAAGCCGCGTTCGACGCTTTAGCGGAATTGTTACACCACAACCTTGAGCAGGACCTCGACCACAATCGCAAGGCCATAGAAGAGATACTGTTGCCTGAGATACTGAAACGCTATTATTATCAGAAAGGCATCGTGATAGCCGGGTTGAGGAACGACAAGGCGATGGACACTGTCGCCGATTTGTTCGGCAAGCCGGGCGAATATGAAAAGATATTGCATCCTGCCGGGGAGTAGGATGACGGGGCATTAGCTCATCTGGTAGAGCGCGACACTGGCAGTGTCGAGGCAAGCGGTTCGAGTCCGCTATGCTCCACGGAAACAGGCAAGTTTGTTATGGAAGGCAAGAAAACAGGAAAGGAACTGCTGCTTGGCGAGCTTGGCAAGTATTGTATGGATATTTCCAAACTTGTATTTGGAGGTATAATATTGGCAGGCGTTATGGAATTGGATGTCGATAAGGCTTTGTTGTTCGGCATCGGTTTTGCTGCAGTATTGATAATGGCTGTGGCAGGTTTGCTGTTTAATGTTTTATCTACAAAATGATTAAAACTGGAGATGTATGGAACTTATTTATTTTTTATGTGCGGTAGCTCTGATTGGTGTAGTCGGTATCATCTACGCGATATATGAGTTGCGTAAGCGTAAGAATGACGCGGTAAGTTAAAATTAATCAACAGGTGATGAAAAGAATAGTTTTGATATTGATGGCGGTGTTGTGCGCCGCTTTTGCGGCTGACGCC
>URQP01000170.1 GCA_900550025.1 uncultured Porphyromonadaceae bacterium | reverse complement strand
TACTCAATTAATGAGTACAACTTAAACCTATCTACTGAATACACACGGTTTGCTTTAGATTTTTTTCTAATAAAATTTTCCCATATATTCAACTTACTTACTATTTATAGTAAATGATATTAATAATACAATGAATGAGTTGACAAGGCGAAAAATCAGCCTCAAAATGAGGGGTAGGAAAAAGAGTGCCACACATAGGGAACACATAAGGCAAGCACTTAAAGGAAAGAAGAAAAGCAAGGAACACAAAGAACATATAAGCGAAGCAATGAAGAATGCAAATAAGAATCCCTACTATCGTTTATAATAGTAGGGTAAATCACATTCAACTATAGTGCCAGATAGTCAAGACCGCTGGTGCCGGACAATTCCCTGCCATAATACGCTTCCCCCTTGACAAGTGGGTGCTCCAAACTACTGTTTTCATCCGTCCACCGGGAGGTGCTGAAAGGCTTCCCTTCGAGCACCAACGGCTTCTCGCCTTTCTCGAATGTCACCACGCGCTCCATCTCACTATAAGAACTGGTACCCAAAATGCGGATTTCGCCGAATGCGCTTTCTCCTATCTCCTCCACCGTACCCGGAATTTCAATTGAACTCGCGCCAATGCAATAGAAAGCATAAGGCTTTATCACCTTCACGTCGTCAGAAATGCGGAACGTATAGAACTTGTTATTAAAATCGACAACTGTCTCTTCGAATATATGATTCCCTGCAAATGTGATATTTTCATACATATTTTTCATAGTGATTTTGGTAACATCCTTATAGGCCAATTGCAACGGATTGGCATCGCCGTTGGCAAAATCGATGTCGCACCAGTCGGCCATACTTCCCCCATATGCAATCTTGCACCCGCTTTGATATTGTGCCCAAGAGCCGGCAAAAGCGTCTTTACCGATAGTCTTGACAGTGGCAGGGATGCTAATCTCTCTCAGCCCTGTTCCCTGAAAGGCGTTTTCAACAATCGACACTACCGTATAGGTGTCGTCACCGTGTGTCCTACGTCAGTCGGGGAATAAAAGCGGATAACTTGCTTTTACCAATTGAATGTCGAGGGTTTAGTGTTGAGGGTTGAGTGTCAATTTTCTCTCAATACTCAACCCTAAACTCTCAACTTTCAATGCGCAGCCTCTACCAAGGGTGTTTCATTTTGATGAAATTTATGGTAACTTTACGGCTGCAAAATTCAATGGCGATGAAGAAACTGTTTTTATTATCTTTTGTGTTGTTTGCTGTGGCGTTGAATGTGAATGCCGCCGACATATTGCCCGACTCCGTGTTGAGGCGGATGGCTGCGAAGATGCTGATGGTGGGGTTCAAAGGCGACAGTGTGACCGACGGCAGCGATGCCGCGCGCTATGTGCGCGACCTGAAGGTAGGCGGCATAATACTGTTCGACGTAGACCTTACCGGAACTGCCAAAATAGGTTCGAGAAACATAACGTCGAAAGAGCGGCTGACGAAGATGACAGCCGACCTGCGCCGCTATGCCGGCGGCGATTTGCTTATCGCCGTCGACCAAGAGGGCGGGATGGTGCGCCGTCTGCGCCCGGAATACGGCTACAGCCCGACTGTCAGCCAAGAATATCTCGGAACAGTCAACTGCCGCGACACCACTATGAAATATGCCGGGAGAATGGCGCGGGAGATGCGGGAATCGGGGGTGAACGTGAACCTCGCTCCGCTCATCGACGTGAACGTGAATCCGGAATGCCCGGTGATAGGGGCGTTGCACAGGAGCTACTCCGCGGATACGGCCGTGGTGGCGGACAACGCCGGCTGGAGCATCGAAGCGCACCACCGCAACGGCGTGCTTTGCGCGGTGAAGCATTTCCCCGGGCACGGCAGCTCGGCATCAGACTCGCATTACGGATTGACCGACGTGACCGACACGTGGCAGAGCTACGAGCTTGCGCCGTTCCGCGGCCTGATAGCCGCCGGGAAGGCGGATATGGTGATGACCGCGCATATTTTCCAACGCCGTCTTGACCCTGACTATCCCGCAACGCTGTCGAAAAAGATAATCGACGGAGTGCTGCGGGGGCAATTAGGATTCGACGGCGTGGTGCTTACCGACGACATGTATATGCAGGGCATAATCGACAATTACGACGTGGAGGATGCAATAGTGCTTGCCATCAATGCCGGGGCTGATATCCTTGTAATGGGCAACAACATATCAACCGGCTACGAGCCGGAGCGTCCTTTCCGCATAGTCGACATGATTGTGCGCGCCGTGAAGGACGGACGTATCGGCCAGCAGCGGCTCGTCGAGTCGAACCGCCGGATAGACAGGCTGATGGAGAAGTTAGGGAGCCGCTGAATCAATTTCATAGCACTTCAGGCGGGGTTGCGGGCGTGGACGCGCTGCGTATGCGCCATTCCTTGGGATAGCAGTTGTTGGCGCGGTTGCCGAGGTTCTTTATCCAGCCGAGCGGATAGCCGCGGGATGTG
>URQP01000169.1 GCA_900550025.1 uncultured Porphyromonadaceae bacterium | reverse complement strand
AGAAAAATTCAAGCCATTATAACGGCGCGGAAGTGAAATACCCATCAATCCGGCCTTGACAAGGGCGTCTAGATTCTTTTGAGTCCCTTTTGCATAAACCACATGACCGTCAACTACGTGCGGACCCTCGTGATCTACGTCTTCAGCGTTCTGCGCCACGATTTCTCCTGAAATTTCACCTGCGATTTCAAGTACTTTTTCATACGAATCCATCGCATCCTCAAAATCGAACGGAGCATAATCGTATTTTTCCGCATCGGTAAAATTCCGTTCTTTCAGCTCCACAATCCTACGCATCAGCGGGTGTGCGAGATGATGTTTTAACGCCGGATTATCATTATAAAAATTTGCCATTTTTCAATCGCTTTTACTTAGAATTCTTTTTGTAATACTTAATCAACTCCGGAATAACTTCCTCCAAATTACCGGTTATCACATAATCGGCAATTGAATTGATAGGAGCGTCCGGGTCACTATTGATTGATATTATTATCGCGCTATCCTGCATGCCGGCTATATGCTGGATTTGTCCGGATATGCCACATGCAATATACAACTTAGGATGGACAGTAACACCGGTCTGACCTATCTGGCGTTCGTGTTCCGTGAAACCGGCATCTACTGCCGCACGCGAAGCTCCCACTTCCGCGCCAAGCACATCTGCAAGCTTGAACAACAAGTCAAAATTCTCTTTGCTGCCAACACCATAGCCGCCGGCTACAATGATAGGTGCATTCTTAATGTTGATTTTAGACTTTTCGATATGTCTGTCGATTATCGACACTACATAATCTGTTTCCGGTATATATTTGTTAGCGTCCAAATCAACGACTGTGCCTTTATAATTAGCGTCAAGCACTTCTTTCTTCATCACGCCCTCACGGACAGTTGCCATTTGCGGACGGCATTCAGGGTTGACGATAGTCGCTACAATATTACCTCCAAAAGCCGGACGGATTTGATAAAGAAGATTTTTATATTCCGTTCCTGTTTTCGGATCTTTATGATCACCTATCTCCAAAGCCGTGCAATCGGCGGTAAGCCCGCTATGCAGACACGAAGAAACTCTCGGGCCCAAATCGCGTCCGATTGTAGTTGCCCCCATAAGGCATACCTGAGGCTTGATTTCCTTAAACAGATTTATCAATGCAGAAGCATGCGGCAATGACGTGTAAGGATACAACCGTTTATCCTGCATTTTATAAACCACGTCAACTCCGTAAGGAAATATCTGCTTCTCTATTCCTTCTAAATTATCGCCAAGTACGATAGCCTCAAGACGTACTCCAAGCTGATTTGCCAACGAGCGTCCTTTAGTCAGTAATTCTAAACTGACATCCGCGATATTGCCATCTTCAAATTCGCAATATACTATCAGATTATTTTCATCCATAATAGTTAATACTTTTAGATACGAATGGAACTACCCTATCGTATGGTTTTCAATTAGTTCTTTTACTAAATCTTCCAAAGCGGCCTGATCCTTGCCGTCCAACCGTTTGCTTTCCTTCGCTTGGAAAACGACATTGACAATTCCTTTAACCTTCGTCGGAGACCCGGCAAGACCAATTTGCGACGGATCAGCTTCCACATATGCGGCACTCCATTCTTTCAACGCCAAATACGGACGTGCGTCAACGATTGCCGCTTTCTCCGCCGGCAATGCCGCTTTTTCGCTTGGCGTAACGGCATATTTATATTTCTGCACACGTTTTGCATTTCTTGGACGGCATTCATCTGCAGAACCGTTCACAGTAATCACCAATGGCATCGGAGAGACCAAAGTCTCTACTCCGGATTCCAATCTGCGGGTAACCGTAACCTTTCCGTCTTCCACCTTATCGATTTTTTCAGCATAAGTTATCTGTGGCAACTTAAGCTTCTCGGCAACTTGCGGTGCAACTTGAGCCGTATCGCCGTCGATTGCCTGTCTTCCGGCTATGATTAAATCAAATTTTCCTATTTTACGGATAGCGGCAGACAATGCATAAGAAGTGGCAAGAGTATCTGCACCGGCAAAAGCGCGGTCAGTCAGCACTATGCCAGTATCAGCTCCGCGGTATACGGCTTCCCTGATAATTTCGGCCGCGCGTGGAGGACCCATTGTAAGCACCGTAATTGTTGTTCCGGGATTTTGTTCCTTGATTTGTAATGCCTGCTCCAATGCGTTCAAGTCTTCCGGATTGAATATCGCAGGCAGAGCCGCACGATTAATCGTTCCGTCTTCCTTCATTGCATCTTTTCCTACATTACGAGTGTCCGGCACTTGTTTTGCCAGCACGATTATGTCATAACTCATAATTAAAAGATATTATATTAGTATATTCTTAATATTTACCTGATTGCAAAGATAGCGAAAGTCGAGAGCTTAACCAAAAAACGGACGCAAATCAATGCATCCGTTTTTTCTTATCCATTCAATAAATTTCATTTTTTCTTATTTATATCAGCGGCAGCTTTTGCTTCCCAACCGAGAGCGCTTGCCCCCAGCACAGCTGCATCGCTCTCTTTCAGCTCTGACAT
>URQP01000168.1 GCA_900550025.1 uncultured Porphyromonadaceae bacterium | reverse complement strand
CAAGTTTCCCGCCGATAGTCAATTAAACGCCGGAGATGGAAATACGCAAGGCCATGCGAATCGCCCGAAGGGCGAGCCTTGCGTATTTCCATCTTTGGCGTTTTGCTGGTCGCATGTAGATTTGCAGCGTGATGTAATCACAGGTAATTTCGATATGGAGTCGCAGTGAACCGGGGCTTGTCGTAAGCTTTGAGGCTTGGCGGTAGATTTGGACTGCGACTCCATTAACCAGAGAGAATGGCTGTTTAGAATTGTAGGTTTGAAGACCTGGTACATGTGATAGCATACGACTCTCACAAAACTAACAAGTTATGCACTATTTGTATTATGTGGGTCTGGATGTGTCGAAAGAGACTTTCGATGCGTCTTTGGTCGCCTTCGAGGATGCAAACGAGATGGCTCACCGCAAATTCGCCAACTCCCGAAAAGGGATCTGCTCGTGTCTGCACTGGGTTGAGAAGCGGCATGGTATTCGGCTCGACGATGTGATTTTCTGCGCCGAGGATATGGGGAGCTACATATCCGAGATGGCGGTTTGTGCTTCCGACAGGACGCTGACTTTCAATTTTTCACTGATCTCGCCGTTGGTAATCAAGTATTCGATGGGTATTGCCCGTGGCAAAACAGACAGAGTGGATGCCCGGCGTATCGCCGAGTATGCGATCACTCACTATCGGAAGATAGCCCTTTATCTGCCGGCAGAGAAGGAACTGTGTCAGTTGCGCACATGGCTGATCTTAAGGGCTCATCTGGCAAAACAACGTGTAGCGAAACTGGTGTTGCTCGAAAAATTAGACTACAAAGAGAAATTCGCGGATGTATCTATTCAACGTTCCATGCTCCAGGAGGAGATCGCGTATGCAGAAACTCATATGAAAACCATCGAACGGGAAATGAAGGAACTGATAGCCGCCGACAGCAACATTTGCCGGAACTACAAGCTGCTGACCAGCATCAAAGGTGTAGGGCCGATCACGGCCATTGTGATGCTCTGTTCGACGCTTAATTTCACCAAAATCACAGACCACCGCAAGTTTGCCTGCTATTGCGGGCTGGCTCCGTTCGAACATAGCTCCGGCACAAGCGTTCGCGGGGGATGCCACACATCGAGCATGGCGAATCGAGACATTAAAGTACAACTGAACCGCAGTGCACTGATTGCCATCAGGTGTGATCCGCAACTAAAGGCATATTACGAACGCAAAGTGGCTGAAGGTAAACATAAATTCAGCGTCCTGAATGCTGTGAGGGCCAAAATCGCCGCCAGATGCTTTGCCGTCGTAAGGCGTGGAACACCATATGTAGCGTTGCAGATATAATCCGGCATACATATCTGCCATTCGATAAGATTTTGAGATCATTCAAAATCTCAAAATCTTATTGTCGGAACAGTCCGTCTAATTGGGAGCCGAACCTACTCATAATTAATGTATTGTCATTTCCGTACTCCGCAAATTAACGATTCTGACTATGGGATGCAAGGCTATACAAGCGCTTCGCGGCCTTGCATCCCATAACCAGAATCATTTTGCTAAACGCTACGACAAAAAATGACAATTTCCGGGCATGAAACTTTTTGCAGCTTTTATTTGGTTTTATCTTAGAATTCTACCGTCGGAATAGGCGGCTTTCTGCGGCCCGGACGCTACCCTGCGGACTGCCCCTCCAATAGCCATAATCCACGACACGCACGTCATATACCCCAATAGGCATAACAACCGCTCCCGACGTTTCGTTCAGCTGTCCGTTATAATTCGCATTGTCTGTTCAAAACGGTCGTCTGTTGTTCTTCTTCTCGTGGAGATAATTCAGCTCACCGCTGTAAATGTCCATGACAAATCGCAGCATATTGTCGACCAAGGCCGTAAGCCTTGTACTCTCATTCCCTAACAGGTGGAGTATTTCCGATACTTTGTGCTTGGTTCGGGTACTGACATAGATCGCAGAGCGGTTGCGGCAATCCACCGGAGCGAAGAACGTGCGTTCAAAATCCGGTAGCGTGAGCTTTTTCCGACGGAAACCGGAATGTTCTTTTACGGTACTCGCAGTGGAGTCTATGCCTGTTTTCTCAGCAGTCGGTGCCGATGCTCCGGATACCGTTTCCGATGTGTTTTCCTCAAGAGCGTTCGTATCTTCCTCTTCCGGCTCGGGAATCCTGCGGACGACTTCCGAGTCCAAAGGGGCTTGTCCGGCGATCATCTGACGCATCAGTTCCTCGTCGACTTCGATACGGGGACGCTTAGCAGGATTGGGTGCGGGGTTGTCTTTTTCCTTTAATGAATCCATGGTGCAACGTTTTTGAGATTGATTGTCAGCCATACGAGCATAGAGTATGTATGTCTGGTTTATTGGGTTAAACCATTCAAAATACCGTTTTCTATTTCATGCAGTTTATATCGGGATAATGAACGCAATAAGAAAATCGACCTTTCATGCTGCAAGATACAACTGGGTGAAATACCTCGGTTCCGATGTCCGCTCCAGACCGCTCCAGTCCGTACCGAGGGTTTGTTTTGGCGCCCGCATGGTTGTAATATTGCAGAGGGAAACGACCCACCCTCGGAGGCCGT
>URQP01000167.1 GCA_900550025.1 uncultured Porphyromonadaceae bacterium | reverse complement strand
TATGAATTTCTTCATTTTGACGCTTGTTTATACGGTACAAAGGTACATATTTCAGGCGAATCAGAACGCTATGGAAAGGCTGACGTTGAACTGGCGGCCGGTGAGATAGTTGGGCACGGCATACTGTATCCTGTTCACGTCGGTCACCCAATAGTAGCTGCTCACATTGGAAATGTCGAGCAGGTTGAACACGTCCAATCCTATCCAGATGCTCTTGAAGTTACGCCAGAAATTGTCGGGGCGGATACCACCGCTGTTTTGGTCGTCGCCTAAAAGCTGGTACTGGAAACCTATGTCGATACGTTTGTAGGCCGGGGCGCGGAAATAATTTATGTCGCGGGTTACTTGCGGCGGTGTCATCGGGAAGCCGTCGGAAAGCACTCCTCGCAAGCTGAATTTCAGCTTGGGCACTTTCGGGAAATAGTCGGTGAAAAACAGTCCCACGCTGTAACGCTGGTCGGTAGGGCGCGGCACTTTCACTCCGTTGAGAGTCTCCTGCGTTTTCATCAGCGAGAAACTTATCCAAGAATCCGTTCCCGGCACGAACTGACCGAAGAATTTGAAATCGATGCCGGCGATATAGCCTGACGATTCGTTGCGTCCGCTATACACCAATTTCAGGTTGTCGAGCTCGTATGGAATGAGGTTTGACAAGTTTTTATAGTAGGCCTCCGCCGTAAGTTTGAAAGGGCGGTTCATCGCGCGGAACGTGTAATCCGTGCCGAAAATCAGTTGCACGCTGCGTTGCGACTTTATTTCTTTGTTGAGCCTTATGTACGAGTTGCCGTTGTCGTCGGTCACTGTCTCCCGGAATTCCTTGTAGAAAGGACTTTGGTAATAAAGTCCTCCGGCAAGGCGCATCGTAAGGTTGCTGTTGGCTTCCGGCACGAAACCTACGCTTACGCGCGGACTTACGAGAAATTCCTTGTTGAAATCCCAATACGACATGCGCACTCCGGCATTGAACGTGAACAGCCCGGCGTTGCACAGCAGCCGATAGGTGTCCTGCGCATACCATGAGAGCTTGTTGGTCGATATGTCGTGCTTGGATGTAAGATTGTAAATCATTTCGATTTTATTGCCCGTATGTGGCAGTGAGTAGCCTGCGGAGTCGCGCATTTCCCATTCGCTCGAACGGTCGTACACGTTCTGATAGCGGTATTCCATTCCGTATGTCAAGTTGTGGCGGTTGATTGACGTGTGTCCCTTCAACGCTACGGTGAATACTCCCGCTTTGAAGCGGTTGCGGGCGTGCTCCAGATATTTTCCCACGCCTATTTGCCCGCCTACGGAATTGTCGCCGTCGTTGGTGCCCGCCTCGTCGAGCCAATATTCTCCCGATATGTCGTATGAAACAAGCTCGTTGGTCAGGAATCCCGATGCCAATAGGGTATAGCCAGTGCTTTTGGTTGCATCATAGTTGAGCTCCAACGCCCCGAAATATGTCTCGAAGCGGTCCTGCTCCTTGCCGTCGAAATACACGGTGAATTCCTTCACGTTCTGCGATGTGCCGAACGATGTTGAGCGTGTCGCCGGCGTGAATTTATAGTCGTTCATGGCTATGTTGCCCAAGAACGACACGTTCCAGTTGTCGTTGATTTTGTAGCGCAGGTTGGTCTGGTAGTCGAGGAATTGCGGCTCGTACTCGCCTTTGGTTTCGAGCGAGCTGAGCAGCGAGGTGTTACGCTTGTAGCGTATTCCGTGCAATTGCGAGAATTTACCCGCAGCTTGCCCGATGGCTGCATCCGCTCCCATCATGCTCAACGCCACGTTGCCCTCGAACGCTTCCGGATGCTTGTAGGTGATGTCGAGCACCGACGACATCTTGTCGCCATATTCGGCGTTGAATCCTCCGGTGGAGAAATTCACGGAGCCTACAAGCGAAGAGTTGATGATGCTCAATCCTTCCTGCTGTCCCGACGATACGAGTTGCGGGCGATAGACCTCTATCCCGTTGATATACACGCTGTTTTCGTCATACGAGCCGCCACGCACCGAATATTGCGAGCTCATCTCGTTTTTCGACGTTACGCCGGCCATTGTAGTAAGCAGCCCCTCCACGCCGTTGCCCGACACGTTAGGGGCTTTGCGCACCGCCTGTATGTCGATTTGCTGCATGGCGTCGGTCTGCTTTTTGTATTCGGTGATTTCCACCTCTTGCAGCTCTCTTGTGGTCTTGAACAGGCGCACATTGAGGTTGACACGCCCTCTCGGCTTGATTATTTTCTGCTTGTTCTCCCGGTAGCCTATGCAGTTGAAAATCACTTCCAACGTGTCGGCTTCGGCAACCGACAGCGCGTAAGAACCGTCCAATCCGGTGTTTGTTCCTATCGCGGTGCCGCCGATTCTCACGGTGGCAAACTCTATCGGCTGATTGTCGGCATCGGTCACTTTCCCGTAAATCCTCACTTGAGCGTCAGCCAATACAGGCAGGATGATTAGCAGTAGTGTATATATCGTTTTCTGAAAATTCATTTTTAGCAAATCCATATATCTTCATTAACGATAAAATCGCCGTTTCAGTATATGATGACAAAAAATTAAACCGCCATACGACAATGATTCTGTCATATGGCGGTTTTTATGTCGAATGTACAGTCAAAATTTATTCGCTTAACATTTACGTCCGGTTATTTCCGATACTACGGCCTTGATGTCGTCGGCAAGCTTATTGGCTTGCTCGATGGTATGCGCTTCGGAGTAGATACGGATTATCGGCTCGGTGTTGCTTTTGCGGAGGTGTACCCAACAGTCCGCAAAGTCAATCTTGACGCCGTCGATGTCGGTTATTTTTTCCGATTTGTAACGTTCTTTCACTGCTTTCAGAATAGCATCCACATCAATATCCGGAGTGAGTTGTATCTTGTTCTTTGCAATGGAATATTGTGGATATTCTTTTTTCAGCTCGCTCACTTTCTTGCCTTTCTTAGCCATAAGGGTAAGGAATAAAGCCACACCTACAAGAGCGT
>URQP01000166.1 GCA_900550025.1 uncultured Porphyromonadaceae bacterium | reverse complement strand
CAGCCGCTACCACGTCGTCGGCGACAACGGCAAGTCGGCGGGGCGCGTCTCTGGATTTGCGGGTAATTTCACCGTATTGCTGAAAGCCTGCGCCTACATCCTGTCGCTCGGCAAACAGAACATCAAGCTGGCCGGAGCGTTGGCCACACTCAACGCCAATTACATAAAGGAAAGCCTGAAAGACTGTTACAAGCTGCCGATAGACACGCTTTGCAAGCACGAATTCGTGTTCGACGGCCTTGCCGACAAGTCGACCGGCATCACGACGCTCGACGTGGCGAAACGGTTGCTCGATTACGGATTCCATGCGCCGACGGTGTATTTCCCGCTGCTATTCCACCAGTCGATAATGATAGAGCCGACGGAAACGGAATCGAAAGAGACGCTCGACGCTTTCATCGCCGTGATGAGGAAGATAGCGGAAGAAGCGGCATCCGAGCCCGACACTTTGCGCGAAGCCCCGCACAGCACGCCTGTTCGCCGTCTGGACGAGACAACGGCCGCGAAGAATCCGGTATTGACTTACTTTGAAATGTGATTGAAATGCATACACCACTATTGATAATAGGAGCAGGGCCGGGCGGCTACGAGACCGCCCTCCTTGCCGCCCGGCGCGGTATGGAAACAACCCTCATCGAGGCCGCTGAAGTGGGCGGCACTTGCCTGAACGCGGGCTGCATCCCCACAAAAGCCCTTTGCCGCAGCGCGGAAATCGCGGAAGAATTCTCGAAAGCCGGACAATTCGGGTTTACCGCCGAAGGCTGGAAGATGGACTTTCAGGCAGTGATGCGGCGCAAAAACGAGGTTGTCTGCCAGTTGCGCGGCGGGGTGGAGACTTTGCTGGACAACCCGAAAACACGTCTCGTAAGGGGCAAGGCACGGTTTACGGACGCGCATACGGTAGAAGCCGGCGGGGAGACTTTTACGGCCGACAACATAATAATAGCTACCGGTTCCGTACCGGCGGCGCTCCCCATCTCAGGCAACGGCTTGCCGGGGGTGCTGACATCCACCGGGCTGCTCGACATCGAGGAGGTGCCACGTCGGCTGTGCGTGATAGGGGCCGGGGTGATAGGCTTGGAGCTGGCGTCGGTGTTCTCGGCGTTCGGCAGTGAGGTTACGGTGCTGGAATATGCCAAGGAAGTGCTACCGAGGTTTGACACCGACATCGCCAAACGTCTGCGCCAAGCCCTTGGCAAGCGCGGCATAGAAATAGCGACACAGGCGGAAGTGACCGGTATAACCGCCGGCAACGGGACATTGGCCGTGGCGTATACCCGGAAAGGGAAGGAATGCTCCGCGGAAGCCGACAAGGTGCTGATGGCCGTAGGGCGCAGGCCTAATCTCGGCTCTTTAAATCTTGACGAAATCGGCATAGCCTACACAAAGAAAGGCATCACGGTGGACGGAGAAATGCGTACCAGCATACCGCATATCTACGCGATAGGCGACATCAACGGCATCAATATGCTTGCCCACGTGGCTACGGCACAAGGAGTGAGGGCGTTGAACGCCATTTGCGGCGAAATTGACCGGATGCGGCTTGACGTAGTGCCCTCCGCCGTGTTCACGATGCCGGAAGCCGCCACCGTAGGGCTGACCGAGGACGACTGCAAGGAGCGCGGCATCGGCTTCAACGTGACTAAATCATTCTTCCGGGCAAACGGAAAGGCTGTGTGCATGGGAGAGACGGAAGGGTTATGCAAACTTGTCAGCGATTCGGATGGCAAGCTGATAGGCTGCCACATTCTGGGGGCGCATTCGGCCGACCTCGTACAGGAAGCCGCGGCACTGATTACAGCCGGAGCGGCCATCGACGACCTGAAGCGCACAATCCACGCCCATCCCACACTTTCGGAAGTGGTACACGCCGCCGCGGAATGACATCAGTCTCTTAAGCAGGACAATGGTACGACTTTCTTCAATCCAATCTGTAGAAAGTTATGCATCAATAGTCCCATACTGGCATAATCGGTGAAGTTGCCAAGCAGCACTAAATCACGTAATTACAAAACCATTTCCTGTTTTTGAGGTGATTTGCTTCCTGTTTTTGAGGTGATTTGCTTCCTGTTTTTGAGGTAAATCACTTCCTGTTTTTGAGGTGGATTGGTCTGTGTCGTGGCATCAGCGAGGCTGGAGATATTCCGTATTGCGGCTGAAATCGCCGGTTAAGGGTTATTGGTTATGGAGTGCGGCCGCTGTGCGGTTTTTGTATGACAGTTTCCCGTCCGCCATCGTACTTCTTGATGGAGGGATTAAAAAATCTGAAAACGTCGCGGATACGGAAAAAATTGCGTAACTTTGCAAATTATAGTCAATTAACAGGATATGTCGAGAGTTTACAGATTGTTCGTGGCAGTTGCGGTATGCGCTGCCGCTGGGTTTGCAGCCGTAGCGGAAATTCCCGCCGGGTATTACGACGGAATAGAGGGCTTGACTACTTCGGCTCTTAAGACCAAATTGCACGAGATAATACGCAACCACAGCACCAACAGCTATAACGGGTTGTTTTCAAAGTCGTTCATTTATACCGATGTGCGTGATGATGGTACGTGGTGGGACATGTATTCCGACATAGACAGGTATGTGCGCGTCAACGGTCGAGTGGACTGGGACGGCATGAACCGTGAGCACAGTTTCCCGAAAAGCTGGTGGGGAGGGGCTACAAATGTCCCGGAATACACTGATTTGAACCATCTTTATCCGGCCGACGGCGACGCGAATATGAAAAAAAGCAATTACCCCCTCGGGGAAGTGGACCCGTCGGGAGTGACTTTCGACAATGGAGTGAGTACGGTAGGGCGGCCTGTGAGCGGGCAAGGCGGCGGTGCGACGCGCGTCTTCGAGCCGGCCGACGAGTATAAAGGCGATTTCGCCCGGACATATTTCTATATGGTGACGTGCTATCAGGACGACACTTGGAAATACCAGTATATGGCTGCGCAAGGGACATATCCAACGCTGCAAGGCTGGGCGATTGACCTGCTGCTGGAATGGCACCGCGAAGACCCGGTGTCGCAGAAGGAGATAGACCGCAACGACGCGGTGTTCGGCCTTCAAAGCAACCGCAAC
>URQP01000165.1 GCA_900550025.1 uncultured Porphyromonadaceae bacterium | reverse complement strand
AATACGAGCCGTGGAAGGGCGACATCGAACGCCGCACCAACGGTTCGCTCATTGCTATGGAGTCGGGTACGGCCTACGCCTACGCCATCGACAAGCTGCAGGACCGCGGGCGCTTCTTCATCTTCCCGCAGGAAGAAGTCTATGCCGGACAAGTTGTCGGAGAAAATGCCAAGGACAACGACATTGTTGTGAATGTCACTAAATCGAAAAAACTCACAAATATGCGCGCGTCAGGAGCCGACGACAAGGCAAGGATAATCCCGCCTGTCGTTTTCAGTCTTGAAGAAGCGTTGGAATATATCAAGAACGACGAGTACGTGGAAGTGACACCCAACCACCTGCGCATCCGCAAGATAATCCTCGACGAGACAGAGCGCAAGCGCGCCAACAAAAACTGATGATTTTTTACCAGCACAAAAAACAGGATATGGGCATAAGCCATATCCTGTTTTTTGTTCAACTTTATAATCTATTCATTTCAAAGCCACACCGTCGAGTACCGTGACATAGAGCTGTATCGCCTCACGGATTTCATCTGCATATATGAACTCGTCGGCCGTATGCGAGCGGGCGGAATCACCCGGACCTACTTTCACAGAGGGAAAAGGCATCAAAGCCTGATCGCTCAATGCAGGCGACCCGAAAGGCTCCTTTCCGGCAAACACCAGCCGCTGCACCACCGGATGCCCTACCGGCACCGACGAAGGACGCAGCCGCAAGCTGCGCGGCTCAAGCACGCAATCAGGGACAGCCCCGCGAATCAGTTCCAATGTCTGCTCATTCGTATATGCGTCCGTTGTCCTGACATCGACCACAATCCTGCACAAATCAGGAACGACATTGTGCTGCGTGCCGGCTTCTATCTGCGTGACACTGACCTTTACAGGCCCGAGATATTCGGAAACCAAAGGAAACCGTAAGTCACGTAATGCGCCGACCACACCGATTGCCTTATAAATGGCGTTCACACCCTCGTCGCGGGCGGCATGCCCGGAAACTCCGTCTACTCGGCCGTCAAGCACCATCAGCCCCTTTTCGGCCACGGCAGGGCGCATCCCGGTAGGCTCGCCCACGACCGCAAAATCGACCGCCGGAAGCAACGGCAAGACCGATTCTATCCCGCCTTTACCGCTGACCTCCTCCTCGCACGAAGCGAGAAACACGAGATTGTAAGGTTGACGTTTTGAGGACAGCCACAAATAAGCGGCTGCTAAGCTGACAAGCGATGCCCCGGCATCATTGCTGCCAAGACCATAGATTCTGCCATCTTCATCTTCTACTGCAGTGAACGGGTCATGCTCCCATCCGGCGACAGGACGCACAGTGTCGATATGCGAATTGAGAAGCAACGTCGGCTTTTCAGAAGAATAGCCGGCTGCCACCGTCCAGATGTTGTTTCCGCTACGCCTGACTTCACAACCGTTGTTTTCTAAAAATCCGGCGACTATGTCAGCAGCCTTATCCTCTTCCCGGCTTATCGAAGGCACAGAAATCAATGTCTTCAGCAAATCAACGGCATTATAGTACAATTCGTCCATATCATAATCTTTTATGCACACAAAAATACTCAAAAACAAAAAATACGGCAAACGGCGGTTGCATACGGCACGATTATTGCGTATTTTTACAATCACATAAAACTAAAGGCTATGAAAATTTATTCTAAATTTCTGGTTATCGCCATCGCTTCAGTCGCATTCAACGCTCAGACCATGAATGCCGACGGCTCGCTTACCGATTTATTCGGCAAGCTGAAGGATAGCAACATCAGCGGCATCGTAAGCAATGCGCTGAGTTCATCGGACGTGAAACTTGCAGACTTGCAGGGCACATGGCACACATCGGGTCCGGCCGTAATCTTCCGTTCCGACGACTTGTTGGAAAAAGCGGGAGGAGCGGCGGCATCATCGCTCGTGGAAGAAAAGCTTGCACCGCTTTACAGCAAATTGGGAGCAGACAACACACAAATCTCATTCGACAACAACGGCAACTTCACACTGTCGGTGAAAGGCAAAGAAGTGAAAGGGACTGTGGCCGACAACGGCGACGGCTCGTTCAGCCTCAAGCTCGGAGCGTCTAAATTGCTTGACAAGCTCGGCTCCGACAAGTCGCTGACCGTGTATTTCCAAAAATCCGCAACCGACCTTGCAATCGCGGCCGACGCGACAAAATTAGTCAACCTTGTAGAGAAACTGGCAAGTATTTCCGACAAGGCCACGCTCAACACCGTAGCGTCGCTGCTCGAAAAATACGACCAGATTTGCATCGGGCTGCGCATGAAGAAATAATATCACCGCAGGAGAAAAGAGAGCGGCAGGTTGCTTATTCCAACCTGCCGCTCTCTTGTTCCGCCGCCCTTTCATAGGAGCCCTACGGCACGTAAGGTTCCGGTCACGCCAAGCGTGCGAGCGACTATGCTATTATAATTCTATCAACGACATACCTTTCTTAATCGCTTCCTCATTCAGCGGGATAAGATTGTGATGACGCTCCGGCAACGACTTCTTCAAGCCTTTCAGCACGCTTTCGAGCGTCACGACAGGCCTTACTTTCAGCAACGCGCCGAGCACCACCATATTGTAAGCCTTGTCGTTCTTCAATTCGAAAGTTGCCTCCATCGCATTGACATTGTACACTTCTATGTCCTTGCGCTCCGGAGCGCGATGGATTCCGTAATTGTCGTAAATCAGCACCCCGCCCGGCTTCACCTTGCTCTCGAACTTGTCAAGGCTCTGCTGGTTAAGCACCACGGCGATGTCATACGAATTGAGAATCGGGGAACTGATTTTCTCGTCGCTCAATATCACTGTCACATTCGCCGTACCGCCACGCTGCTCAGGTCCGTAGGCCGGCATCCATGTCACTTCCTTGTCTTCCATCAATCCGGAATATGCAAGAATCTTACCCATCGACAGCACACCCTGTCCGCCGAATCCGGCTATAACTATTTCTGCTTTCATCGTCTATACATTTTTTAAATCACCCAACGGATACTTTTCAAACATGTGTTCCGCCATCCAGTCGTTGGCAGCGGCAGGGGGCATTTTTCAGCCGGAATTACAAGTAATCACAATCTCC
>URQP01000164.1 GCA_900550025.1 uncultured Porphyromonadaceae bacterium | reverse complement strand
GGTATCACTGTTCGTTAATTGCTTTAACCCAAAATGGCATAAGAATGGAGTGCCTCTAAACGAATGCAAATAGGTATATTCATCATTCAGATTCACTATAAATCCGTTATCTTTTAATGTTCAAATCTACACCTTTTTCTTTTTTGCAACAAACATAGTATCTTTGCACAAGGAATAGTGTATGATGGAATTGACGGATAAACCGAACGGCACGATTGTGATACTGCATCCCGAGGTGTGGTCGCTTGCCATGCGCTTATCACCGGGGAAAATAGTCTATGCCGTTAGCAGCCGTATGGAGGACAACTCGCTCGTATTCGGCGAAATACCTTTCGACGGAAGCGGCAAGGACGAAATAAAGGAAATCGAGTCTGCCGTATACGACAACCGTTTTTTCCTCTATGGATATGAGCGGCGGACGATTTTTTCCGAATCCCGGCATTTTTTGCTGATTCCTGACGAGTTTTCGGCGGGAGGCGATTACGACGAGTGTTGCAGATATTATAAATATCTGTATCCCGGCGACCGTCTTGTCGTGCGTGCAGACAGAATAGAGGAGAAGGGCGTAACGCTGGCTTTCGGCATAGAGCCTGCTCTCGACTCGTTCTTGCGCCGCACGTTCGACAATCCTGAGGTGACACATTTTCTTACTCCTATAATTAAATTTTTCAGTAAGAGAGAGCATTCGAATGCCGCCAACCGTATGTTTGTTTATTTCAACGACGGAAAAGTAGGCGTTGTGGTGCTTAAGAATGATAATGTGGCATTCGCTAATTTTTTCAGATTCAGCGACATCAACGACGCTTTCTATTACGTGATGAACGCTTGGAACGCCAACGGGCTTGACCCCTTGTCCGACGAGATGCACCTGCTGGTAGAGAAACGTTGCCGCAAGGCCTTGCTTGAGCAGTTCCGCCGTTATGTCCGCGTCGTGGTGCAGTCGATATTTCCCGCGCGGCTGCTTAAGTTGGGACGTAAGGCCATGGATGCCCCGTTTGACCTGATAGTACTTCCGCTATGCGAATAATAAGGGGTAAATATGGCAAGCGCAGGTTCGACGTGCCGAGGAACATAACGGCGCGTCCTACAACCGATTTTGCGCGCGAGAATATATTCAATGTGATAGAGAACCGTATCGACCTTGAGGGCATCGCCGCACTCGACTTGTTTGCCGGCACGGGCGCCATCAGTTTTGAATTGCTTTCGAGGGGATGCGCTTCGGTCACGGCCGTGGAGAAAAGCGGCACTCAATATGCGTTCATACGCAAAGTGGCGCAGACGCTTGGCGAGACCAACCTGCGGCTGATAAAGGGCGACGTGTTCAAATTCATTGCGGCCGACAAGTCGAAATACGATTTCATCTTTGCCGACCCTCCTTACGATTTGCCACGCTTCGGGGAGATACCGGGATTGGTGCTCGGTTCCGGCTTGCTTGCCCCGGGGGCTACTTTCATCATCGAGCATTCCAAGAATTACGATTTCTCGTCGTTGCCCCATTTCGACGAGCACCGCGCCTACGGCAGCGTCAACTTCTCGCTATTCACAGTCTGACAGCAGCATCCCTCGGTGCTTTTGGCCATGACGTATGTTGTGTAATCTATCTGAGTGGTCACACATCTTCCATAAATCCTCAAATATTGAAGAATCGAATTTACCAATTCTCATCCGTCAGGAAATCGGCAATGTGCCGGTGTCTTACCCCTTCGATATTGTCCTGCCAGACATTATCCATACTCACAACATATTTGGGGTAATGGTCGCTGATGGCAAGCAAAGGGGCAAATTCGCGCTCAACCGTTGCGTCCGATTCCATCCGATAAGTTACCTGAACATAAATCTTTTCGTCCTTGCGGATGCCTACGAAATCGACTTCACGATTGTCCTGCTTACCAATGAACGTGTCATATCCGCGACGCTTCATCTCCCAATAGACAATGTTCTCCAACGCACCTGAAATCATCCGGTCTTTATAGCCCATTACGGCGTAAACCAGCGACAAGTCGCTGACAAAATACTTCTCGTTGGTCTGCAACTGTTCTTTCCCCTTGATGTCGTAACGCGGCACACGCTGGATGATGAATGCGCCCTGCAAGGCATCCAGATAATTATAAACGGTGTTGATGTCCACTCGCCGTTGCTGGCTCTTGAAGTAGTCGGCGATATTCTTTGCGTTAAGCCGGTTGCCGATATTCTCGAACACGAAGCGTACTACCCGTTCCAGCAGTTCCACGTTGCGGATGCCATGCCGCTGTACTGTGTCGCGCAGAATGACGGAAGAATAGATGTCATACACCAACTTATAAATGGCTTCATAGCTGTAACTTCCTGTATGAACGGTCGGAAAACCGCCCATACGGAGGTATTTCTGAAACTCTTCCCTTAATACTTCCTTGCTATCCGGATTTATTCCATGAAACAAAAGATATTCATTGAAGGACAGCGGCATGATATGGAAACAGACGTACCTGCCTGCCAGATAGGTGGACAATTCGGAGGAAAGCAGCCGGGAGTTGGAGCCGGTTACATAAACATCCACATCCCAATCCACCATGAAAGAATTGACGGCCTTTTCCCAATCCTTCACCTCTTGTATCTCATCCAGCAGGATATATGTTTTCCCATCGGTTTTTTTCACTTTATCCTTGATATACAGATATAGGGCTTTTGCATCGGCAATATCCATCCATTCAAAACTCTCAAAGTTTATATAGACAATATGCTCTTTGGCAACTCCCTGACGCTCCAGTTCTTCTGCTATCAGTTGCAATACGACCGACTTTCCGCACCGGCGGATACCGGCTATCACCTTGATGAACGGACGGTTCATGAAGGATCGGATTTGTTTCATATACAGCTCTCTTTCTATCATGGCATATTTATTTGCGATTATACCTGCAAATATAGTGAATTTGTTTTTAGTTTTTAGGGTCATAACCCTAAAAACTGTATTTTAATGCTGCTTGGATGGTGTGTGGAATGGGGTGGCGTTCTGATGGCAGGGATAAAAAAAAGAAAAGGATGCGTTTCTTGCGCATCCTCTTCCTTGGTGATCCGCTTGGGGCTCGAACCCAAGACCCCAACATTAAAAGTG
>URQP01000163.1 GCA_900550025.1 uncultured Porphyromonadaceae bacterium | reverse complement strand
ACTTGAATACGGCGGTGTCCCTTTCCGGGGGCACCGCTTTTTCATACATGGGTATCAGCTGAAATATGGGTATTTTGTTCGAGGCTGTTTTGTCGTGACACACCCTTCTTTTTTCATATCATCACGCATCATTGTGGATTGCTAAGAATAGCTATCTTATTGGTCTCATATATGGTCTGTCATTTTCGTAGAAGTAGTACATATCGGAAATCCATTCTTTCAATGTTTTTCTTAAAGATTCCGGGGATATGACTTCTATCATGGCTCCTGCGCTGAGCAGCTTCATTATAAAGTCGAATGTCGGGGCGAGGAATAATTCAAAGTCGGCGTATTCTCCATGGTCTTCCAGCAGTTTCTGGCTCTGGTGCAAAGGTAGTGATTTCATATACGGGATATGGTCGCGGTATGCCCTGATAACTATTCGTTCGGGCTTTATATTGCTGTCGGATATGATTCCGTAATAATTTGAGAAATAATCCGTGGCGGAAAAATCTTTCGGGAGTTTGAACGTGTCTGCGGTTATATTCAACTCCACTATGCGGTCAAGTCCGTAAATGCGGAGACTGTCATATTGGACGTTGCGGGCGAGGACGTACCAGCGGTTCTCGAACAGTTTTACGCAATATGGTTCAATGGTGAACCTGTAACTTTTTGCCTTGTTGAACCCGCAATATGTTATTGTCACTACGCGGTTTTCCCTCATCGCATCGAGCAGTGCGGCCAAATGGTTGCGGGCGGACGGAATCTGGTTGACGATAATCCGGTCTTTTAAAGAAAGGTTCTCGCTGATTAGGTTGCTTACGGCAAACGAGTCGAGCATCCATTTTTTCAATTCATCTTCATCTATGTCCTCCGGGTTCTCTATGTAGTAGAGATAGCCTCCGGCTCTTTGGCAAGAGATGATTATCCCGAACTGGCTGAAAATCGCTTCTCTCCAGCGGTTGAACGTGGCACGGCTCAAAGGCTTGCAATCGCTCAAGTCCTTGTTGCGCTCCCACCGGCCGGAAATCTCCTCCAAAGAAATCTTTCCCGCTTTGCGGATAGTGTCTATCAGCCATGTGTATTTTTGAAGTTGCAGCATATTTTCTTCTTTAAGGTATTACATTCATCCTTTTTTATGAGCAAGCCGACCGCTTCCGTACTTTGTTTCAAAGGCGGTAACAATCTTTTGGAAATTGTCCGGCAAATAAGATATGGCTTTCTGGTATATGTCTGTTGGCACTCCATAAATGGCTTCGGCTATTGACCCGGTAATGCAGCCGATGGTGTCTGAATCCCCGCCGATGCTGATTGCATTACGGATAGCATCTTCAAAGCTGGTGGCTTGCAAAGCGCATAAAATGGACTGGGGAACACTGTCTTGGCAAATAGCGCCGTTGCCTTTTCCATCCACTCCGTCCCAAGAGTAGCGGGATTGCAGTTCAGCCACCGTCCATGGAAACTGATAGTTGAAGTCTTTTTCCATACATTGTTGAATGTCTTCATTGGAGGCACCATTCCGTGCCAGAAAGATACATATTGCCGTGGCTTGTGCACCCTTTATGCCTTCTGGATGGTTGTGGGTGCCCTCTGCGGAAATTTTAGCAGCTTTCATTGTGTCCTCTTTTGTGTTGAAAGCCCACCCCACAGGACCTACCCGCATGGCAGAGCCATTGCCGCAACTCATATATGCTGGTGCGTAGCCTGTACGCGTTTTTCGGACAACCCAATTTTTGAAACTATCTCCATAACCTCCCATAGGATAAGGATTTGTTTCAGCATAGTTGGCATAATAATTGGTTATTTTTGCGAGATTGCCGGATAATAGAGCATCTGCTGTGGCCAAAGTCAGGATACTGTCGTCGGTATACACAGCCCCCTTGCCGAATAATTCAAAATCCTTGGTTCGGATGTTGTTGAATTCGTATATACTGCCTACTATGTCTCCAATGATACTTCCTATCATATCCTATAAATGCTAGTCGTTGTAAAATTAATAAAATAATGTAATGTAGAATGATATATCAGATGAATTTTTCACTTTAACAGAATCATACGGCCTTGAAATTGAAAATCGGACGTATGGCGCAGTCGATGCTTACAGTATCACCGAAATTATTTCCGATGCTGGCTTGCATTACTATTTGGTTATTTCTTTGTGTAACAATTTTAGGGATTCTGCTCGGAGCCTATGTCCCCCTTTGGAATCCAACAATAATCTGTATCCGGATTCGAAAACCATTGCCATATTGTCAAGCATATCGGCATCTCCTATAAGTTCGTCATGCACGGCGAACAAGGCATAGTTCTTTGTCCCGCTCACTGCCCTATGACTACTCTCATATTCCGTAAAACATCTGCAAACCGCTTCGTCAAGTGTATATTCAGTATTGCCGTCCTGCCTTTCTACAAAATAAGAATATGTCCCGAATCCTATCTTGTGACGAATAAGCTTCGCCATATTCATTGCCGGGTTGCAGATCACCTTTGTTGCGTGTGGAGCATCTGCATAAAACACATAATATCCGCCCAATGAAGTCCCCATTAATAAGGATGGATTGAACTTACTGACAGTGGCATTAATCTTTTCTACTGATTCAAATGGATTCTCATTTACTTCAATTGCTATCCACTCGTATTCGGAGAATATTTTACATACCATCAGGACTGTTGTCGATGCAGCACCGGAACCAAGTCCATGCACATAGATGGCAATAGGCTTTACATTGTTCTCATTAATTAATGTTATGCTCATATTAATATGGATTACTTCAATACATTGCAAAAGTACACTCTACATGTCCCACTTTTATATACAGCAATGGAATTATTTCATCTTGTATCGCAGATTGAGCCAGTAATCCTTTATCTTTGTCGGCAAAGAAAGTATGGGAGATGAAAATATTGCATATTTCCGACACGCATGGGAGCCACAGGCGGTTGAGCGATTTGCCCGAGGCCGATGTAGTTGTGCATTCCGGTGATTTTACTATGACAGGAAGCGAGCAGGAAGCATTGGATTTCTTGAACTGGTTCTGCGACCTTCCGTATCTGCAGAAGATATTCATCTGCGGCAACCACGACGAATGCCTTTATGGTGCCAAGGTTGACGGACTCGACGATAACGTGCATTACCTGTGCAATTCCGGTGTGGAAATCGGCGGTGTGAGATTCTATGGAGTCCCTATGTTTATGGGCGACTGCGTAACCGGCCGCCAAGCCAAGCATTATGCAAATATCCCCGACGGTACGGACGTTCTCATTACCCACACGCCGCCATTGGGCATCCTCGACTTTGACGACAATAT
>URQP01000162.1 GCA_900550025.1 uncultured Porphyromonadaceae bacterium | reverse complement strand
AGGCCGATTTCTTTGTCAGCCACCTACCCACCGCCAAGGCGGCGGGTTACGCAGCAGCAGCCCCCACGGGGCTGGCATCGTCTGCAAATAGTAGCACCTTACATCTACAAACCGAATATCCGTGTTTTTAGCGGACACTAATATAAAAGATTAGCCATTCCAACGATAAAATATGAGAATATAAACCGGCTTATTTGTCTGTTTTCAGATTAGCCGTAGATTCCATTTGCTGGATATATTCATCAAGCGGAGGCAGTCCCACCTCTTTGCGCCATTCATCAACTTTATCGGCATCCAACAAAGTGTTAACAACGAATTTACCGCTCTGCATATATCCTTGTGTCCATATCTCTGAGGTTTTCCGCTCCACACAGCACAACGGTCTTCCATCATAGCCACAAAATCCTTTCCCAACTCCCCTTTGCCGGCAGCTTCATGAAAAAGCGGCAACCAACGCTGAATCGTTTCAAGATTGGAATGCTGCACGACAAGCCATATTGCCTGATTCGCGTCACCGACAATTTTGTGAAACAGGCATCCTGTTTTGCGAAAACCAGTGTCCTATCTAATTTAGATAAGAATTCCCTAAACATTAAAAGCTACGAATCCGGAGGATTTTCCATATCTTTGCACTTGTGAGAAACAGTACAATAATTTTGGCTAAAAAATTCGAGATACGGAACAGTACGGCAGAATTCCTTACATTTATTTCCGAAGAGAAGGAGGATGGCATACAAGTACTCTACAAGGACGAAAACATTTGGGCTACCCAAAAGGCGATGGCTGAATTGTTTGACGTCGGAATTCCTGCTATCAGCAAACACTTGAAGAATATCTTTGAAGAAGGAGAGCTGCAAAAAAAAGATGTGGTTGTTTCCAAGATGGAAATAACCACTCGACATGGTGCAATAGAAGGCAAGACTCAAACTTCTCAGGTGGAGTTTTACAATCTCGATGCCATAATTTCCGTAGGCTACCGAGTCGACACAGAAGACTTTGATATACAGAATCAGCTAAAATAACTCTACAATAAATATGATACATAAAACTTACACGAGACAGATAAGAAAACGATATAATATTATCGCAGGTCTTATATTGACAGTAACAGTATTGGCCACAGCCTGTAAAGGGAATGACGCACAAACAGGGCAATACATCCCCGACGCGCCGGATTACACCGACCCGGAGATGTGGTACGTCAGCGAAAACGACAAGACAGGCAACGGAGCCGACGTGCTTTATTTCGTCTCCACTTGGGAAGCCGACTGGACTACGGAAGACGGACGTATATGCCATTACGCTGATGTTCACAACCCCAAACACCGTGCCGATATGGACAAGGAAATAAGCAGAATAGCCGGATATATGGGAGAGAACAACAATTTCTACTCGCCATACTACCGCCATACCACAATCGAGGCATAGGAAACGCTGAACGAGGACACCGTACGCAGCCGCTTCCGCATCCCTAACGACGACATACAGAACGCTTTTGCGGAATTCCTGCGCCGTCGGAATCCGCAACGACCCTTCATATTGGCCGGATTCAGCCAAGGGGCGAAAGCGGTGGTGGAAGTGCTGAAAGCGATGCCTGAAGATCTGCACAAGTATTTAGTGGCAGCCTACGTCTTAGGCTATAAGGTGACACCCGGCGATGTTTCGGCCACACCCAATATCAAAGCGGCTCAACGCGCTGACAACACAGGGGTGACAATCTGCTACAACTCCGTGTCCGACATACGCTACATCCAACCGATAGTGGCCGAGCCGTGCGCGATGTGCATCAATCCGGTGAACTGGCGGACGGATGCCACCCCCGCCACCCTGAGCGACACTATCACAGTTAGCGTCGATACCGACCGCCACGTACTCATAGTGAAAGGCTACAGCGGCGACGAGTATGCCCCGATACGCGGCTTCCTCAACGTAGGCGACTTCCACGGAGCCGAGCCATGGCTCTACGAGGAATGCCTGCGTGAAAACATCCGGACGAGAATAGCAGCCTACTACTCTCTCAACCCCCAACAATTAAAATAGCAACACTCTCCTCACTCAACCCTCAACAATTAAGACAGGATGCGTTTCGGAAATGCAAATTCAGCAAGCTATTTGCATTTCTCTCAACTTTCACTATCTTTGTGCGAATTTTAGAAGTTAAAGAATTATATATGAATCCTATCAAGAAGACCATCAAGCTTGCCGATGGACGCGAAATCACTTTGGAAACTGGAAAATTGGCGAAGCAAGCGGATGGCGCAGTCGAGCTGCGTATGGGCAATACGATGCTGCTCGCTACAGTTGTTTCGGCAAAAGAAGCCGGAGAAGGCGTGGACTTCATGCCTCTGCAAGTTGAATACAAAGAGAAATTCTCGGCTGCCGGACGTTTCCCCGGCGGGTTTATGAAAAGGGAAGGAAGGGCTTCCGATTACGAAATTCTTACGGCACGTCTTGTTGACCGTGTGCTCCGCCCCTTGTTCCCCGACAATTATCACGCAGACACGTTCGTCAACATCATCATGTTCTCGTCAGACGGCGTCGATATGCCCGACGCGCTGGCCGGACTTGCCGCATCGGCGGCCATAGCCGTGTCCGACGTTCCTTTCCACGGTCCTATTTCCGAGGTACGCGTGGCACGTGTCGACGGACAGTTCGTCATCAACCCGACATTCGAGCAAGTGGAGAAAGCCGACATCGAACTGATGGTAGGCGCGACCTACGACAATATTATGATGGTAGAGGGCGAAATGAACGAAGTTTCGGAAGCCGAGCTTCTCGAAGCGCTCAAAGCCGCCCACGAAGCCATCAAGGCACAATGCCTCGTACAGGAAGAACTGGCTAAAGAATTAGGCGTGGTGAAACGCGAGTACTGCCACGAAGTCAACGACGAGGATTTGCGCAAAGACGTACACGACAAGTGCTACGACAAGGCATACGCCATAGCAAAGGCCGGATGTGCCGACAAACATTGGCGCAATGACCAATTCCAGAAGATAGAGGAAGAATATCTGGAGACTATCCCGGAAGAGGAAAGAGAAGAGAAAGCGCCGTTGGTGGCACGCTACTACCACGACGTAGAGAAAGAGGCCGTGCGCCGCTGCATCCTCGACGAAGGCATCCGTCTCGACGGCCGCAAGACCACCGAGATACGCCCGATATGGTGCGAAGTTGACTATCTGCCGGGACCTCACGGCTCGGCCGTGTTCACACGCGGAGAGACACAAGCGCTCGCTACTGCCACACTCGGCACGAAGCTCGACGAGAAAATCATCGACGACGTGCTCAACCAAGGCAAGGAACACTTCCTTCTCCACTACAATTTCCCTCCGTTCTCTACCGGCGAAGCCAAACCGCAACGCGGAGTAGGCCGCCGCGAGATAGGTCACGGCAATCTTGCCCACCGTGCGCTGAAACGCATGTTCCCCGATGATTTCCCGTATACCTGCCGAATTGTATCCGACATTCTCGAATCCAACGGCTCG
>URQP01000161.1 GCA_900550025.1 uncultured Porphyromonadaceae bacterium | reverse complement strand
CCGCCATAACTCTTGCGCAATGTTACCGTGACTTTTGGCACAGTAGCCTCTCCGTATGCGTAAAGCAGTTTCGCGCCGTGAAGAATCACAGCATTGTATTCTTGTCCCGTTCCCGGCAAGAATCCCGGCACATCAACTAACGAAACGATAGGAATATTGAAAGCGTCGCAGAAACGCACGAAACGCGCGGCCTTGCGCGAAGCATTGCAATCAAGCACACCGGCAAGGAACTTCGGCTGGTTGGCGACGATTCCGACCGACTGGCCGTTGAAACGGGCAAAGCCGATGATTATATTCTTCGCGAAATCTTTCTGTATCTCAAGGAATTCGCCATTGTCAACTATAGCACCGATAACCTCATACATATCGTATGCCTTGTTAGGAGAATCAGGTACTATTTCGTTCAAAGAATCCTCAAGACGGTCAATCGGATCGGTACATTTCACGAGAGGTGCCTCTTCAAGATTGTTCTGTGGCATATAGCTCAGCAACTTGCGGATAAGCATCAAAGCCTCCTCGCCATCCTCTGTAGCGAAATGGGCAACACCTGATTTAGAAGAGTGCATCGTGGCACCGCCAAGCTGTTCTTGAGTCACATCTTCGCCAGTCACTGTCTTAACTACCTTCGGACCGGTAAGGAACATATAGGATATTCCCTTAGTCATTATCGTGAAGTCTGTCAACGCCGGAGAATAAACCGCACCGCCGGCACATGGACCGAGAATAGCGGAAATTTGCGGAATCACACCCGAAGCAAGGATATTGCGCTCGAAAATCTCGGCATAGCCCGACAACGCGTTGATACCTTCCTGAATACGTGCGCCGCCCGAGTCGTTCAAGCCGATGACAGGCGCGCCCATCTTCATCGCCATATCCATAATCTTGCAAATCTTCTGCGCCATAGCCTCCGACAAGGAGCCGCCGAACACTGTGAAATCCTGTGCGAACACATAGACAAGACGTCCGTCGATAGTACCGTAGCCGGTAACCACACCGTCGCCGAGGAAATGCTTCTTCTCCTGACCGAAGTTAGTGCAACGGTGCTGAACGAACATATCGAGTTCCTCGAAGCTGCCTTCGTCAAGAAGTTGCGCGATTCTTTCGCGGGCTGTGTATTTACCTCTTTCGTGCTGTTTGGCAATAGCCTTCTCGCCACCGCCGAGACGGGCCTTCTCGCGCAATGCGATAAGCTCCTGCACTTTTTCAAGTTGATTGCTCATAATATTATATATGTGTATTTTAAATGTTCTTCTTAATTATTCAGGCTTCTCGCACAATTCGGTAAGAACGCCGAGAGTGGATTTCGGATGCAGGAAAGCGATGTCGAGACCTTCGGCACCTTTGCGCGGAGCCTTGTCAATCAAACGGATACCCTTTCCTTCAACTTCCGCAAGAGCATTAGCCACACCGTCTTCGATTTTGAAAGCAAGATGGTGGATGCCTTCGCCGCGCTTTTCGATGAACTTGGCAATCGTGCTTTCCTCGCTTGTAGGCTCAAGAAGCTCAATCTTGGTCTCACCTACCATGAAGAATGCTGTCTTCACTTTCTGGTCAGCAACTTCTTCGATTGCATAACACTTAAGACCCAATACGTTTTCATAATACGGAATGGCTTCTTCAAGACTCTTGACAGCTATTCCAAGATGTTCAATCCGAGAAATATTCATAATATTTTAATTTAATATGTTGATATTCAAATTACGTAAGCACACATCTATGTGAACTTACAACGCTACGCAAAATTAGTATAAAATTGAAAGACTGACGGCATTTTGTCAGAAAAATATCTATGTTTTGCAACATAACTGTCCGCTGCCGCCCCATAATGGCACTGTGACACTGACGTTATGTCAGTACCACGGCACTGATTTTCTTTCCTGAACACAGATTTCAATAATTTGGCACGTGATTTGTTTATATTCAGGTGTCGGCCGCTACGGCCGGCAGAGCAAACTTGATTAATAACTAAAAAATATACGATTATGGGTAAAATTATTGGTATAGACTTAGGTACTACGAACTCGTGTGTGGCTGTACTGGAAGGCAAAGATCCGGTAGTCATACCGAACAGCGAAGGACGCAACACTACTCCTTCCATCGTGGCGTTCGTCGACGGCGGCGAACGTAAAATCGGTGACCCGGCAAAACGTCAGGCAATCACCAACCCGAAACGCACGGTGTTCTCCATAAAGCGTTTTATGGGCGAGACATACGACAATGTGACTAAAGAGATTTCGCGTGTTCCTTATAAAGTGGTACGCGGCGACAACAACACCCCGCGTGTCGACATCGACGGACGCGAATATACTCCGCAAGAAATTTCGGCAATGATTCTTCAAAAAATGAAGAAAACTGCCGAGGACTACCTCGGGCAGACAGTTACCGAAGCCGTCATTACTGTTCCGGCATACTTCAACGACTCGCAGCGTCAGGCCACCAAAGAGGCCGGCGAAATCGCAGGATTGACAGTGCGCCGTATCGTGAACGAGCCTACTGCGGCAGCATTGGCCTATGGTCTGGACAAAGCCGACGGCGACAAGAAAATCGCGGTATTCGACCTCGGCGGCGGTACATTCGATATTTCAATCCTCGAATTGGGCGACGGCGTGTTTGAAGTGAAATCGACCAATGGCGACACGCACCTTGGCGGTGACGATTTCGACCACAAAATCATCGACTGGCTTGCCGACGAGTTCCAAAAGGATGAAGGCGTTGACTTGCGTCAGGACCCGATGGCATTGCAACGTCTGAAAGAGGCTGCTGAAAAAGCCAAGATAGAGCTTTCAAGCACAACTTCAACGGAAATCAACTTGCCGTATATAATGCCTGTAAACGGTATTCCAAAGCACTTGGTAAAGACCCTTACACGCGCTAAGTTCGAGCAATTGTGCGACGACCTTATTCAGGCAACCATCGTTCCGTGCCAGAACGCTTTGAGGGATGCAGGCATGTCGACTTCGGACATCGACGAAGTAATACTTGTCGGAGGCTCCACACGTATTCCTGCCGTACAGCAGATTGTCGAGAAATTCTTCGGCAAAGCTCCGTCGAAAGGTGTCAACCCCGACGAAGTAGTCGCTATAGGCGCAGCAATCCAAGGCGGTGTGCTGAACGGTGACGTGAAAGACGTAGTATTGCTTGATGTCGTTCCGTTGTCAGTAGGCATAGAGACTATGGGCGGCGTTATGACAAAACTTATCGACGCAAACACCACAATCCCTACCCGCAAGAGCGAAGTATTCTCTACTGCGGCCGACAACCAGCCGTCAGTTGAAATCAATGTATTGCAAGGTGAACGCCCGATGGCCCGCGACGACAAATCGCTCGGACGCTTCCACTTGGACGGAATAGCTCCGGCTCCGCGCGGTGTGCCACAAATCGAGGTTACATTCGAAATCGATGCCAACGGCATATTGAACGTATCCGCGAAAGATAAAGCCACAGGCAAGGAACAGAGCATACGTATCGAGGCTTCAAGCGGATTGACTGACGCTGAAATCAAGCGTATGAAAGACTAGGCGCGTTGCTCTGGTGATTCTTGCGGCGGCACTCAC
>URQP01000160.1 GCA_900550025.1 uncultured Porphyromonadaceae bacterium | reverse complement strand
CGGTGATCTTCCCCTTGCCTTCAGTGGCCCCGACGACGATTTCGAGGATGTTGAGCAGCTTGCGCGCGTCGCCGCCCGAGAAGCGGAACAGCGCGCCGGTTTCCGTGACCTCGATGTCGCGCTCTTTCAGCTCGGTGTCGGTCGTCAGGGCGCGGTCGAGCAACGTTTGCAGGTCCTTGTCTTCGAGCGACTTGAGGATGTAGACCTGACAGCGGCTCAAGAGCGGCGAGATCACCTCGAACGAGGGGTTTTCGGTCGTCGCGCCGATGAGCGTGAAGACGCCCTGCTCGACGGCCCCTAACAGCGAATCCTGCTGCGACTTGTTGAAACGGTGGATTTCGTCGATGAACAGCAGCGGGGCCTTCTGGTCGAAGAACCGCTGCTTGCGCGCCGACTCGATCACCTCGCGCACGTCCTTCACGCCCGACGTGACGGCCGAGAGGGTGAAGAACGGGCGTTCCAACTGTGTGGCGACGATCTTCGCCAGCGTGGTCTTGCCCACGCCCGGAGGTCCCCAGAGGATGAACGACGGGACGTTGCCCGTCTCGAAGAACTTGCGGAACACCCCGTTTTTGCCCACGAGGTGCTCCTGCCCGATGTATTCGTCTATCGTGCGGGGGCGCAGTCGTTCGGCTAAAGGAATGTTCGGCATGGCATGTTCGATTTATTAGGAACAAAGATAGGAAATTTTCAAAAAATAATCCTATATTTGTCGAACATACTGACAAACACGGAAAGTGTAAGTCTGTTCCCGAATCGTGAACGTAGGAAATTCATTGCAAGAGAGGAATAGGCAAACATCTTGCCGCGTCGTATCCGTATTCTGCGGGTATAGGCGTGGGAGCTGTCGCTTATTTTATACCCAAAGGTATCCTACGACCTACGATTCTGAAATGGGCTTCGGCACCACGCTTGAACTGAATAACATTCCATATCTTTTTGATTATCAAATTATGCATTCAATAATTTTTGTAATTTGATACCGAAAAGTTCCCACAATTTATAAGTTTTCTAAGAAAAACAATACATTCTATCACACCTTTTTTCTATTCAAGAAATGTGCTCTTTTGCATGAAAGCAAATTTTGTTCGTCGTGAGTGCTCTGATATCGCAAAATTTAGCGTATTTTTGTAGCAAAATTCAGAGTGGTATGAAGTTGAACAGGATAAAAGATATTCTTGAGCAAAAGGGTATATCACAAACTTGGCTTGCAAAACAAGTTGGCAAGAGTTTCAGTACAATCAATAGTTACGCTTGCAACAGGTACCAACCGGATTTGGAAACACTTTTAGCGATTTCAAAGATACTACAAGTAGATTTGAAAGATTTGATAACTGACGAGAAAGAACGCCAATGATATAGATAACCGAATATTAAACTCCGAATTTTGATGAGTTGAACTTCCGATAATAAAATATTATATGAACATGGGCATCAGTCATGAATTATCAGAGGAAGATGTAAAGTTCCGCTATATCAACGATGCCATCACAAGCAAGGGATGGACAAAAGATAGTATTTTCATGGAACAACAAGTGAAATTTACCGATGGTAAAATCAGCTTGCATGGCAATATTGTACATCGTGAAAAACCAAAATTCGCTGACTATGTGCTTTATGTGAATAAAGCTACACCAATTGCTATTATTGAAGCAAAAGACACCAAGCATACTGTTTCCTATGGTTTACAGCAGGCAATGGAATACGCAAAAATGCTTGATGTCAAATTTGCGTTCAGTTCTAATGGGGAAGGTTTTGCCGAGCATGATTTTCTAACCGGACAGGAACGATGTTTCGGTATGGATGAATTTCCAACCCGCGAAGAATTGATTGAGCGGTATAAAAAAGGGATAAACGAAGGAAACGGGCTTAATGAACAGGAGGAAGCTGTCATTAACCAGCCATTGTGTAGTGGACAAAATATTTTCCCTCCAAGATATTATCAACTTAATGCTATAAATCGTACTATCAACGCCATTGCAAAAGGGCAAAACCGTATTTTACTTGTGATGGCTACCGGTACAGGTAAGACATACACTGCGTTTCAAATAGTTTGGAGACTGCTTAAGAGTGGATTAAAGAAAAAAGTTCTTTATCTAGCCGACCGCAATATATTGGTAGATCAATCCATTGAACAAGATTTCAAGCCTTTGGAAAAAGTAATCCATAAAATAGATTATTCCAAAGACAAGGATAAATTGAAGGAATTGCTTTCTCATCAAGTGTATTTTGCGCTTTATCAGCAACTTATTGGACAAAGCGATGCGAAAAATTATCAGGAACTTTTCCCTAATCCGGATTATTTTGATCTTGTAATTATTGACGAGTGTCATAGAGGAAGTGCCAAAGATGACAGTAACTGGCGCACTATACTGGATTATTTTTCCTCTGCAACTCACATAGGCATGACTGCAACGCCAAAAGAAACACGTTATCAATCAAGCATTGGATATTTTGGCGAACCTGTTTATACATATAGTTTGAAGAATGGGATAGAAGATGGCTTCCTTGCTCCGTTTAAAGTCATAAATATTACAACAAATATCGGAGATGAGTGGCGGCCAATCAAAGGTCAAAAGGATATTTACGGCAATGAGATCGAGGATCGAATATACAATAACAGTGACTATGATTATAACATCGTGATTGAAGATCGCCATAGGGAAATAGCACAAGAAATAACTAACTATCTCAAAAGCACAGATCGTATGGCAAAAACCATTGTATTTTGTGCTGATGAGACACATGCAGAAAGAATGCGAATTGCACTGGTTAATGCCAATGCAGATATGTGCAAAAAGAATCCCGACTATATAGTCCGCATTACCGGCAGCGATGAATATGGTAAAGGGAAACTAGATTATTTTATTTCTGTAGCATCAAAATATCCGGTAATAGCTACGACCAGCAAATTACTATCAACTGGTGTTGATTGCAAAATGGTCAAACTTATAGTCCTAGACCAGCAGATCGGATCAATGACAGAGTTTAAGCAGATTATAGGACGAGGCACCCGAATTCGTGAAAAAGAAGGTAAAACACATTTTGTAGTAATGGACTTTCGAAATGTAACACGCCTCTTTGCTGATCCGGATTGGGATGGCCCGATAGAGATTGATCCAGATTATCCTCCGAAGCCATGTTCTGTTTGCGGCAAAAATCCTTGTGTCTGTCCAAAACCTACTCCACCTTCGGTATGTCCCGTCTGTGGCAAAAATCCTTGTGAGTGCCCGACACCGGTGCCACGACCAAAACCAATTGTGGATAAAAATGGTTGTGAAGTAAAAGTAATCAATAAAGTGGTTTCCGTTTATGATACGAACGGGAAACTACTTCGTACAGAAAGCATCACAGATTATACTAAGAAGAATATTATTGACACATATGCGACAATAGAAACCTTTACCTCTAAGTGGAATGCCCTAAAAAGGAAAAGCGAGATAGCGGAAATGCTTAAAGAAGCCGGTATTGACCTTGCGGTTCTGAAGCATGACCGGAATATGGATGATGTGGATGACTTTGACTTTATCTGTCATATTGCATACGGAAAGAAGACCTTGACAAGACGAGAACGAGCAGAGCAAGTAAAGAAACGAGATGT
>URQP01000159.1 GCA_900550025.1 uncultured Porphyromonadaceae bacterium | reverse complement strand
ATGTGAAAAACAGGCACGCGTATCGCTACGCATGCCCGCCATTTTTTAGTAACCAAGAAAATATTTATATAAGCCCATTATTTGATTTTCTCATAAACATAGAGCTCATGAATCTCACCGGTATAACCTTCTTCTGTAAGCGGTCCTTGCGACATACCAAGCACGATAGTAGTACCACGGTTGTTGAGAACCACCAAGTCGTCGTTAGTCGGGTCGATGCTGAGACCTTCGATTTCACCGCAGCGGCGGAAATCGTACATTTCACGGAACAATTCTACACGGCCGGCCTTTGCGCCTGCGGCAATCTTTCCTTTACGGATTTCCGGTTTGCCGTTCTTGTCGAGCTTAACGCTGAACGGAGTGTCCTTAACCACTTCCGAACCGTCTTTCAAGCCAGTGAATTGAACTTCGCTGATGTCAGCAACATAGATATTGTCAGGAATCTGATACATTGACTCACCGTCGTCGGCAGCGAACAACATCTTGCCGTCAGCGATGAAAATACCCTGACACCAGTACGGAGTAGGACGGCACTGCATCTTTGTATAGTATTGTCCTGTCTCAAGGCTGTAGCAATATACATAGCGGCTGTCAACCCAGTCAGACATCCATACCATATTTCTTTCACGGTCAACAGCAAGACCGGAAACCTCTACCTGTCCCGATTCCGGGCTCCAAGGAAGGTCGCGCTTCCATTGCAATGTCTCTGCATCATAAATTGACACGGCGATGTTGAAACCACGTCCGTATTCGAATTTCTCGATACCGCAATAGATTTCACCGTTCCACACGTCGATGTCGCCAAAGTGGTTGGCAATTTCCGGATGTTGGAAAGGCTGGTCGTTCTTCATAATGAGATTACCTTCCTTGTCGTACTTATAAAGTACCTTCGTGTCGGAAACATAGTAGTACTTGTCGTCGATAGCGATACCCTGACGGCCTGCAACCGGGATAACTTTCTTCAAACGGTACTGAGTACCAAGGTGTTGAGCATTAACTGAAACAGCACCGATAAGCACTGCCAGCAATAATAATAGCTTTTTCATAATAATTTGGAATTTAGAATGTTAGTAATATGGTTTTAATTAGAAATTAAACATTGCCATAATCTGCACCTGCTCCGACTTGTCGTAGCCAAGATTGGCGGCTGCATTGTCGGTATACATGAAGTGACCGTAGTTGGCCTGAATCTTAAAGTTCTTGAACACCTGATAAGTCAGACCGAGCATGATGCGCTGGTAGTTGTTAGCACTCCAATAAACACAGTCGTCCTTATACATGTCCCAACGTACCAACGGAAGGAACTTGCCGAAGTGATAGCCTGCCAATACGTATGCGCCGTATTCGTTTACAATATTTTCAGACTTGCCTGTACCAGTCCATCTTGCCGGAAGTTTGCTCTTCATCGCGCCGAATTCACCACGGAGAGTCAAACCGTTCGGGTCGTTGTACCAAGCACCTACTACAAAGCGGGTCATCGGGTTGTCCTTGCGCGGAGAATTTACACCGTCACCGCCTGCTATGTCAGTAGTAGTGTACTTACCCCAGTTGAAAGTACCCTTGATATTGAAGTACTTGGTAGGACGGATTGTCAAGCTCGCATAGATATCCTTTGCCTTATTGTTGTCGTCACGGCAAGGTATGCTACCGTTCGTGAACGCCAAGTCATAGTGCAAATAGCTGAATCCCTTACCGGAATCGAAAGCGTCACCCATAAACATGATACCGAGGTCACGGCCATAGTCAACCACATTATATTGGAACGGGTTGCGGCATGCCATACGGTAAACAATGTTGGAGAAGTCAACGGTTTCCAACGTAGCCGGAGAGATGTCGTAGTTCTCGTAGCCGAGCGGAGTGTAGAACTGACCTACACGCACCTTGAATTCAGGAACGATTTTCCAAGTGGCAAATGCGTCCATCACCTGTAAGTTCTTCTGACCGTTGCCGTTTGTAGAACCGGCAATGCCGTTGAAAGCCTCGATTTGCAAACGGAAATCCACCTTTTCGCCAACGTGACCGTCCATAATCAAGCGGAGGCGCTTAGCTTGGAAAGAGTTGGCGGAAACATCGCCTGTCTTCGTGTAGTTCCAACCGCTCTGCAAGTAACCTGAGAGCTTAGGCAATTTAGAAATCACTTTTTCCCAGTTAGACTGGCTGCCGGCCTGAGGTGCAGGTGTGGCAACAGCTTCGGGAGCAGGTTCTGCGATAGGTTCTGGTGCAGGTTCTGCAACCGGCTCAGCAGAAACGAAAGTCGGCGCCAACAGCGCGCTGCTCAATAAAAGAGCACTGATAAAACTTCTTTTCATAGCTACAAATTTTAAATTATGGTAAATATTGTTCATCTATCATTTATTTTTTGACTCTAAAAGCAATTTCGCAAACTCGGCAATATTCAGAGCCGTAATGTCAGGCTGCGGATTGGAGCTTAAAGCCGTTTCGAGAGTAGTCTCCCCCGACAGGACAAGAACACCCAGCGCCCCGGCGTTATGAGCCATCGCCACATCGGTATAGATACGGTCGCCGCACATCGCAATCTCCGAAGCGTCCAGACCGTAGCGGTTCTTTATGCCGTCGAGCATATCAGGATTAGGCTTTCCGATGACAATATCAGGATTGCGGTCAGTGGCATATTCTATGCAGCGGCATATAGAGCCGCAATCCACCAGCACCACTTCCTGATCCGTCGGACAAACCTTATCGGGATTTGTCGCTATGTATGGCACACCCTGCTTCGCCCACCAAGCGGCACGGCACAGGCGCGAATACTGCAACGTCATGTCGAACGCCACCACAAGCACATCCGGACGCTCCGCCGGGTCGTCGGCAACCGACACGAAACCCGCGCGCTCGAATTCGGCAATCATACTCGGCGTACCGAGAATGAACAGCCTCCGCGCATCCGGGAAATGCACCTTTATATAATCAATGGTAGCAATTGCCGTAGTGTACATTTCTTCCTTCGTGGCATGGATACCCAACTTCTCCAATTTCTTCAAATAATCCTCCTGACTCTTTGTAGGATTATTTGTGAGGAAAGAATAGCCTATGCCATTCGCCGTAAGCGTATTGAGAAAAGGTATCGTAAAACCGAACAAAGTCGAGCCCATATAGATAGTGCCGTCCATATCGAGAGCGACATGCTTGATTTTAGAGCACTTTTCCATCAGCACATCGTGCTGGAAAGGCGAAATGTATTTATCAAAATCCTTCATACACAAATTATTCATATTTTATCTTCGATGCCCTTTCATAACCGTCGCGCGGAGCCTTCCACATAGAAATCAGCACGAACATACCGATAACCGCGACAACTATGATAGTCTCGAAAACCCTTGTCCAACCGTACAAATCGGCAACATAGCCCACCAACAAACCGGAAATACCAGAACCTATATAGCCCAATATTCCGGCAATGCCATTGGCACGCGCCGAAGCCTCCTTCGTGGCCTGATTGCCAAGCTCAATGCCAATCAAAGCCTGCGGTCCGTAGATAAAGAATCCTGCTCCCACGAGCACTGCCGCTGTTACCGTCAAACCAGCCGAAGCCGGGAGGAAGCGGAATATAGTCATAAACAAAGCCGCCCCGAGCATACAAACGACACACATACGGTGACCTTTGCCCTTAAAGATATGGTCAGTAGCCCAGCCAGCGAACAATGTACCCACTATGCCGGCTATCTCGAATGCGGCAACAGTCCATCCCGCATCGGTTATCGACAGCCCGCGGCTTTCG
>URQP01000158.1 GCA_900550025.1 uncultured Porphyromonadaceae bacterium | reverse complement strand
TGGAACCATATAAACAACTGTACTACAATATTTTAATTTATAGAACTCCTCATAATGTAACACTAATGCCGGGCGCTTTTAAAGCGTCCGATGCACAAAAGTACGAATCTTTAACTTTTTCACAAACAAATTCGATAAAAATATTGACAGAAAACGGAAGAATATGATTTTTACCGACGACACGCCGATTTTTTACGCCGAACTGCCGCCATAAACAGCCACAGAGAGATTGAGCACAGTTAACCGTATGTAAACGGAGCGAGCTTGCGGCGGCACATCTCCCAGACATTGGCCTTATAGACCACGACACTATATACGCGACAAATGTAACCTCAAGGACAAACACTCTTTTCATAGAGCCACATCAAGTGCCGACCTATAAGCAGCATACAATCAGGCCCACTTTTTTAGCGGACGCCAATAACCCGCTTTAATATTCCCCATCGCCCATATCAGGGATATAGGCATTGAGCCAATCGGCAAACCTGTTCCACTCGAAAGGATGCGAATTCGCCCACTTGCTCAATGCCGGAGCGTCGTAGCCCATCGTAACGAAATGGTTGTATGCGTCCTCGTATCCCGAAGCCCTCACGGCAAGCAGATGCTTCACGTATGGGTTAGGCTTTTCCGTAAACACGCTGTCGGCAACAATCTTGTCGACGAAGGCTTTCCTCACACGGCACATCGACTCGGCGTCGACTACCGCTATTTTTGCTGCATTGACCGCCTCGGCCATTCCCAATTCATAGCCTGCAAGGTCAAACCGACGCAAAGCCGCCGACACTTCATCTGGCGTGAAATTTTCAGACAGCTTGATTGTGTCGTTGGCGAAACCGACTTTGGCAAAATCGCCTTCTATCTTTATACAGCGCTTGCAAGCATCCATCATCAGCCGTGACATCTCCTTTATACGCTCGCCATTCTGACGCTCCATCGCCATATACATCTCGCCATAAACCATTCCCCACGCAGGATAGTCGGACTGAAGGAACAACGATGCCGCACGGAAATAGCACGGAGAATACTGCGGATTAGCCTTTATGCCTTGCAGGCAATAATCGAGCGACTTGTTATAGTCTTCATCTTTCAAAGCCAAGACAGACAGCTCATTGAGAAGCATAGCACTGCGAGGAAATTTTTCCAGCCCTTTTTTATAAACTTCCCCGGCTTTTTCCGGCTGACCGTTCATATCGTAGGAATTACCGAGCATCCCATATACTTGCTCGTTATAATTCCACTTTCCGACAATTTTAGAGAACTCCTCTATCGCCCTCGGCATATTATCATTGATATAATGCGCATAACCGAGCTCGTAGCGTGCCACCATATTAGTGGAATCCTTTTCAAGCACACCGTTGAGCACGGAAATGGCCGTGCCTACCGCTCCGTTGTCCATCAGGGCAACGGCCCGCTCTATCAGTTCGTCGCTGCTCCGGCTGTCACCCTCTATCTGCCGGGCCATACCGGCAAGACTGCAAGCCAAAGCTAAAATAACAGAAAGAAAAGTTCTCATAATCCCGGATTTTATGTGGTTTGTGAAATGAATATCTATTCGTAGATAGTGGTATCTTCTATCCCCGCGTCGTGCAAAGCCTCTATGCGCTCACGGCATGTGCCGCACTTGCCGCAATGCTTCTCACCGCCCTTATAGCAGGAATATGTCTCTGAATAGTCGATACCGAGACGCTTGCCATGGCGCGCTATTTCTGTTTTCGTTATTGATGTATAAGGAGCAATTATGGTGATGCCGTCATACGTGCCGTTGCGCATCGCCTCCGACATCGCGTCGATGAACCCCGCGCGGCAATCGGGATAAATGGCGTGGTCGCCGTAGTGGTTGGCTATCATCACGTGCTTCAGTCCATAGCTTTCTGCCAATCCGCAGGCCACCGACAGCATAATGCCGTTGCGGAACGGCACGACGGTGGAACGCATGTTCTCGTCGTCGTAATTGCCCTCCGGTATGGCATCCGCCCCTTCGAGCAACGAACTCTTGAAATATTCGCCCATAAAGCCGAGCGGTATTATTATGTGGCGTATCCCCATCCGCGAGCAATGCAGCCGGGCGCACTCAGCCTCGCGGCGGTTGTGGTTCGACCCATAGTCGAAAGTCACTGCCAACGCTATCCGCTCCTTATATTCATAGAGCAACGTCACCGAATCCATACCCCCGGAAAGCACTATAATAGAATCTTTTTCCATAATATCAAACAAAAATCAATCATTTCTCAAAAGCCACTTCCACACAGGAATAACATTAATCTCAATACTATCCTGCACTATATTTGCCTCTTCATCCATAGTAACAATCACGTTTTTTCGCACTTCGAACGTATCAGATAATTTCTTCAACGCCCTTACCTCACGCTCTTTCGCCACAGGGTCGTTTATACTATACGCCACCTGAACAGCAAGTTTCTCGTCAGGAACAAAAAAATCGACCTCAACACCTTTATTATAGAAAAACACACTATCGCCTTCCGATTGTCGATAACGCTTTATAAGATCGACAGCCACTACGTTTTCCAACAATTTAGGCTCATCTCCTGTAAGAAAATTGTTCAACAACCCATTATCGAAAAAATACCGTTTACGGTTCACACTCCGCTCCGTAAACGAATCCGTGAAATTTGCCAAGCTGAACAGCAAATATGCCTCTTCCATATACGAAAGATATTCGGCAACCGTGTTACGCCCGACAACATTGCCCGATGACTTTATCACATTCAGCAAACGCGTCTGCGACATAGGCTGCATCACACTTTCTGCCAGTTTCTTGGTCATAAGGCGTATCGCATTTCCGTTCCGTATGTTATTGCGGGCGATGATGTCTCCCAATATGATTTTCTGATACAGGGAATTAATCCATTCGCGCTTGTTGACAATGCCGAAAGTCTCCGCAAAACCACCAAAATGCAAATAGGTCTCACAAGCCTTAAACACATCAAGGCATTCCGCCTTATCATACTCCCAATTACTACCCGCCGAAATGCCTTTCCATCCCAGATATTCCCGGAAAGAAAACGGAAACACTTCCCTGATTATAAATCTGCCACCAAGAGTAGTGGCAATTTCCCTGCTCAGCATCTTGGCATTGCTGCCTGTCACCATAACCCTGTATTTGGAATCGGCAAGCCGCCTGACAAATTTCTCCCATCCTTCAATGTTCTGTATCTCGTCAAGATAGACTAACGGACGCTTGCCCCCGAACAATTCAGCATAACATTCAAGCAACAAATGCAATTCGGACGCCCGCATCGATGCTATACGCTCATCCTCAAAATTTATATAAAGGCAATCGTCTATGGAGATTTCCCCGGTGCCAACTCTTGACTTAATGTCCTGAAACATTTGGTAAGATTTTCCGGCACGCCTTATGCCCACAATGACATAATTCGCATTGCTTTCAAAGGATATAGCCCTCTCAAACAAATTAGTCTCCGCTATTTCTCTTTGCCGCTCAACAATAATTGTCTTTAATAGCCGCTTATCCATAATTTTGTATTTTTTGCACTGTATGTAGTGCAAAAATACAAAATTATTGCACTGTATGCAAAGCAATACGCCTTTAACCGGCAAAATAATCAGAAATTATTAATAAAATTAGCCATCAGCCGCTGGCGTTTCATCTCCTGATGCTCACTGTCGGCATAGTTGGCAAAAGGCAATATGGCAATCCCGCCGCGCGGAGTGAATATGCCCCGCACTTCAAGGTAGCGCGGGTTCATAAGCCGCACAAGGTCTTTCATTATGATATTGACGCAATCCTCGTGGAAGTCGCCGTGGTTGCGGAAACTGAAAAGATATAGCTTC
>URQP01000157.1 GCA_900550025.1 uncultured Porphyromonadaceae bacterium | reverse complement strand
CCCGATCAGCCCTGCCAACCACAAGCCGAGAAAAACCAATGCCAATCCTGAAAGGACAGCAACCAAGGCCGTGGTAGTACTCTGAATACCAAAAATTGATAAATCCATTTATTTAACCGATTAAAATTATTCACATTCACGAATAGCAGTAACACCCCGCAAATGGTTTATGTATCAACCATCTACCGCATCATTTCCCCGCCATTCTATTAAAAATCTTAATTTTAACGCTGCAAATATAGCAAAACTTTCATAGACTGAAACGCTAAAATTTTCAAAAAAAGCACTGCCGGATTTTGTTTTTCCACAAAAGGGCACAAAAACGGAAAAATGGGAAAACCGGCGATTGCCCATGGCAAAAAATCACTATTTTTAGGGATTGCCGACGGCAAAAATTATTGATTATTTTGCAACCGTCAAAAAAATGATGAATTGAAAAGATTTTACCTACATACGGCAATGATGTCAATAGCGCTGTGCGCTTCGGCGACAAACACATCCGCGACAGCGGAATACAGCGACTCTACATTGCACCTGTCGGAAATTTCAATCACCGCCGTGAAAACGGTTGCCCACGAAGGCGAAACTCCCGGCTCCGCCACATCCTTGCCACGCTACGAAGTGGAACGCCGCAATATCGTAAACACAAAAGACGTAAGCATCACAGTCCCTAATTTCTACATCCCCGACTACGGCTCACGCGTCACGTCGTCAATCTACGTACGTGGCATAGGGGCACGAATAGACCAGCCGGTAATAGGCTTCAACATCGACAATATCCCTGTGCTGAATAAAGACAATTACGACTTCGACCTCTTGGACATAGAAAGCATCGAAGTGCTGCGCGGCCCGCAAAGCACACTCCACGGACGCAACACCATGGGCGGGCTTGTAAGCATCCGCACGCTATCGCCTCTTACATATCAAGGCACACGGCTTATTGCCGAATACGGCAACAAGAACTCAATAAAAGCCGGAGCTTCGCATTATTCGGCATTCGCGGAGAATTTCGGGATAGGCGCAGGAATCTACTACACGCATACCGACGGTTTTCTCACCAATCTGCATAACGGAGAAAAATGCGACAAGGAAAATGCCGTACGCGCAGCCCTCAAACTTGAATGGATTCCGAAAGAGGGGCTGACCGTTATGAACTCCGCAAGCATGTCGGTGGTGCGCCAAGGCGGATACGCCTACGAATTCGTCAACACCGGCGAAATCAATTACAATGACACCTGCTTCTACCGCCGCAACACGTTTCTCGACGGACTGACCGTAAAATGGCAGCACGAGAAATTCCTGCTGACGGGAGTGGCAAGCTACCAGTATATCGACGACAACATGACGCTCGACCAAGATTTCCTCCCCGTGTCATATTTCACTCTTACCCAGAAGAAAAAAGAGCACGCCGTAACCGGCGACCTGCTCATAAAAAGCAATGACAGCCAAAGGCTACGCTGGCTCCGAGGGATTTTCGGATTCTACCGCCACTCCGACGCGCAAGCGCCTGTCACCTTCAAAGACTATGGCATCGAGCAACTCATAGAGAGCCATTGGAACGAATACAACCCGGAATACCCCATCCGTTGGGACGAACGCACGTTCCCGCTCCATTCACGCTTCAGCAATCCGGGTTTCGGAATGGCCATTTACGGAGAGGCGGCGGCCGACATCGGACGGCTGACGCTTACCACCGGTCTCCGTCTCGACTACGAGCGCAGCAACCTCAGCTATGACAACGACTGCAGCACAAGCTACACCATCTACCACGTCGCGGACAACGGGCTTGAAAAGTTCAAGAGCATGCCTGTATCCATCAATATGGAAGGAAAACTGCACCGCGAGTTCAACCAGTTGCTCCCGAAATTCACAGCGGCATACAATCTGGAAAAGCATGGGATGATATACGCCACAATATCCAAAGGCTACAAAGCCGGAGGATTCAACACACAGATGTTTTCCGACGTGCTACAGCAGGAACTGATGAGACAAATGGACTTCGGCTCAAAGTATAAAATAGGCGACATCGTGGGCTATAAGCCGGAAAAAAGCTGGAACTACGAGATTGGCGGCAAATTCTCGTTCATCGACGGACGTCTTACGACAGAAGCCGCCGCCTTCTACATCGACTGCCGCGACCAGCAGCTAACAGTATTCCCCGACGGCACGACCACCGGCCGAATAATGGCAAACGCAGGAAAGACGAGAAGCGCCGGATTCGAGCTTGCCGTAACGGCATACCCCATAAAACGGCTGCAATTAAAGGCAAGCTACGGTTACACCAACGCCAAATTCGTGGAATTCGACAACGGGAAATACAATTATTCCGGAAAATTCATCCCTTATGCGCCGCAAAACACTATCTTTGCAGCCGCCAACTACACTTTCCGCATAGGCGACGGATTCCTGCGCTACATAAGCGTAGGAGCCGACATAAAAGGAGCAGGGAAAATCTACTGGAACGAAAGCAACAGCCTGAGCCAAGGGATGTATGTGCTGCTTAACGGCAACATACGGCTAATCGGCGAGAAATACTCGCTGAATCTGTGGACAAAAAATGCGACCTCCACGCAGTATTCCACGTTCTATTTCGTTTCCATAGAGCACGAATTCCTGCAACGCGGCAAACCGGCGCAATTCGGGGCGACACTGAGAATAAACATTTAAAAACTATATTACGCTAACAAGCTATGAAAAAAATCCTTTTACTTCTGAGCATAACGCTCTCTTTGGCAATGACTTCCTGTCTCGACAACGGCGACGAGCCAAACACGGTCATGACCGCGAACTATGCCTGCTACAACAACGTCGAGGACTTGCAGAACAATCCCGGCAAATATGAATTGAAAGCCGGCACATACGTTTTCACGATGGACGTCTCAAATATGAAGCTCGACCTTGCCATCAGGGGCAATTTCGGCGAATCGGGCGACGTGAACCTCACAATCAACGACCTCGACATGAAATTGGCCAACTACGAATACAATTTCTCGGCCGACGTGCTCACGCCTGAAGTGGCCGACGGAATAGCCGGCGCGCACACTATCCAGAACCTCAAGGGGTCAATCCACCCGTATGTCATAACCAACGACAATCAGACCGCATACCAACAAGTCCTCGTATACCAAGTGTCGTTCGTGCTCGACGGACGCTACCGGGTGACTGCCATCAGCAGAAACCCATATATCTTCTCGCAGAACACCACCACAATATCGGCGGGAGGAAATGCCTACTCTACGAAAGACACATACTATGAAGTGAAATTTGCCGACACAAGCAAAGCCGATGTATACATCTACAACGCAAGGTTCGTGGAAGAAATGCCGCAGGGAATCTCGTTCACTCTTAAAGAAATTCCTGTGACACTCACTGCCAACGGCTACACCCTGCAAATCGACGAGATAACCCCGGTATTATCAACAAGCGAGACACCGGCCACACAGTACCCTATCAGCGACTTCCGTCTCGACATGAACGGCACGAACATGTCACTGCAGTTCAAATGCAATCCTGACGTGCCCAACTTCAAGGACACCTATACTGTAACGGCCTCTGGTTCCGTATATCCTCCGGAAAACAACCAGTATTAATACATACGGATTTATATCCGACCGAGAGTGTGTCAAAACAAAAATGTCTACTTTGAAAAGTTGCAAATTGTAAGCACTCTTGGACATAGTCCTATGAAAAAGAGGAATAAATTTTCTGAATAAGAGAGCCTCGTGGAGGCTCCAGAATTGTAACCCCATGCAAGCGGAGCTTTGCGGAGCGCAGCTTGGGGTGTGACAGTCCCAAACTCAACACGGCCTCGTGGAG
>URQP01000156.1 GCA_900550025.1 uncultured Porphyromonadaceae bacterium | reverse complement strand
AATGACCGATTTGGGATAAACACAATGCAACTATACTCTAATTTTTAGCGGACACCAATAAATCTTTATAGAAATTCGGGGATAAGAACGACGCGGATGCGGATTACAGTTCCTGACGGAGGAACCGCGCGGTTATCGACGATTCCGAGCAGGCGACATCCTCGGGAGTGCCTTCGGCTATGATGCGCCCGCCGTTCTTGCCCCCCTCCGGTCCCATGTCGATTATGTAGTCGGCACTTTTAATCACATCCAGATTATGCTCGATTACAAGCACCGTATTGCCCCGCTCAACCAATTTGTTCAACACGCCCAACAGCACCTTTATATCCTCGAAATGCAAACCTGCGGTAGGCTCGTCGAGAATGAACAAGGTGTTGCCGGTGTCCTTCTTCGACAATTCGGCCGCCAGCTTCACGCGCTGGTTCTCGCCGCCCGACAAGGTGCTCGACGGCTGCCCGAGCTTGATATACCCAAGCCCTACATCCTGCAATACCTTGATTTTATTGATTATCGACGGAAAACTCTCAAAGAATTCCACCGCCTGATTTATCGTCATATCCAATACGTCGGCAATGGATTTTCCCTTAAACCTCACCTCCAATGTCTCACGGTTGTAACGCTTGCCGCCACAAACCTCGCAAGGCACAAGCACATCGGGCAGGAAATTCATCTCTATCGACTTGTATCCGTTGCCCTTGCAAGCCTCGCAGCGTCCGCCGGCTACATTAAAAGAGAACCGCCCCGGCTTGTATCCACGGATTTTCGACTCGGGCAACTCCACGAACAGGCTGCGTATGTCGGAAAACACACCGGTGTAGGTGGCCGGATTGGAGCGCGGCGACCTCCCTATCGGAGCCTGATCGACAGTCACCACCTTATCCAAATTCTCCAGCCCATCGACAGACGCATAGCCTAACGGCTCTTTCAACGAATTGTAAAAGCGGCGGCTCAATATGGGCTGCAAAGTCTCGTTAATCAAGGATGATTTCCCGCTGCCCGAAACCCCCGTGACGCATACGAACAAGCCGAGAGGCAAATTCAAGTCAACATTCTTAAGATTATTTCCGGTGCATCCGCAAATCTTCAAGAACTTGCCGTTGCCCTTTCGCCGCACGGACGGTATTTCTATCCTGCGCCGTCCGTTTATATATTCAGCGGTTATGGTATCACTCGCAAGCATCTCCGCCGGAGTACCGGCAAACACCACGTTACCGCCTTTCTTGCCGGCCTTAGGGCCAATGTCGACTATGTAGTCGGCCTCAAGCATCATCTCCTTGTCGTGTTCCACTACAATAACGGAATTGCCCAAATCCCTCAATTCTTTCAACGACTTTATCAGCCTGTCGTTATCGCGCTGGTGCAAACCGATGCTCGGCTCGTCGAGGATATACAGCACATTGACAAGCTGCGAGCCTATTTGAGTGGCCAATCGTATGCGCTGGCTCTCTCCTCCCGACAACGAAGCCGAACCCCTCGCCAACGAAAGATAGTCCAGCCCGACCTCGACCATAAACGACAGCCGCGAGCGTATCTCCTTCAAAATCTCCTTTGAAATGGCTTTCTGCTGTTCGGAAAGATGATTGTCAAGGTCGTTTATCCAGTCCGACAAATCGGAGATTTCCATTTTCGACAAGTCGTAGATGTTCTTGCCGTTTATATAGAATTGAAGAGCCTCCCTGTTAAGCCGCGCGCCGTGGCACTCCGGACATTCCACTTCGGTATAGAACTGCCCCGCCCACTTTTGCGACTTGGCGGAAGTGTCGTCGTTCAACTGCATTTCTATGTATTTGACAATGCCCTCGTAGCGCGTGAAATAATCGAACGATACATACGAGTCCGACGACGATTGCAAACGCTCCTCCGTACCGTTGAGGATGTCGTCCATCACATCTTCCGGCAAATCCTTCACCGGCGTTTTCAATGAAAACCCGGCCTTCTCGCAAATAGCGGAAATTTGGTTGAATATGAAATTATTCTTATACGCTCCAAGCGGCAGAATCGCACCGCTGTATATCGACTTGTCCGGTTCAGGTATGATTTTCGACAAATCTATCTGGTTGATGTAACCGAGCCCACGGCATTTATGGCAAGCCCCTTGCGGAGAGTTGAAAGAGAAATTGTGCGGGGCAGGCTCACGGTACGACAATCCTGTGGCCGGATCCATCAACGACTTGCTGTAATAGCCTATTTCATCCAGCTCCACATCGTAAATCATCACGATGCCCTTGCCCTGCTTCATGGCATTGGCCACCGTGTCCTTCAGCCGCTGCCGGTCTTTGGCATCGACTTTCAATTTATCGACAACCAACTCGACGCTATGATTCTTGTAACGGTCGAGTTTCATTCCAAGCACTATCTCGCGGATTTCGCCGTCGACCCTTACAGTCAGATAGCCTTTCTTGCGCAACTGCTCGAAAAGTTCCTTATAATGCCCTTTGCGGTTATTGACCAACGGCGCAAGAACCATAGTCTTGCGTCCCGAGTACTTGTCAAGAATCAAATCGACAATCTGCTCCTCGGTGTATTTCACCATCTTCATGCCGCTCCGGTAAGAGACGGCCTCGCCTATCCTCGCGAACAAGAGCCGCAGGAAGTCGTACACCTCGGTGATTGTCCCTATCGTGCTGCGCGGATTCTTGTTGACCGTCTTCTGCTCTATGGATATTACCGGGCTAAGCCCCTTGATTTCGTCGACATCAGGACGCTCCAAGCAGCCAAGCATATTGCGCGCGTAAGACGAAAAAGTCTCTATATAGCGCCGCTGGCCTTCAGCAAATATGGTGTCGAAAGCCAACGACGATTTCCCGCTTCCGCTCAGTCCGGTTATTACCGTAAGTTTATTATGGGGAATGTCTACGTCTATGTTTTTCAGATTGTGTTCGCGTGCGCCGCGGACCGCAATACAGTCCTGTTCCTGCAACGCCTCTCCGGCACTTAATTCAGTATCCAATTCTTATTGTATATTTGCTGTGTTTGTGTACTTCTGTATAAATCTTTTTTTACCGGAATCCTCACAGTGTACGTTTTCCTGCTCTTGTTAGGCAACTTGACACTTCTTATCCAAGGATTCATCTCACGCAACTGGGCATAGGATATCCCTTCCTTTTTTGCCCAATCCACCCAATTGTCGACAGGATAATCCACCTTCTTTTCCGTATAGGCTATAGGGTAATATAACTGCCCGGGTTTTATGTGAAAGCCATAATCCGACGGATTCTCCATTATCAGCTTTATGGCAAGCATCCGGAATATATACCGCGAGGTCTCCTGATTGAGGTAAAGGTCGAACGCATTGTTTTCCTGCTGCTTGTCCAATTCCGTACCGATACGCCCCATACCGGCGTTGTACGACGAAGCCACAGTCATCCAGCAACCGTATTTCCGATACCCTTGCTTCAAGTACTTGCAGGCCGCCTTCGTGGCCTTCTCGCAATTGTAACGCTCGTCGACATAATCGTTGACCTCCAATCCGAACTGCCGGGCAGTGGCCGGCATAAATTGCCATATGCCTCCGGCCCGGGCCACTGACACCGCCCTGTTGTCGAAACAGCTCTCTATCGCCGCAAGATAAAAGAAATCGGCCGGGACTCCCTGCTCTTTCAGAATCGGAAGGATTTCAGAATAGTATCTGTTTGCGCGCTTTATCGTAAGCATCGTGTTCGTATGGCTGTAAATCAAGGATATCATTTCCCTGTCCATCCGTTCGTACATATCTACACGGTCAAAGGATATGTCCGTATCGGCAAAACGCATTGTTTCCGGAAATTCAGGACTCAAAGCCGCCGCATGGCGTCCATCTCCGCCAATATTATAAAGAGTCTGTGCCATCATCGATACCGACATCGACAGCACTATTGAAAATATCACCGCTCTTTTCATCATTTCGAACTTTTTAAAATATTAATATCC
>URQP01000155.1 GCA_900550025.1 uncultured Porphyromonadaceae bacterium | reverse complement strand
GGAAGCCGCATTTTACAGCGGCAGCGGTATGTCCTCGTACTCGCCCCAGCCGTTGACTTCCACATCGAAGCCAGAACCGCCGGCCAAGCCCTCATCGTCGGTTATTTCAAGATCTTTCACTACAATCACGCCTCCGCGCGGTTGCTGCTGTATCTGCGACGTGACATCCACGTCGAAATTCTTCATATTGCCATTCTTGAGGCGCACCTCAAGATTGAGGTTGTAGGCCTCCACCGCTCTCGCCGCACCTTGCGAAGCCACACCGAAAGTCATCACGCGAGCCTCCGCCCCATAGCCGGTAAGCGTACAGTCGTAGAGCACCGTAACGGCCTCGTCCGACGTGCTGCCGTCGCCGAGATAGACCGAACGCGCCATTCCCGACAAAGCCCCGCGGGCCAATGCCACGTAATCGAGTCCCGACTTGAATTCATACCTCACATAATAAGTGTAGACCAACGGCCGCATCTCCACCGGAAGCACATCCGGCTCTACGGCACGCACCGCCGTATAGTCGGGCACGTAGGCCGCATAGAGCATGTCGGGAGGATTGACGGTCACCTCGTCGGCGTGTCCCTGCGCGAAATAGGAAGCGCGGGTACGCGTGCGGGTAGTGGCCGAAGCCGAAGCCCACGAGTCAACGTTGTTGAACACAATGTATTCCGTATTGTTGTTATAGCAAAGGAAAGCGTGGTTGCCGTCGGACAGCGACACTATGCCGCCCTCCGGAGCAATGTTGTTGGTACGCACCGCGCCGTCCTCCTCATAGTCGAGCACGCGCAATCCCGAAGGGATGGCCGGACGCAAATCATCGTAAGCCACACCGAACGACTGATTCCAGTTCTGCTGCCAGTTGCCGGAACCGTCCTCCCATTCCTGCACCCACGTGGGCTGAATCTCCACCTGAACCTTGGTGCCGTGCAGGTTATGGTCGTAGCACAAATCCTTGCGGCATCCCGTGAGCGGCAACACTGCAAGAGCCGCCGCCACCGCGAATATCTTCTTAATAGTCATACTTCACCCCTCCTTTCCTCTTGTCGGGCCAGAACCGCCACACAAGCGAGAACTTAAGCTTCAGCGGCCCGAAATAGTTGATTTTGGAAGTCTGCTGGTACACATAGTGCCCGTCGATAGGCAGATATTCCTGAAAACGCGTGTGCATATATCCGAGACCGATTTCCGCGTCGAACGACAGGTGCTTGGCCACCGGGAACATATATCCGTAGCTCAACGCCGCCATCTGCCCCTCTCCACGGTATCCGCGCCCGCCGTTCTCGAGGTCGTACCAGCCCTGTCCGCCGAAAAGCCCGATGTAATGGCCGTGCCACGGCTTCTTTGTCTTGAACCAATAGCGCACTTCCGGACTGATTACCGCCAACTGGTAGTATTTATGCTTTCCGTTGTTGTGCCACCACGCCATAGTCCCCTCGATGGCCACCGACCAGCGGTCGTTGATGCGGTATTCCACCTCAAGGTCGGGAGCGAGCAGTACATCATAGATAAGATTTGTCTTCAACGCCATCCTCTCGACGAAATGCTCATCCTTGCCTACCTCGGTAGCGGTCTCCGCCGGTTGCAGCTGAGGCTGCGTGACGACGGCAACAGTATCGGCCGGTTCGGGCTGAGGCTCCGGAACCGGCTGGGGAACGCCAGCCACAGTGTCGGGTTGCGATGCCGGCTCAGGTTCAGGCTGCGGCGCCGGTATCGCCGGGAGAGTGACCTCGACGCTGCGCAAATCGGCGAACATCCGTGCCTTCATATAATAATAAGAGCGTCCGTTGTCGAGCCAAAGCAATTGCCGCTTCTTCTGCTCAATGACGCGTTTCCCCGCCATACGCACCTCAGGCACGCTGTCGAGAATCTCGATTACTTTCTCACGGTTGGGAGTATTGGCATCCGCCACTACCAAGCCCTTAAGTTTGCCGTAGTCGATGCCCTTCGACCCTACTTCGGCAGCGGCATCCTCCATGGCAAGCCTACCCATAATATACATTCTAAGATTGCGCGCACGTTTCTCCGCAAGCCGCTGATTGCAATGGTAGTCGCCATTGGGCGAAGTGCTGCCTACAAACTCGAAACGCGGCTCGATGCCCGCGTCGGAAAGGCGGCGCACATAAGCGCAGATTGAATCGAGCACAGCAGCATTGTCGTCGAACTCACGGTCGATGACCGACATGCCATCCTCGAAATAAATTGTGAAACGATTGGTGCTGTCTGATTCACTTCCATTCGCCATCACCGGCAGGAACAGCATCATCAAACCCACTGTCAACCATTTTTTGTTCTGCGTCCACCTTCTCTTTGTGAAACCCATAATAAAATTTTTAATCCATATTTACCCCTCCCCTTAACATAGAGGGAGTCAACACTTTACATCTTTTATTCCAAAAAAAGGACAGGTTTATACCCTCTTACACAATAAAACGACCTACCATATACATCAATGCCACATAGCGCATTATGAGTAAACAGTCTGCCGTGTCACAAACAACGCTTGCAAGAAACAAGCTCACTTTGCTCCATCCGAATATAAAACGGCTCTTGTAATTAACCATTCTTCCCCGCACCGGTACACCCCACAAAATGACACATAAGCCATCTGTGCCGGAAGCGTCTCCCGCAGGAAGCTTTTTTATCGGGGTTACAAATATAGGCAAAAAAACTTTTACCCCCCCCCCGAATAGTTAAACAATACATTTAAATTCAAATATTTGTTTGTATTATTTAATTTAACAACACCCCAACACTCAACAAAACAATGAATACCAACAAAATGCACGCAAAAGGTGTTAAACAGTCACACACCACGAGCACAACAGAATGAGCCATCGAAAGTTACCGCCCGCCATAGCAAATGTCAAAAAAAACACACAAAAAAAGGGATGCGTTAACGCGCATCCCTGAAAATCATTTATGAAAAAAACCGAAGATGATTAATCCTCATTAAGGTTCACACGCTTGAAAGCTACTGCCGTAAGCTCCGGATCAATGCTCTTCAGATATTTCTCGATAGTGAGCTGGGCATCCATGATGTACTCCTGCTCAAGCAAGCACGATTCCTTGTAGAACTTGTTAAGACGGCCTTGTGCAATCTTATCGAGCATCTCTTCCTTCTTGCCTTCCTGACGTGCTTTCTCGCGGGCGATGTCGAGCTCCTGCTCAACGATGTGCTGCGGCACTTCGTCACGCTTCACGGAAATAGGGTTCATCGAAGCCACCTGCATAGCCACGTTGCGGCCCACCTGACGCTCTACCGGCTTGTTAAAAGAAACGATGGTAGAAAGTTTGTTGCCAAGATGGTCGTAGCAGGTTGTTCCAGCGCCCTCAAGCCATTCGTATGCGCCAAGCTCCATCTTCTCGCCTGTCTTGCCGATTTCCTCAACGATAAGCTCGGAAACAGGAAGTCCGTTGATAACCAAAGCCTTCACCTCGTCGAGCGACTTAGCCTTAGCCGCCATAGCCGCTTCGAGAATCGACTTGGTAAGAGCCACGAAACCTTCGTTCTTAGCAACGAAGTCGGTCTCGCACTTCAAAGCGACGATAGCCGCGAATCCGTTTTCAGAAGCCGAAAGCACGCAGCCTTCAGAAGCCTCGCGGTCCTCACGCTTAGCTGCCACGGCCTGACCCTTCTTACGGATAATCTCAACAGCCGCGTCCATATCGCAGTTGGTTTCCTCCAACGCTTTCTTACAGTCCATCATACCAGCTCCCGTAAGCTTGCGGAGCTTGCTGATGTCAGACATAGTAACTGCCATATCTAAATACTTGTTTTTTGTTAATAATTAAAATTATTCGGCAGCCTTTTCCTCATCGGCCGGCGCCTCTACTTTCTCAGCCGGAACTTCTACCTTCTCGGCAGCTTCCGGAGCAGCCTTACGGATACGGCGGCGCTCACGCTTCGGAGCGGCAGCATCCT
>URQP01000154.1 GCA_900550025.1 uncultured Porphyromonadaceae bacterium | reverse complement strand
AAGGTATCGGATTATGCCGTACAGAACACATGTTCTTCGAAGGCGACCGTATCAAGGCTATGCGCGAAATGATTCTTGCCAGCACGACGGAAGGCCGCCGCGTGGCTCTCGACAAGCTGCTCCCGATGCAGCGCGACGATTTCCGCGGCATATTCGAGGCAATGGACGGACTTGGAGTGACAATCCGCTTGCTCGACCCGCCTCTGCACGAGTTCGTGCCTCACCAGCTCGCTACCCAGAAAGAGCTCGCTGAAGAAATAGGCATATCCGTAGAAAAGGTAAAGAGCATCTGCGACTCTCTCGAGGAATTCAACCCGATGCTCGGACACCGTGGCTGCCGTCTTGGCAACACCTATCCGGAAATCACCGAGATGCAGGCGCGCGCAATCATCGAAGCAGCCATCGACTGTAAGGAAAAAGGCATCGACGTGCATCCTGAAATAATGGTTCCGTTGGTTGGCGTTGTCAAAGAATTGGAAATGCAGAGCGAAGTAATCCGTAAAACAGCTGAAAAAGTATTCGAAGAAAGAGGAACGACCGTATCCTATAAGATAGGTACAATGATTGAAGTTCCGCGTGCGGCTCTTGTTGCCGACAAGATTGCGCAATATGCCGACTTCTTCTCGTTCGGAACAAACGACTTGACCCAGATGACATTCGGATACTCCCGCGACGATGCTCCTAAATTCTTGAAATACTACAAGGAAATGGGCATCATCAAGACCGACCCATTCGAAGTGCTCGATCAGGAAGGCGTAGGACAACTTGTCGAAATGGGCACCAAGAAAGGACGCGCAACAAAACCTGACCTGAAAGTAGGTATCTGCGGCGAACACGGTGGAGAACCTTCCTCTGTGAAGTTCTGTGCTAAGCTTGGCATGAACTACGTATCATGCTCGCCGTTCCGTGTGCCTATCGCACGCGTGGCTGCGGCGCAGGCTGCGATTGAGGACTAATCCATAATCCACAATTCATAAGCGACAGGATGCACTTTCGGTGCATCCTGTCTCGTTTTAAACAGAATACTTTCCAACGTTTACAATCCAAATAAAGTTATACCAACCATAAAATTTATAAAATTCGGGAAGCAAGCCAGAAAATCGGTTAAACCGCAGATAAAAAACGGTGTCTATTAAGAAAAAGTACAATTTATGGCACGGATTATAAGAGTTTTCACAGTTTTGGCAATGGCTTTCGCGCTAATGGCCCCGCTACCCGACATTCAGGCAGCGGCTGCTCCTGCCACCCAATTCAACGGACACCGCGGAGGGAACTCCGGCAAAAAGAATAACAGTGCAGCGGCAAACCGCCACCGACCCGGCAGGCATCCGGGACGACCCGGCGGAGGACACCATCCCGGCAGACCGGCACAGCCGCCCAAACCGCCGAGACCACCGAAACCGCCACGTCCACCGAGACCTCCAAGACCGCCGAGGCCTCCACGTCCGCCAAGACACCACCATCACCGGCCATACTATCCCATCTATGTCCCGGCAAGACCTTACGGATATGTGCCTTACAGCTACGCGCCTGTAATCAACTCTATACTCGGCCTGCAATTCGGACTGTCGGTAGCAAACAGCATAGCGGCACTAACCGGCAACGGCTATACAATCGACTATTATGACAATTCGGAAGTGTGCCTGCTCAATGTCAGCAATATGAACTACCTGTGGGACAATGCCGTATTGCAATACAGTACAGCCGGAGGGCTCAACGGGGCTTGCTTTTACTATACGTCGCCAAGCTACGACATAAGCCGGTACACGGGACTATACACCACTCTTTGCGGACAATTCGGCTCTCCGGCATCAAACAATAATGTCAGCGGAGTATTGCACACATCGTGGTTCGACAAAACCGGAAATAATTTCATAACTTTGTCGTTCGGTTCAGGTGGCGGTTCAGGAAGCGGATACTATACGACGCTTTCGTTCGGCACCGATAATTGACAAATATGAAAAAGACAAAAACCAGACTACTCGTAATCATAGCCGTGCTTGCCATAATCGTGGCAGGCGCGGCTTTTACCGTGCCTTTCTTCTTTTCAGGCGCAGACAAGGGAAAAACAATCTACATTTACCCGGAAATGACCGAGGCAGCATTCTCCGACTCGCTGAAAGCCGATTTCGGACAGGCATACGCCCGCCGCGTGATGATGCTGTCCAACTACCGGCAGATAGTCACACCGCGCCACATCGGCGCATACCGCGTGGAAAAAGGGATGTCGCCGTTCGACTTATGGCGAAAACTGTCGTCGGGGGCACAATCACCCGTGAAATTCACATTCAACAACCTGCGCACCGTCGCCGATTTTGCAGAATCGGCATCACGCCAACTTTGCATGGACAAAAACGACATGCTCCGGCTGTTGACGGATTCTGCATCGTGCGCTTCATTCGGCTTCACGCCGCAAACTGTCCCGGCGATGCTGATTCCCGACACATACGAAGTGTATTGGTCGGTAAAACCCGAAAAGCTGTTGGAAAAGATGCACGACAACTACACCCGGTTCTGGAACGACAAGCGCAAGGCGAAAGCCAAAGAACTCGGACTTACGCCCAATGAAGTCGCGACACTCGCATCGATTGTGGAAGAAGAGACAGCCTACTCCCCCGAAAAAGGCAAAGTGGCACGGCTCTATCTCAACCGCCTGCACAAAGGGATGAAACTGCAATCCGACCCGACCGTGAAATTCGCAATCGGCGATTTCTCGTTGAAACGGATACTTCACAAACACCTCACGGCAAACTCGCCATACAACACCTACGCCGTAGAAGGACTGCCGCCCGGTCCGATACGCCTCCCTGAAAAATCGACGGTCGATGCCGTACTCAACGCACCGCAGCACGACTATATCTATATGTGCGCGAAAGCCGACTTTTCAGGCTCCCACGAGTTTACGGCCAGCTATGCCGAACATTTGCGCTACGCCCGCCTCTACCAAGCAGCCCTCAACCGCCGCGGCATAAAATGAAATAAAAAACAGCACTATACTTTTTTAAGAAAGGAATTAATATTACATTTGCTATCATAAACAATAAACCAATTTGCCTATGGAATAAACAAAATGATGAATTAAACTTAACGCTCCTACAATATGGAGCAAAAACATAAAAAGCGTTAGCTTTAGTTCTTGCTTATTGAAACTTCGGAACTTTCAATCGCAACCAAGAAGTAAAGTGATGACGCTCACGCTACGCGTGGGCTTTACTTTGTTATTTGGTTGCATGGTATCCGAAGACCTCAATAAGCGAATGACAAGTTTTGTCCCACGTTTTTTGTGTCCGTACTTTTACAAACCAGTCCAAGGGACAGGGCAATCAAAAATCAACAAAAAATGAAAAAAGTAATTTTGACAATGCTGCTAATTATCGCACTCAGCAGCTGCGGAACAAGCAAGCCGAGCGGTTGGATTTCAGGCAACAACAACGAAGCCGGATGGGCGAGTGTGCTTATCTCCGACAAAGTAAGCTACGACTTAGCCTTTGACGACGTAATGGGGATACTTAGCAGAAGAGGTTTTGAAATAGAAATGGTTACAAAAGAAGCCGGATACATCAGGACAAAATGGGTTCACAATTGGAACTCAAACGGCAAAACGTTCAAGAACTACCGTGTCCGTGTAACAGTAAAACTATCCGAGCAAAGGAAACGTGTTGACATCAACACTGAAGCCGAACTGCTTGACGGAAAATACTGGATAAAAGGCCACGACACAGAATTACTTGAAACGATGAAGCAAGACATCTCCGGAGTATTAGGTTATTAACCGACACAAAGAATCGCTTTCTACGTGCAATGACTGCTCCATCAGTCAGGCGTGTTAGAAAGCGATTCTTTATTTCTTTATATTGGTGTCCGCTAAAAATTTAGAGTATAGTTGCATTGTGTTTATTCATAGAGACTTAATATGCCTCTGCATGAAGTTGGCTTGTCTCTTGGGGTAAGAGAGCCTCGTGGAGGCTC
>URQP01000153.1 GCA_900550025.1 uncultured Porphyromonadaceae bacterium | reverse complement strand
TTTTCATTAGCCGCTATTTTCTCGATTGCGGCATCATCAAGATTTTCACTTCCAAGATGGGTGCTTGCATACTCGATACGGCTTTCTTCCAACTGCTCCGCATCAGGACGCGGGAAGTAGCTCAACAGCCAAATCACGAGACTTGCCACGAGAATCACTCCTCCCATCTTCTTGAGATATTGCTGTCCTTTCGCCCACATGTGGCGCACCGTGGCTTTCATTGTAGGGACACGGTAAGGCGGAAGCTCCATTACAAACGGTGTCTCGTCTTTCTTAAAATGGAATTTGCGCAGCAATTTGGCGGTAATCACAGCCACTATAACCCCCAAAGCGTACAACCCCAATAATACCAAGCTGGCATGGCTCGGGAAAAATGCGCCGACAAGAAGCAGATAAATCGGCAGACGCGCCCCGCACGACATGAAAGGATTAATCAGAATCGTTATCAACCGGCTGCTCTTGCTCTCGATGGTACGGGTAGCGATAATGGCAGGGACATTGCAGCCGAACCCCATAATCATCGGAATGAACGATTTTCCATGAAGCCCTATCTTATGCATTATCTTGTCCATAATGAATGCCGCTCGTGCCATATATCCGGAATCCTCCATAAACGAGATGAAGAAATAAAGTATCAGGATATTCGGAAGGAACACAATCACGCCCCCTACTCCGCCTATCACGCCATCCACAAGCATATCTTTAACAGGTCCGTCGGGCAAATAAGTGCCTATCATATCACCAATCCATCCGACAAGAGCGTCAATCCAGTCCATAGGATACTGCCCGACCTCAAATGTAGCCCAAAACATAAACCACATAAGGAAAATGAAAATCGGGAAACCGAAAATGCGGCTTGTCACTATGGAGTCTATTGTCGCCGTGGCCTTCGACTCTTCTTTCTCCGACTCTTTCAAAGTCTCGCGCAACGCTCCTGAAACAAACCCATATTTAGAGCTTGCGATAGTGGTCGCTATATCTTCCTTATGTGTCTCTTCAATCCGCGCTACAAGACTGTCGCGCAACTCGCGTATCTGCTTATAATGCGGCAATTTGCTTAGCATCGACACTACTTCCTTATCGTCTTCAAGCAGCTTTATGGAAAGATAGCGCGCGGAAAAGTGCATATCAAGCTCATTCTCTTTCTTTAAAGCAGTCTGTATCTCTTTAACAGCCATCTCTATATCGTTGCCGAATCCGATATGCACATGCCTTACAACCTCATTGCGCCCCTCATAAACCTCGATTATCGTGTCGAACAGCTCGTGTATCCCCCTGCCGGTCTTCGACACGGTAGGCACCATCGGCACGCCAATCATTTTTGCAAGGCTCTCATAATCGAACTCCACCTTGCTGCGCTCAAGCTCGTCGTACATATTCAGAGCTATCACCATGCTCCGGTCCATATCTATAAGTTCCGTGGTGAGATAAAGGTTACGCTCAAGGTTCGACGAATCCACCACATTGATTATCACATCAGGCACTTCGTCGTGAAGATAACGCCTCACATAAAGTTCTTCGGGAGAATAGGCAGAAAGCGAATAAGTACCCGGCAAATCCACGATGTTGAACAGATAGCCTTTGTATTTCATTGTCCCGGTCTTGGCATCGACCGTGACACCGCTGTAATTGCCAACATGCTCCTTGGCACCGGAAGCGAAATTGAAAAGCGAGGTCTTTCCGCAATTCGGATTGCCTATCAACGCTACATTGATTGTACGCCTTTCCTTATCGAAAGTGTTAATGAAACCGTCGCCGTCCTCGCTGATGAAAGCCACATCCTGCGGCGGAGTGAAATCCTCGTCGACAGGTTCTTTTATCACCTCTATCAAGTCGGATTCCGCCCGGCGGAGCGATATTTCATAATCAAGTATCTTGTATTTTATAGGGTCGCGGAGCGGAGCGTTCAACTCCACAAGGATTTTTTTCCCTTTAACGAAACCCATTTCCATAACGCGCTTGCGGAAAGAGCCATGTCCAAGAATTTTGACAATCACACCGGTTTCCCCGGTCTTCAAATCGGATAATCTCATATATCAATCTTTTTCGGCTACAAAGGAAACAATATGCCGCCGTTTATGAAAATATCCTGATGTCTTTCTTTGGAATCAATCCAAATAATAACATTATTTAACACACCGTTCCCTGATTATTTTACCCGAAGAAGTCTCTTTAAACCCTGATACCGCAATTACATCCTTAGGCACGCCATATGGGGGCAGCACCTGCTTCAAACGTTGCATAAGCAACCGTTTTTCTTCTTCCGTGAGGCTTTGCCTTTCTAAAATGAGGACAACTTCCTCGCCCCACTTCTCCGACGGCCGCGAGGATATATAGAAACGGCAATCGAGCAACGGAGCGGCAAGACGTTCCAGTTCCTCTGGAAACACTTTTATCCCGCCTGTGTTTATCACATTGTCATAACGGCCTTTCCAATAGAAAGAAGCGGAATCCACGAGTTCCACTATGTCGTTGGTGACAAGCCGCCGGAACGACATTTGCGGAGCGTCGATTACAAGGCATCCCCTGTCGTCCGTTGAGAACGTTATGTGTGGCAATGCCATGAACGGCTGCGGCGTTGCGGATATTCTTGCCAACGCCACGTGCGAGCATGTCTCGGTCATACCGTATGTGGCATAAGCGTCAATGCCGCTTTTCGCAAGAACGAGCCTTAGACTGTCAGGCACTGCCCCGCCGCCTACAATCGTAGTCATCACATACTGCCATTTCTCAGGATGTTCAGCCAAATGCTTTGCTTGGGAAGGCACAACGGCAACGAAATCGAACGGTAGTCCCTCATAACCGTCAAGCGGACGGTTCGACGGCTTCTCCTCTACAATCTCCGCCCCAGCCTCTATGGCGCGTACTATCATCATCTTTCCAGCTATGTAGTCAGGAGAGAGGCAAAGCAGAAAACGGCTGCCACGTCCGAGGCTGAAGAATTCGTTTGTTCTCCTTGCCGACTGCACCATATCGCTTTTCTTCAAATGTATTTCTTTCGGCTTACCTGTCGAGCCTGAAGTATGCCCTATTACGTAATCCATGTCGTCAAACCAATTCTCCAAAAAGTTGCAGAAAGCGGCGGAAGCCACTTTCCGTGCCTCCGCAACGCTCCTGCACACCCTGCCGTTTATCTTCAATTCCATAACCGCCATCAATTCACGCCGTCGAGAAGAACGAATGCCGCCCAATACTTCGGTTCGGCGTACCTCCGCACAGTCTTATACTCCGCTTCTTCCTGCTTGCCGGCTCTCTCGTCCTTCAGTCTTTGGTAATTGGTCTTGTCAGGAGTGATTTTCACCTCCACTTCCAGCTCGCGCAGGTATTTCTGCGCGGCGGCCAACGCCTCGTACTTGCCCATACCTGAAAGCAGGTTCTTGTAGAACTGCGTCATAAGCAATTGCGTTGCCGTGTCGTCAACTTTCCACAGGCTCATCAGCAGGGTGTTTGTCCCGGCTTTCTTAAAGCCGCGCTGCAATCCGAACACACCGTCACCGGTAATTTCGCCCAAACCGGTTTGGCAGGCCGACAATGCCACCAAGTCGAGGCTGCGCAAATCCAACGCCGCGATTTCCTTGGCCGTCAGCACGCCGTCCTCCACGCCGTCGGGCAGCGGCAATCCTTTCAGCGCAGTGTTCGCCCCCGCGAAGAGCAGCCCGGAGCGCGTCAGTGCCTTGTCCTCCTGAACTACCGTGGGCATATCCGTGCCGAGGAAAGCGAGACCGTCCAACTGCGTTGCCTCGCGCTCCGTCCAGTAGAAGCCGTGGGTGGCTATGTGCAGGGCATTTACCCCGCTTCCTGACAACGCCTTGAACGATGCCTCCGTACCGATGGTGTCGGTGTATAATTTTGTGTCTATCCGTGCGGTTTCCAATGCCTTGTCTATCTCCTCCGCCTCGATTTTCGTGGCGGGCAGTTCATAGACCCCGTCGCGCAGGTTCAGGCTGTCGGCAACGGCGCGGCTCGACTACTGCAC
>URQP01000152.1 GCA_900550025.1 uncultured Porphyromonadaceae bacterium | reverse complement strand
TACCCACTGGCAGGCGGGCGAGGAATATACCTACACTGTCTCCCTCGCTGCGGCAAAAGACCCGGGATACACCGTATCTGAGGACGGCAAGACCTACGAGGTCTACAACGCCGAGGGCCTGAAGAACATCGCCGAACTGGTGAACGAAGAATGGAAGTTAGACATCAATATCACCCTGACCAACAACATCGACCTGACAGGCATCGACTGGACACCGATAGGCAAAGATGATAACAAAGCATACACCGGCACCTTCGACGGCAATGGCAAGACCATCACGGGGCTGACCGTTACGAGAAGTAACCGATATACGGGTCTGTTCGGCTTCATCAAAGGCACGGTGAAGAACGTAGTGCTGACAGAAGTAAACATAACAAGTGGCACGTTCGTCGGCGGCGTGGCGGGATGGAGCTTTGGCGGCAACATTGAAAACTGCTCGGTGTCGGGCAGCGTCAGCGGTAGTAGCGGTAGCGACGTAGGCGGTGTGGTGGGCTATCAACAGGTCGGTTCCATCACCGGATGCAGTTCCTCGGCCACAGTGAAAGGAACGGAGCGTGCCGGCGGCGTGGTAGGTGTAACGAATGGTGGTACTACTCCCCTGACCGCCTGCTATGCCACAGGCAACGTGACCGTTGAAAATGACGGTACAAGCAACGCCTGGGCCGGCGGTATAGTGGGAATGAACGGAACTGGCACTCTCATTGCCTGTTATGCCGCGGGCAACGTCAGCGGTAACATTGTAGGCGGCGCAGTGGGAGTAAACTATGCCACCGTGACCGCCTGCTACTGGAGCGGCCTCCCCGACAATGACAACGGTGGAGCCACGAAGGTGGATGGCACAACTGTTACCTGGCAGAACGCCGTTGATGCCATGAACACCGCCTTGCAGAGTGCAGGTTCAGAGTGGCGTTACGAACTCACTGGAGAATTGCCTACATTGAAGAAACAGTGAACCGTCGGGTGGGAAAAGTTCCGCTTGAAACGGAATATAACCGAAGTATAACCCCAATAAAGAAAGGAGGACGTGATGGAACAGACGGAGAATCCACATCGCCCCGCAAAGCATGACGTTGGACACTGCGTTTATCACCATCGCCACGGCAGGCTGCAAGACTTACGTCTATCGGATGAAGCAGAATACCGAATGGGATGCCGGTGCGGAATACGAGTATGTGATAAGGATTGAGTAGAGGCTCACGGAGTATGGAACTGAGACTGCACCTCCCCACCCGATGGTGAAGAACGACAGCTTCGCTGATTTGGTTATGGATTGAATTGAAGAAAAATATTGAAATAGCCTGAAAAGATAGTACCTTTGCAACAAATTCCGCGAAATGAACAATATCAACCTGAAATTATTCACCACGTTCTTTAAAATCGGCGCGTTCACATTCGGTGGCGGATGGGCAATGATCTCGCTCTTGGAAAAGGACATTGTCGACCGCAACCGATGGATAGAAAAAGAAGAATTTCTCGACCTGCTGGCAATATCGCAGTCGTTGCCGGGAATTATGGCGGTAAACGTAGCGATAAGCGTGGGCTACAAACTGTCGAAACTGAAAGGCAGCATCTTTGCCGCATTAGGCACAATATTGCCTTCATTCCTGATAATACTGGCGATTGCAATGTTCCTTACCCCGGACACGATAAAAAACAACCACACGCTGTCGAGCATATTCATGGGCATACGTCCGGCTGTGGTGGCGTTGATACTGGCTCCCGTGTTCACAACCGCAAAATCGGCGAAAATCAACAGGAAAAATTTCTTTATTCCGCTGATAATCGCCTTTATGATATGGGTAGATGTGCCCAACGTCAACGGACTGCCGCTGTCGGTGGTATCAAGCCCGGTGTTCTACATCATACTCGGCGGACTTTTCGGATACATAATCTATAAGCGCAATTTCAAGTCAATAAAAGAGAAAGGAGGCGGCAATGCTTAGCATCTACCTGCGGCTGATCTGGTCGTATTTCAAAATCAGCATCTTCGGCTTCGGCGGCGGATACGCCATGCTGTCGCTCATCCGCCACGAGATTGTCGATCCGGGATGGATTACCGAGCATACATTCACCGACATAGTGGCCATATCGCAGATGACTCCCGGCCCGATAGGAATCAACACGGCGACATACATCGGCTACACCGCAACGGGAGGGACAATACTCGGCTCGGCTGTGATAACGCTTGCCGTAGTGCTTCCGTCATTCTTCCTCGTGCTTTATACGAGCAAGTTCATACAACGGCATAAGGACAGCATGATAATAAAAGGAATATTCAGCGGGTTGCGGCCTGTGGTGGTGGGACTGATAGGCTCGGCGGCATTATTGCTGATGAACGGCGCAAACTTCATGCCCGACGGCGAGAGCGTACAACTTTACATAAGCCTTGCTATATGCGCCGTGGCATTCGTCCTCGCATATTTCGTGAAAATGCACCCTATTCTTATCATAATCCTTGCCGGACTGGCGGGATATATCATCTACTGAAATAATGACTTACGAAGAAACAATAGATTTTCTGTTCAATAAGACTCTCGTTTTCCAACATGTAGGCACACCCGCCTACAAGCCGGGACTCGAAACAACAGCGGCAATCAACGCCGTTTTCGGCAATCCCGACCGCTCTTTCAAGTCGATACACATTGCCGGGACCAACGGAAAAGGCTCAACGGCGCACCTGATTGCCGCAATTTTGCAAAACAGCGGCTACAAAGTGGGACTTTACACCTCCCCTCACCTGCTCGACTTCCGCGAGCGGATACGTGTGGACGGAAAAATGATTGAGCGGGAATATGTGGCTGATTTTGTCGGGCGTTTCCTTTCGTCAGGCTACAATGGCCGTCAAGCCTCATTCTTCGAGCTGACCACGATAATGGCTTTCGACTATTTCCGCCATTGCGAGGTTGACTATGCCGTGCTTGAGACAGGTCTTGGAGGACGGTTGGACAGCACCAACATCGTATCGCCGATATTGAGCGTGATAACCAACATATCGCTCGACCATACGCAGTTTCTCGGCGACACGCTCGCTAAAATTGCGGCCGAGAAAGCCGGGATAATAAAAAGCGGAACACCGGTTGTCATCGGAGAAACCACAGCGGAAACGAAGCCGGTGTTTGCGGCCAAGTCCGCGGCCGAAAATGCCCCGATACGCTTCGCCGAAGAACATAACGAGATAATATCGTCAGACTTGACAGACGGAAAACTGCGGCTCACGACCAAGAATTTCGGAATAATCGACGACGAGCTGACAGGCGACTGCCAGATAAAGAATGCCAATACCGTGCTCAATGCCGTCACTATGCTGAAATCGCTCGGCGTTGAAATCACTGACAATGCCGTTGCCGAAAGCTTCGCTCATGTTTGCGAACAGACAGGACTGATGGGACGCTGGATGAAGATAGCAGAGAAGCCGTTGACCGTTTGCGACACCGGGCACAACACCGGAGGAATGGCTTACATCACCGGACAGTTGAAACGAGCCAAATGCCACACCCTGCGGATAGTGATAGGATTTGTGAGCGACAAGGACATAGACCACATACTCGACATGATGCCCGCAGATGCCATATATTATTTTACACAACCGTCGATACCGCGGGCATTGCCCAAAGAGCAGCTAATCCAGAAAGCCTCTGCAAAAGGGCTTCACGGCGCGACATACCCAACAGTGGAAGAAGCCTACCATGCGGCTTTGCGCGACAGCGCGCCCGACGATATGCTCTACATCGGCGGCAGCACTTTCATAGTCGCCGACCTCCTCGCCACGAAAAAAGTTGAGAGTTGAGTGTTGAGTGTTTAGAGTGTCGATGGTTGAAAGCACCCTATCCATTGCCATTGCTGCAGGATAATACGAGCCGCATCGCGGCTTGGGTTACACTTGTCAAGCTGCTATACCGCTATTCAAGCCAGCTAATTGGCTGTCTCATCTCTTTCAACCCTCAACTCTTCTCTCTCAACCATTTCTGTGTCTCCCCCTGTTCACGAAGCGGAGCGGAGTTAATAGGGGG
>URQP01000151.1 GCA_900550025.1 uncultured Porphyromonadaceae bacterium | reverse complement strand
GAAATATCAAGAGAAGCTATCGCTTATTCTCTATATCGATATAGTGAAATTAACAACTCGAAGGAGTTGCGCGTATCTACAATTTATTCAGATACCGAACATGGTCCCAAAGTAGAATTTGGTATAGAAAGAAGTATCTTGATGAGGAACTTGCGTTCTTTGTCTTCTGATACAGACAGAGTACTTCTAGCAGAATTAAATATGGGGTTAGACCACATCACTTTGCGAAAAGACTTAAATGCAATTTCTGCTCTTGAACTATTAACAAAATAACATCCACTCAGCAATGGCAACGAAATATAACGACATCATACGCAAGCGCAGCGGTAGGGCTGCTTATAGCATTGAAGAAGAGAAAGGGAATCAATGGGCTTCATTCATCCCCAACGACCAATTTAATACGGTTTTGCGTACAGTAACTTCGCTCAGTGCGTGGAAATGATATTGATGCTCATAAATCGTTTTGGATAAACGGTACATATGGCACTGGCAAGAGCCATGCCGTGGCCGTTATTTCCCACCTGCTCTGCGATACAGTGGCCAATATCAAGGAATGGGTGGATTATGAATATGGAGCTGATAAATTCGACCTTATCCGAAGCCAGATTTATAGCCTACGTAAAGTTAAACGTCTGTTGCCTGTCAAGATTGAGGGACTGTGCGATATGTCGCACGTTTCCGACCTACCATTGGTGCTTCAAACAGCCGTTGTCAAAGCACTCAACGAGGTGGATCTTGAAATCGCCGTCGATACCGACTTCGATGCCCTCGTTCAGCACATTCAAGACAATCAGGTTATTTGGGATTATCTGATTGATAGTTTTGCAGAACTGCGTTCCATTGCATCCACTCGTGAAAAGTTAATACAAAAACTCAGAGGCAAGGACATGGCGACTTTCCAAAAGGCAAAGTCAGCTTTGCGGAAAGCCAATATGACCATTTTGCTAAATCAAGAGAATGTGGGAGCCTGGCTTATTGAGGTTCAGGAAAAACTACGCACCGAAACCGACTATAAAGGCTTGCTCATCATCTGGGACGAGTTTACAGATGTGATGGAAGACTCTATCGGCATCCCTGTGCTTAAGGCTCTTCAGACCATTGCCCAGAAATTTGCCAACGAGGAAAACGACAGTTTTCTATTCTTAATTTCCCATCCTTCGGCCTTCAACAAGCTGGGTAACGAGGAAACGAAGCAAACCGATGGACGATACCACCGTATGAAATACAACATGGAGTCGGTATCAGCGTTCAAAATCATGTCGCGCAAGTTTGAAATTATAGACCAAGAACGTCATCAATCAATGACCAATTTCTTTTATTCGGTACACAATAATTTGCTCGATTTGTACACAGCATCTTCAAATGACCCCAAAGAAACTCGGGGTGATTTGCTCAACCTCTTCCCGATACATCCTGCAACAGCAAACCTTGCCACCCACTACGCAACTGTTGTCGGTTCATCGAGCCGAAGCGTGTTTGAGTTTATCGGTCAAAACGAGGCAATGGAACAGTTTCTAGAGAGTGAAACCGCTTTTGCCAATCGCGAAACAGTTACTGCTGACTATCTTTGGGACTTTGTCCTGAAAGTGTTCCAAGACGATGTATTAAATTACGGTGCAGTTACCGAACGTTTTAACACCTACCGTCAGCACGTGGAAGACCACGGAGAAGCGGCATATGCCATATTTAAAGGAATCTTGTTGCTTAATGCCTTTAACAATATATCGGCCGAAAACAATAACGACCTTGTCACACCGACAGAAGACAACATTACAAATCTATTTCTCGGCACTCAATATGAGAGTGATGTTGAAGAAGTGCTCAACTGGTTTAATGACCAAGGTATCATTCAACGAGCACCGGGCGGCATATTCTCGGTTCAATTTACCGCACTGCCCTCACACGAAATTGAGGAACTGAAGCACTCACTTGCCAATGACACTGACAAATTTCGTTTCATTTCAAGCATTCTTAATTTTGGCGACACAGCCGCATCGTACTTTACTAAAAAAATCGTTCAGAAAATTATTCGCCCTTATACATATCATTTTTATTCCGAAGCATCGAACGATGCGTTGCTGAAAGACAGAATTAAGCGGGCGAAGAAAGAGTCTCGACCGAGCGACCTGTATTTGGCATTGCTCTTCTCCAAGAACAATGCAGAAATTGCACATCTTCGCGATTTTGCCGACCTCGCTTCAAACAGCGGTGTGACGGATGACAAAGATTTGCGGGATATTATATTCATCGTTTTCGATACTGCTTTTGGCGACAAACAATATGCTCGTTTCATTGAGTATATGGCAAACTATACTTCTGCCCAATCTCATGGTTTTCTTGACCAAGTAAATGTGCATCGCGACCATGCTGCCGATATGATTAAAGAATGGTTGCAAAATGCCTCACGCGGCAATGCCACTATCTACATTAACGGACAGCAAATCCCTATTTCGGTGAAACGCCTTTCGCCATGTCTCAACGACACGGTTGCTCCTATCATCTTTCCACAAGGACCTGATGCCATCGAAACAATTAGGTCAAAAGCCCCTAATACTTTCTGGAAGCCCCAAGTGTCGAAAGAGATTATTCGCACCTTTATTTTTAGCACCAGCAAATCGGAACTTACCGAAGTTGCGGGGCAAATGAAACCTGTCCAATATCTCATCCAAGATGCAATTGATGAAAATCTTGAATGGCGTGTGGATATGCCAGAAAACCATCCTTTCAAAATGGTTTATGATTTCATACAAAACAAAATTAAATATGCGGATAAATCGTTGTTGTTTAACTTCATTGAGAAATTTGACGATTTGCGCAAACCTCCATACGGGCTTTCAGGTAACTATGCTTCTGCTGCGATGGTAGCTTTTGCCATGCGCAATTGGGAAAACAAAATTTTTGACACCTTAGGAAAGCCTCTTGACAAAAATAATTTGGTGGAAGTGATTGGCGAATTGTTTAGCGTTTGGGAAAAAGGGAAAAACTCAAACAAGTTGAGTTTCAAGTTTCAGACTCCCGAAGAAGGTAAACTTTGCAAATCACTTGTCAAGACTTTCAAACTTGACAAGTTGAAAGGATACAGTGATATTTCGAGCCTTAAAGATGCCCGCTTTGCCATAACTGGTTCTTTACTCGAAGAAAAGGGCTATCCGCTGTGGGCACTTAAATACATGGATGAGGAGTTTGTCAACTCTCACCCAGCAATATTGCTTAACGAAGACATCAAACGTCTGTTTGATAATATCGTTGCTATCTGTGGAGAGAAGGACATTAAGAATCCTGCACTTATTAAAGACACTCTCAACTTAATAGAAACTTATCGCGCGGATATTCCTGACATCATGGCTAAGCCGGGCAATTTTCAAAATGGATTCAACAACTTCATGCTTAGCCAACCCGGTATTGGCTTACAAAACTTTGAAGTAGATTCTGCCTATGACTTTGTGAAAAAACATCTGGAATCGACCGTCGGTTATTGGTCTGAAGAAGAAGTAATTGTCGCATTGAAAGACTGGCGTATTGCCGAGAACGACAAAATCGAGGCAAAACGCCGCCGCGAAGAAGAAGAGCGTCATCGTTTAGAAAGGGAAGAACGCGAGCGTAAACTTGAAGAAGAACATCGTCGCCTTGAAGAAGAAGCGAAAAACGCCAAAAATGCAGCTATTCAAGAACTAAAAGGAAATCCAGAGCAAATAGCCCGCAAGAAAGTTTCTGCAAGACAATATATTGATTCCATTGACTCTGCGGATGTACTCCGTTCACTTCTTGACAAGGTAATCGATTTGGGTTACGAGTTTGTTATAGACAAAATTCTAGAATCATCAGATAATCAAGAGTAGGCCTATGTATAAGTCGTTCAACTCACTTGATGCGCTTTTTGCGTATATTCAGGAGGATAAGCATTGGACAGGTGCCAATGCTTCCCATTACAACAGGTATCCTGTCAGGTTTGTGTTATTTGATAATTTTTCTGACTTCAACGAATTTATTGTAAAATGAATGTCCGCAAGTTGCCAATTAGTAAATTCTATGTTTGAAGTCCGCCCT
>URQP01000150.1 GCA_900550025.1 uncultured Porphyromonadaceae bacterium | reverse complement strand
CGCCCCGATGAGCAGCCGACGTTTAGTGCCGGCTATTTCTATCAACCGTGCCAGCCCGGTCTTGCGTTTATTTGTATCCATAGCCTTACTGTTTATTCGATTGTTTGAACTTCCATCCTTTTACCCGTTGTTGTTCCTCCCAAAGATTGCGATACAGTCCTTCCTCTGCCAAAAGAGCTTGATGCTTGCCTTGCTGCACCACCCGTCCTTGGTCTATCACTACAATATTATTGGCACCTATCACCGTGCCCAAGCGATGAGCGATGATGACTACAGTCTTTTCTTTCACCAAGTCGTTGATAGCATCTTGGATGTGAACCTCGTTTTCGGGATCGAGCGAAGCGGTTGCCTCGTCAAGCAACACGATGGGCGCATCTTTCAAAATGGCACGGGCAATAGAGATACGCTGTTTCTCTCCACCGGATAGTGTGCTACCTCCTTCACCCACCATCGTTTCGTAGCCATCAGGCATAGCGGTGATGAAGTTGTGGCATTGCGCCTTGCGTGCGGCAACTTCTATCTCTTCGCGGGTAGCTGTCTCACGTCCCACGCGGATGTTGTTATAAATGGTATCGTTGAAGAGATACACATCCTGAAAGACGATGGAAACTTGTTGCATCAGTGTATGCACGGTGTAGTCTTTGATGTTTCGTCCGCCAAATAGGATTTCCCCCTCGCTTACATCCCAGAAACGGGCAATGAGTCGTGTCAATGTCGTTTTGCCCGAACCCGATGGTCCCACAAAAGCGGTCAGTTCCTTTTCGGGAATGGTAAGCGATACATCCCGAAGTACGGGAATATCGGCATTATAGCTGAAGCTGACGTGACGGAACTCTATCTCTGAGTTGACAACATCTTCTATTATACCCTCCGGAAGTACGGGCGTTTTGCAAAGAGCATCAATGCGTTCGGCTCCCAGCTTCATGTAGTTGATGAGGGCGATAAAGGTCAAGGCGTTGATGAGTGGGGCATAGATAGCCGATCCTGCCAGCAGGAACATGATGTAAACGGGCATGGAGACTTTGGCATTTAACAACATCGAGAAGCCAAGTAGCATAATAAGAACCAGGCCGCCATTGAGCAGAGTGGAAGCCAGCGTGATGCTGGGTGCGGGAGCCGCTTCCAAACGGATGCTCTCCCGCTTTAGATCACGGAAAGCTCGTTCCAAGCGTTCAAACTTATTGCCGCTCAGGTTGAAAGCCTTAATCAGGCGGATACCTTGTATATACTCGATCATGCGCGAAGCGGCATTGGTCTTTATTTTTTGATGCCTCTTGCCCAAGGTTGCCACAAAGTGATTGGTGAGCCACATCATGGGGTATGCCAATGGAATGACAGCTGCTGCCGCCAAAGCTAATTGCCAGTTGAAGAATGAGAGCGAAACCAAAGCGACGATGGGCATCGCCAGCCCGCCAAAGAACTGACCGATAAGGTGAGTAGTGAGCATCTCCACGTTGTTATAGTCGCTGACAATGTATGCCCCGATGTCGCCGGGATCACGACTATTGAAGAAACTCATCGGCAGTTGGCGCAGGTGATTGACCACTTCCAAACGACCATCGCAACAAATGTCGTAGCCGTCTTTATAGGCTACAAGGTATGCCTTTTGGCTAATGAGCCAAAGGCAAACGAGAGAAATTAGAAGCATTAGGCACGCCCAACCTATGTTCACGAGGTTGAGCGGTGTGCCGGGATTTTGCAGAGGTTTGAATACCTCCCACACCACGAGCAGCATTGCCCCATACGGTGCGCCACGAAAAAAGTACTCCGCAACCGTCCAGCCTATCAGCGGACGCAAGCGACGGGGCTGCCCCATCGTGGCGGAATTGAGTATTTGAGAGAGATTGTTCATAAGGTTGCTATTTGAGTAAGAAGTATCTGGGAGTTCTCGCTTTGTACCGCGCATAATCTTCCCCATAAGTGGTCATGCAGTATCGCTCTTCACCCAAGATAACGCCATGCGTGACGAGGATCAAAGGAATTGTGGCAAGCAGCAACCACAACGATGCCGAGGCAATGCAAACCGCCAATGCTCCCACTTCATAGAAGAAGTACATCGGATTGCGCGACAGGCGGTAAACGCCTCGTACGACAGTTTCTCCTTTAGGCGTAGAGGCATAAGCATGAAAGGCTGCCATAAATCCGACAAGTGCAAAGGCAAACAAGACGCACCCCACCGTGAATAGCGGTGTACCTATGCGGAGAGGGACAAAGAGCGACACCAAAAGCAATGTTCCCTGAAACACAAAGCTTAAAGTGGCGTACCGCTTGTCCTTAGAGGTATACCAAGATGTATCTACGGCACGTTTGCCACCTTCTCGGTAAAGAATCATATACAAAAGTTGTATCAGCACCAATGCAAACGAAGGTATCCATGCATTGAGCCAACCGAAGTGAAATTGAATGAAATCGTTTATTGGCATACGAAATTTTATTTATTGTGTGTGATATTGAAACCCTTGAATAGCCATTTCTGAATGGAGAAACAAGATTAATAAATGTTTGGGCTAAAAAATGAGAGCAAAGGAAAGGCCGATAATTCAACTCTCACCTTTGCCTCTTCTGAGTGATTGATTATTACTTAGTTTTCAAACCAATGGAAATATGCAGGAGCTCCATCTACCTTTACTACGGCATCCGAGCTTGTTTCGCCGGTTGCAGGATTATGCGTATAAAAGCCCACATCATTTCTGCCATTAATAGCAAACACGATAAGATTCTTGTATTTCTCCACTGCTCCTCCAAAGCTTGACGTCATCGGTATCGGAAGTTTTTTTACCGTTTTATTGTAAATATCCATCTCTACACTGATGAGCGATTTATCCGTGAACCAGTTGGGAGATGTTGGGTTTGCCCAATAAGAAGGAATATCCATCGTGGCATACATTTTTCCGTTGCCGGCGTATTGTGATTGAAGCAGCCAAACGGTTTTGCCCGATTCGCCTTCGATTGTTTGATCGTTCAACACCCAATTATAGGTAGGGTCAAATTCGGTTTCGCCTTTCTTGATGCGCAAGATACCGGTCTTGTACTTAGGATTCATGCCGTATGCGCCCGTGCACATCAGATACATATCGCCTTTTTCATCGATAAAGGTTTGTTGCCCATAGGTATAAGCCCCGATACCGATACCACTCGCCTTTTCATAGATGACACGCTCCACCTTGTCCGTTTGAGTGTTGATTACCGCGAGTTCTATCTGAGGTTCGGTAGCCGGTTGGAATGTCATGTCTGTCTGATTCAGTGTTACATACAAACGTCCATTATGCACAAACGGAGATCCAAACATCGGTACGGCCAATCCCGGTGCAGCGTAAGAGGACAGATCAATCTCACCAGTTAGTTCCATCGTTTGAGGGTTGAATATAAATAACTTGCCGATAAGTGATATCAGATAGGCTTTTGTTGCATTAACAAAAGAGATGTGTCTTGGAACAGAATTAAGGGGAATAGGCATGGTTGCCGTTTTGGTGAGTTTAGTTCCCGAACGCCCCCATTTTGTTACTACATTTTCATCACCTTGTGCTCCGAACGCAGGAAAAGTGTACACATCATTACCGTTGCACACTGGCATCATTCCGTAACCGACTTGCACGGCATTTTTGTTTGTCAGTTTCTTGGGAGACACTCCATCTGCTAACTGCATCCAACCTGACCCGGTCTGTCCACCGGGATTCATAAGCATGGTGTAAACAAGTATATCGCCAACTTTTACTTCCGGATCGGTCGTGATTGGTTTCGTTTCCGGGTCTTTGCTACAAGCTGAAAACAGCATAGTGATACTCATTAGGAGGAGTAATACTCCGTTGATTCTCTTTTTCATTTTACTTTTTATTTTATTGTTGAATAATATATTGAATTGTGATTAGCTTTATTTCAGCACGTACCTGATACGTGCGGTAAAGGCTCTGCCGGGAAGCGGGTAATTAAACTCGCTGAACAGGCGGGCATTCGTAAGGTTGGATGCTTTTGCCGAGAAGGTAAGCCCACCGTTCATGATGGAGTATTCTAATCCCGAGTCGAGCTTGAAAGAGCGCGGAATGCGTTTCTCTTGATATTGACTTACTTCGAAATCGAAGAAATACTCTTCTACGAATGAAGCATCGGTAAATAGTCTTACATTCTGACCTTTCCCTCCG
>URQP01000149.1 GCA_900550025.1 uncultured Porphyromonadaceae bacterium | reverse complement strand
TAGGCTATGGCAGTATTGTAATCGGTCTCGATTTCAGGAAATTCTTTGCGGTTAAAGATTGTACTTATGGCCAGAGCGTGCTGCGGAATCAGGTCCTTGCCTTTGATTGTGGATACCGGGATACCGCACAGCAGGGTGACGGCGTTCTGCCTGACGGCTTCCATCTTCTGCGCCATGGCTACGGGGAGCGCCGTTACTTCCGTACCGTCAGCAGTAAGCACTGTCCCGGAATCCTCCCTGACGAAGCTCCGGCATTGCTTAGGCACGGGCTGTATCTTCCCTTTCTTCGCTTTGACGGCGCAGCCCTGATATTGCCCCGGCTTGCGCAGCACGGCGATGAACAGCCCCTCGCCGCATGTGCGGTGCTGCATGAAGCGGTAGCAATGCGCTGTGGTGCCGATTCCCGGCGAGATGTTCCAGTCCGGGTTTACGGCTATATCTACTGTCCCGGCTCCGTATTCTTCGATTATGTGGTTGATTATCTCCTCGTTTTCCTGACGGTTGAAGGTGCAGGTGCTGTAAATGAGGTAGCCGCCGGGCCGCAGCGCGTCCCAGATGTCGGCTATGATTTCCCGCTGGCGGGCGGCGCATTGCGCCACGAGCGACGGCGACCATTGCCGTACGGCTTCCTCGTCCTTGCGGAACATCCCTTCGCCGGAGCAGGGCATATCGGTGGCCACGATGTCGAAGAATCCGCGCAACCGGCCGAGGCGGCGTGGGGTGTCGTTGGTGACCACGCAGTTGGCCCGTCCCCATTTCACGGCGTTCTCGCGCAGTATTTGCGCCCGCTGGCTGTCGATTTCGTTGCTTACTATCAATGAGTCGTCTGTCAGCGCGTCGAGCGCGGCGGTTGTCTTTCCTCCGGGGGCGGCGCAGAGGTCGAGGTAGGTCACGGCTTTGTCTCCGGCTATCTGCTTCAGCACGTGGGTGATGAACATCGACGATGCGTCCTGCACGTAGTATGCCCCGGCGTGGAGCAGGGGGTCGAAAGTGAATTGCGGACGCTTGTCGAGATAGAAGCCGTTGCCGCACCACGGCACGCTGCCGCCGTCCGGTTGCCGCCGGCATTTCGCGTTGTTGACACGTATGGAAACGGCCGGGGCATCGCCCAGCGCCTCAATCAGTTTCTTCGCTTCGCAGCTGCCGAGCATGCCGGTTAGCTGTCCGATAAAAGCATTGTCCATACCGCAAAGGTACGTTTATTTCGCGAACATATTCACCTGCTGGAACAGTGAAAAGGTGAAAAATGCGCCGATTATCACGCAGAGTATCACTAAAAGCGCGTTCAGCACTTTTGCCGACGGCTTGGAGCCGCGCAGCATCTTGCTCTGTATGTATTCGCGGAAGAATATGTAGAGTGCGGGCACTACGCTGCACGCCAAGATGTAGTCCTCCGGGATTCCGAAGAAATATATTTTGGAGAAACTTATCAGCGCCCAGTGGCAGAGGAACATCGAGAGCACGATGTTGACCCTCTCGGAAAACGCGAGCATCAGCCCGATTGTGAACACGGCGACGGAGCAGGGCATCACCGGCGAGGTCATCATCGGGAAGCCTCGGCCGAGAAGCAGGGATGCCACGGGATAGACAAACGGCATGGCGAAAAGCACTATCGCGAATTTGTTGTGTTTGCCGGTGCATTCGAGCGAGGCGTGCTTGATGAGCAGGTCGTAGATCCATATTCCGCCCATTATGGCCCAGAACAGCGCGTACATCTCGTTGTAGTCGCGTCCGGCGCAGTATATCAGATAATACACTCCGGCAATCCAGAAGTTCAACGCCGCCATGAACAGCTTCATAGCCACTTTCACCCTGTGCGAGGGACGGCGGTACAGCATCACTGTCAGTAATATTGCCACCGCGACAATCAAAATCTGCAAATGCCACGTGGAGGAATTGTATGAGGCTATTGTATCCCAAAATATTTTCATAGAAGTATGAGTTTAAGATTATTTGATGTGTCGGCGTGTCATGGAATACGCACGCTTTTTAAAGATGAATATGGGCAACGTGGCACCCGCCGCAAGAAATATTATCACACTCGTGGCGACGGTGGCATTGAGGAAAAACGCCTGCATATATTGCAAGCCGCCATCATTGTCGCCCAACGACTGCATGAACATTATCAACGAGAAAACCGTCTTATAGGCATACGTGCCGGGCACCATAGGAAGCAATGCCGGAATGTAAAGGCACGTCATAGGCACATGCGCCCCTTTTCCGAGCCACAGGCTGCCCATCCCTATCGTGAACGAGGCCGCCAACGAGGCCGTGGCTATATCAAATCCGGCGAAGTGCATCAGGCAGTAGCGCAGGGCGTGTCCTATGGCGGCGAGCAGTGCTATCCGCGGAAAAGCGCGCATCGGAGGGTCGGAAATCGCGCCGAACCCCATAGCCGCTACAGCGGCAAACAAACCATCGGAAATTATGTCGAGAGCAATCATAACAAATTATCTTTTACCATTATCAATGTCATCGACAATCCCACAGCTATACATATAATAAGCGACATCGCATTGACCAAACGGCTGAAGCCGATAAGCACATGGCCGTCGAGAATGTCGATTATCCCGTTGATTAATGGCACACCCGGCACCAAGAACAACGGACTCGTAGCCAAACAGATTTCCGCCGTACAGTCGAAGCTGAGCGCGGCCGAGGCGCAAAGCGACGCTATGAATGCCGACAATATGAATATGATAAAGTGGTTTACCTTATGAGCCTGCATCCGCTGCTTGGCGGCAAATCCCACCAAAGTGGAGGTAAACACGATGCTCGCCGCCGTCCAGTCGCCACCGAAGAGCTTGCAGAAAGAGGCATTAGCAAGTCCTACCATCAGCAACACAAAAATAGGATCTATGGCAGGCTTCGAGATAAGCCTGTCATAACGCTCCTTTATCTCATCGAGTGTCAACCGCTCGTCGACAGCCTCCCAGCTCAACGCGCTCAAATCAGAGTTACGCTCGAAACTTATCGGCAAAGCCGGTATGCCGACAACTCTTGTGATGTTTTCTCCGCTGTCATCGTCGTGGGCGGTCATCACTATGCTTTTCTGAAAAGCCGACATCTGTATGTCGATTCCCTGCGACTTTCCTATACGCTGGGAATTGCGTATGACGCGCGAAGTATGCACGCCCGACCCTAAGAGATAGGTGGCATACTCGGCGACGAAATCGGCGATTTGTGTTAATTCAGTACTTGTTTTCATTTTCAGGGTGCAAAGGTACTAATTATTTCAATACGCACCGATGCACCCTGAGTGTTTTTAATAATACAGTACTGTGCGGGTGACGAAGCGGTAGGCCTTTCCGTCGCGGTAAACCACCATTTCCGTCCAGTTGCCCTGCGGGTCGGCCTTGACGTATTTGTAGTCGTATGTTCCCACGCCGTCAACCGCGAGTTTCGTGAGGCGGCCTTCGTTGTCGTAGGTGTATGTGCGCACGTCGGTATAGCCGTCCATCTCGTTTTCAACAGATGTTTTCAGCACTTTTCCGGCCGCGTCGCGGATAGTGTAGTCCGCGCCGTTCTCGCCGTATTCCGTGACAGTGCCGTCGGCGTTCTTTTTCACGTTTTTAGCCGTTGCCGGATATTCGGCCGTGTAGGGGTCGCTTCCCTCGTAGTAGGTAGTGGTCTTTGTGTTCGCGAGATTGCCGGCCGCGTCGTAGGTGAACACGCTTTCCGAGAACAGTTTTCCGCTGTCGTAGCGTTTTTCGGTCGTTACCTTGCCGCCGGAATGTGTGTAAACGAATTTCGACTTTATTCCGTCGACTGTCGATTCCACAGAAGCCAGCGAGCCGTCGGCTGCATATTGGCGTGTCTCGGCGTTCGGGATGATGCCGAAATCGTCGTACGACAGGTCGGTTGACAGACCCTTGATTATCTCGCCGCTTCTCCACATTGTGGTGTATATCGACACGGCTGTTTTCTTCACGTTGCCTTTCAGCCCGTCGGTAGCCGCGGTCTGCACGCCGGAAAGCTGTGCCTGCGCCGCTGCGGAGCAGCACAGTGCAAGGGCTATTGCTATTGTCTTGAAAATGCTTTTTTTCATCGTAATTGAGTTTGTAAATCGTGTTGTAAATTCAAAGTCATGATGCGCAGCTGACTGGTTATAGGTTATAGGTTATTGGTTAGGGGTTATTGGTTAGCCTGTGACCCTTAATCTATAACCTGCCACGACACTGGCACAG
>URQP01000148.1 GCA_900550025.1 uncultured Porphyromonadaceae bacterium | reverse complement strand
CCGCCGGAGTCGTGAGCGGCCACGACATCACGTCGGAAGCCGCTATTACGAAGCTGATGTATCTTTTCGGCATGGGGCTTAGCGCGGAGCAGGTGAAGAAATATCTCGACTGCTCGCTCTGCGGCGAGGTCACGATTCAATGAAAGCGGCCATATCTTGTGGTGGTCATACAGCCTTAAAGTCTGCGCGTAGTTAACCGCATGCAAGCGGAGTTTTGCGGAGAGCGGCTTGAGGGTGGTGCATTGTCATAACATCGGCCTTATGAAGGCCGCGTGCAGTTAACCCACGGCCTTGGCCGTGGGAAATGTGGATAGGTAAAATCGGCATTATAGATGCCGCGCATCGCGCAAACGTCACAGTGCGCAGCCTCTATGAGGCTGAACATGCTTGCCCGCCACTCCGACGGCTGAAGCCGCCGGTTTTCTTGACAGAGCCTCTTTGAGGCTTTTATAAATTTGGCTCTCGAAGATTGTGTTTTGGCACGGTCTGGTTTGTGGCATAGCCGTTTCGACTTGGCTCTGTCTTTGCCGTGCCATGCGGCTGGTGTCGCCGCCGTATGCGACGGTTTGATAATCAGTCTGTTTTCTCCATCGGGATGACGGATGTATTAAAGATTTTAAAATGCGGAAAAATTTCATTAATAGCATTGCCATATAAAAAATATATAGTAATTTTGTGGCGGTTTTTAGGTTAGTAGAATACTATTTGGAATTAACATATTTCATTATAAATCAATCAACAAAATGAGCAAACTTGATTTAACTAAGTACGGTATCACTGGAACCGTTGAGATTTTGCACAATCCGTCATACGATGTGTTGTATGCAGAAGAGACAAAATCTTCTCTCGAAGGTTATGAAAAAGGTCAGGTTACAGAGCTTGGCGCTGTCAACGTGATGACCGGAGTTTACACGGGACGTTCTCCTAAGGACAAATTCTTTGTAATGAACGAAGCCAGCAAGGATACTGTTTGGTGGACTTCTGACGAGTATAAGAACGACAACAAGCCTTGCTCTGAAGAGGCTTGGGCTGATTTGAAGGCAAAGGCGGTTAAGCAATTGTCCAACAAGCGTCTGTTCGTTGTCGATACATTCTGCGGCGCAAACCCGGCTACACGCCTGAAAGTGCGTTTCATCATGGAAGTGGCTTGGCAGGCTCACTTCGTTACAAATATGTTCATCCGTCCTACTGCCGAGGAGCTTGAAAACTACGGCGAGCCTGACTTCGTTTCTTTCAACGCTGCCAAGGCTAAGGTTGAAAACTACAAGGAACTCGGCTTGAACTCCGAGACTGCCACTGTGTTCAACTTGAAGACCAACGAGCAGGTCATCCTCAACACTTGGTACGGCGGTGAGATGAAGAAAGGTATCTTCTCTATCATGAACTACCTCAACCCGCTCCGCGGAATCGCTTCCATGCACTGCTCTGCAAACACAAATATGGAAGGTACTGACACTGCCATCTTCTTCGGTTTGTCAGGTACTGGTAAGACTACTTTGTCTACCGACCCGAAACGTCTGCTTATCGGCGACGACGAGCACGGATGGGACGACGAGGGCGTGTTCAACTACGAAGGCGGATGCTACGCTAAGGTCATCAACCTCGACAAGGAAAGCGAGCCGGATATCTACAACGCTATCAAGCGCGACGCTCTTCTTGAGAACGTGACTGTCGACGCTAACGGCAAGATTGACTTCGCTGACAAGAGCGTTACAGAGAACACCCGCGTTTCTTATCCTATCTACCATATCAAGAACATCGTTAAGCCGGTTTCCAAAGGCCCGCACGCTCATCAGGTTATCTTCCTTTCGGCTGATGCCTTCGGTGTGCTTCCTCCGGTTTCTATCCTCAACGCTGAGCAGACCAAGTACTACTTCCTCTCTGGCTTTACTGCTAAGTTGGCAGGTACAGAGCGCGGCATCACTGAGCCGACTCCTACTTTCTCGGCTTGCTTCGGCGCGGCTTTCTTGAGCTTGCACCCGACAAAATATGCAGAAGAATTGGTTAAGAGAATGGAAAAGGTCGGCGCGAAGGCTTACTTGGTAAACACTGGCTGGAACGGTACTGGCAAGCGTATCTCCATTAAGGATACACGCGGTATCATCGACGCTATCCTCGACGGCTCTATCGACAAGGCTCCGACAAAGACCATCCCGTATTTCGATTTCGTCGTTCCGACAGAATTGCCGGGTGTTGATTCTAAGATTCTCGACCCGCGCGACACTTATGCCGATGCTGCACAGTGGGACGAAAAGGCTAAGGACCTTGCAGGACGCTTCATCAAGAACTTCGCTAAGTTCGAAGGCAACGCTGCCGGAAAGGCATTGGTTGCTGCAGGACCGAAGCTCTAATCGTAAGAAGACTAACTTTTACGAATATATATCCTTAAAAAGCGACGGCGGTGGGACACGACCCATCGCCGTTCCTTTTTGCCATATCGGCAATCCGGACCGTAGGGATGTCCCGTTTTGAAAAAATGGGTCAGAATTGTATTTTTGCAGTAAAAATTCAGACAATGACAGACTTGCAATCGCGCACAATCGATACGTTGCGCTTCCCGTTGATGCTGGGGGTGGTGTTCATCCATTCGGCTTTTATGAGTTATTTCTATCCCGACGGACGCACGGTGTTCGATTTGGAAAACATGCCTGTTTATTCATTGGCGGCATATATTTTCTCTGATAATCTGGGACAGATTGCGGTGCCGTTGTTCTTTTTCATGTCTGGATATTTGTTCTTTTATGGCAATGGCGGCGGGTTCGGATGGCGCGGTTACCTCGTCAAATTGAAGAAGCGGTGCCGCACGTTGCTTGTCCCTTATGTTGTTTGGAATGTGGTCTATGCGTTGTGCTTTCTTGCCGCGCAGGAATTTTTCCCTGAGGCCATGTCGGGACGCATAAAACCGCTTTCCGAATCGGGGGTGCTTGACATTCTCAACTTGTTTTGGGGCGTGGGCAATGGCGACAGCCCCATAGCCGGGCAGTTCTGGTTCGTAAAATATTTGATGCTGATGGTGGTGGCGGCGCCGTTGTTCTATCTGCTGATTGCCAGATGTCCGCGGGCGGTTGTCTTTGCAGTCGCCGTGGCGGGTGTTGCCGATAACCTCTTCGACGTGTCAGGACTGTGGTATACCCCGGTATTGTTTTTCGGGTGGGGCGCCTACTATTCAATCAATGGAAAGGAATTTGTGTTCTCCTTCAGGAGAATAGGCAATGTAGCTTTGCTCCTTTATCCGGCTGTCTTGGCTCTCAATATATTGCTGTTCCATTTGTCGGGCGAGAATCCGCGCCTGTCCATGAATGTCGGAGTCTATGTAGGGCTGGTGGCTGCGGTGAGGGCGGTGTCGCTGCTGGTCGGAAGGCGGAACTTCCGGGTAAGGGCTTTTTTCCCGCGTAGCAGTTTCTTTTTGTTTGCCTGCCATGGGATAATGTGTGCCACGCTGTGTAAGATTGCGGTAAAGGTAGTCCCGGCGGATTGCGATTTGATGGCAGTGGCGGTCTATTTCTCCATAGTTTTTGGCGTTACGGCCGTATGTCTTGCCGCTTATTATGTCATGGACAAGTACTTGCCGAAGCTTACGGCCGTCATTACCGGCGGCAGGTGATTTGGACACGGCTCTGTCATTCGGCCGCATGTCTGCCCTTGCTTACGAAGCGCAGTTAATAAGGCAGCTCCGCGCGGAGCCGTTTCGGCAACGATGCCACTATCAGTTCATACGATTTGCGTACAAGCTCCTTGATTTTTGCGTCCGGTACATCCGAATTGAAAAACACGCTTATCCAGTGGCGTTTGTTCATATGGTAGCCCGGACGGATGCCGTCGTATTCCCCTGCAAGCTCTCCGGACTCCGTGGGGTCGCATTTCAGGTTGCAGAACTCGAAAGCGTCGATGTCCACGAAGCAGAACCATTTCCCTGCCACGCTGAAAATTAATATGTTGCGGGCGCTTGCCATTCTCGTGAACGGCATCTTTTCCTCCGTTCCCGGAAGCGACAGGCAATATTCCCTGAAATCCTCGATATTCATTCCTGCAACGGTTTCTTCTCCCGCAAATTTACGCATATTCTTTAAAAATACCTTTCCCCGATTGTGATTTACCCTAAACCGGTCATTAGAATTAAAAATGACTACCTTAGGCCATTCAAGTGTCCTCCCCTGTTCACGGAGCGCAGCGCAGTTAATAGGGGAGGTGGGTCGAAGT
>URQP01000147.1 GCA_900550025.1 uncultured Porphyromonadaceae bacterium | reverse complement strand
ACAGCCGCCATAACCATTGACAAAACTAATTTTTTCATCACAATTCTATAGATTATAAATTATTTTTCCACATACCATAACGAAGCAATCTTGCGGCGTATAGCCACTATGTTGCCTGCCGTTATAAGCCCTATTATAAGCAACCCTGAGAGAGCGGCGGGCAGAAGCGGCGCACCGTCCAAGGCGAACGACTTGAGATAAGGCAGATACATCGACCTGACAATCGCAAGGGAAACAAGCGAAACGACATAGACCGCCGCATTCACATAAACCACCATCCGTATATACAACCCGGAAACCTGTGCCGGGGAATATCCGAGCAGCAGCAAATCCTGCAACTTGCGCGTGTTCTTCTGCAACAGCAGATAAATGCTGAGAATCAGGATGAAGAACGACAACAGGCTGATGACCAGCCCCACAGCAATCACTATGCCCATCACCACGGTGAGCATATAGCTTGCCTTGCTGCTGTTAATCTTGTCGCCGGCAATCTCATAGCCGCACGAGTCCATATATTGCTGCACCTTCACATCGCCGGGATTGCTTACCTCGACAATGAGACGCGACGGACGGTCGACCACGCCGGGGGCATAACGCGCGTTGCTCCATCGCATAAACGATTCAGGCACGATAATCGTGTTCAGACGGTTGGAAAATCCGACTATCTTGCCGGGAATATAGTCGCGCGTGCCGTCGCTGCCGGTAAGGCGGAACATAATCGGCACCATGCCTATCATCTTCTCGCTCAACTGCGGCATTCCCTGCGAAGCCGCAAATCCGAAATTATAGAGCGACAGATAGTCTTTCGACACGATTATGGGAATCATAGGCTTCTCTGGATCGAAGTCCCAGCCGTCCACTTCCGTGTCGATGAACTCGTCGGGCACTGACTCGAAGAAAAAGCTCGTGCGGAGCGACACGTTCTGTCCGCTAAGGCTTATCATCCCATAAATCGGATAGTTGGAAGTGGTGAACTCGCCGACCTTGCGCACCCACGGCTGCGAGCGCAACCCTTCAAGCTCATCTTCGGAGAAAGTATTGGCGTTGCCTCCGAACAGGCTTTTTATTGACGACAAGTTGCCCACTTTCTTCGTTATCACGAGATAGTCTTTCCGCATAAAGCTGTCCTCGTCGCTGAACACCGGACGCACGTCCTCGTAGAACTGCAATCCTATAAGCACGATAAGAAGCCCGACCATATTGGCAACGGCAAACCCTGCAAGCTGCGTCTTGCTCACGTGTCTGCTGAGAAGCCTCCACATTATCGACCTTTTCATAAGCGAAGCACCTCCTCTGCCTTGATACTCAAATCATTACCAACCGATGTGGCAATCACTCCGGCACCCGTACGCCCGGCCTCCTCCTCTACCATCGCCGCCACGATGGCGTTGTTGGCGGCATCGAGATGGCTCACAGGCTCGTCAAGCAAAAAGAAGTCGCAAGGCTGGCAAAGCGTCCGTATCACCGCCACGCGCTGCTGCTGCCCAATCGACATCTTGGCCACCGGACTGTCAACCTTTCCGGCAATCCCGAGACGCTCGAACATCGAGAGAATCTCACTCCGTTTCTTATATCCTGTCAACCTGTTCTTCAACTCCACATTCTCGTAGGCCGTAAGCTCTGGAAACAACCGCAATTCCTGCGGAAGATAGGCGATTCCGCCACGCCGTACGTCGCACCACAGAGCAACCGACAGACTGCGGATATCGTTGCCGTCGAACAGGATTTCGCCGGAATAATCGGCACGGTAACCGTAAAGATAAGCGCAAAGCGATGACTTTCCGCCACCGCTTTCCGCCGAAACCAAGTATTTTTTACCACGTTCGAAAGCCACCGGCTGCAACCACACATCCGACCGGATGCCCGACTGCCCCGCAAATACTCTCGGCAACGCGTTTTTCAGTTCGATTTTTTGCATTATATATCGTTTAACGGCTCATTCCGTCAACCGTCTTTATGATAAGTTTAAGTATGTTGCTTTCAGGATTATCGTCGATATGCAACACGGCCTCGCTCTGCTCGTCGTCGGACCAAGCATAGAAATATCCGCTCAAATCAACCCCGGTAACCATCGTAGCCGCGCTTGCCAAAATCGAGCCTTTAGGCATATCCACATAAATCACGCCTGTCTTGCCTGAGAATTTGCCGGCATTTGACGAAGAAGCGAAAGTTTTGTCAGGCATCACGGAATTGCTTACATAAAGATAATCGCCCTTGAAACCTACATTCAACGTCAAGTCGCGGTCAACCGGTATGGAATAATTGCCGTTGCTGTCGGCAACCGCTCCCATCTGCCCCAACTGCTGTCCTAAAAGTGTCTTTACGGAAGGAAGCATGTCCTCTTTTATCTTTATCACGGCTGCATAGTCGTTGCCATACCAATCCTGAACATTCTTCAAAGTCCCGCCTATCGCCATATTGCCATCCAAGCTGCTGACACCTGTTTTTGCCATATTAGCCGCTATCGGGTCGCTGCCAGCCTCCTTGGCTATCGCATCGGCAATAAAGTCGAGATATTGCTGCGGTATGGCGAACGCCATCACAGCCGTCGCCTTCCCGTCGAAGAAGTCGAGCATCCCTTTGTCAAGATTCCCAAAATTGAATTTGCCGTTGATGTTCTTACCGTCCTTGTCGAGCACCACGCTGTTGCAAATCAGGTCATTCTTCTCGAAGTTGAGTGAGAAATAAGCGTGCGACTGAAGCAGTTCATCATACATCGGCATCTGCTTCATCATCTCCATAGCTCGCCTGTCGTAAGGATTTGCCTCTTTTTCCGCCATTGCATAGACTGCCCCAAGATTCAGATATACGTGCGCATCCTTCCCCGACATGCTTTCCGCAAATTGCGGTATCGAGACAACAGACTGCCCTTCCGGCAATTTGAGGAAGCGGTCAATGCTGTTTGTAACGGCAGAAAGGTCGTCGCCATAAACTGTAACCAGCACTCCCAATCCATCCTTCACTGCAATCTTGTCGCGGCCTTCAGAATATATATTGCAACCGTTGACCGATTCCTTGCCATAGCCAAAGCCTGTCAATGCGGACGACAGCTTACCCTCGTCCTTTACATTGAACAATGCCCAAAAATTGTTTTGATATTCGAACATCGCCACTTCTTCCGGGTCAACACCCATGTCACCGTTGAAGAAAGCGTTTATTTGGTCGAAAGTTTCCTTCGGCACATTTTTCAAAGTCAGATTCTGCAAATCGGCCTTCTTCGCCAAATCGAGAGGCTTAACGACCATGACCAATTTAGATTCTTTAGGCACCATCGTCAACAGGTCGGAACCCTTGTCGGCACACGATACAAACACGAATGCCGCCAAAAGCACGGCACACATCAATTTCAGATTCATCAAGTTTTTCATTTCAGTTTGATTTTATTGTTAGTATTTGTTTGTCATATTTTAGGTTGCGGCTTCCCGCACTTGCTGCAGAATTTAGCATCCGCCGGAAGCCTGAATCCGCAATGCGGGCAGAATTTCACGGACTGCTCTGCCGGCTGCTGCCGGGGTTGAGAAACCGGTGGCTGCGTCACAGAAGGCATTGGCTGCGGCTGCTGATTAACCGGATAAGGGTCAGCGGCATTGCGGTAATAGTTCACGTTGGCTTCTATGCGGGCTGTCGGTTGGAAAAACATAAGGAACGGCACAAATCCGGCGGCTGTCATTTTATACGAGAATACTACCTCCACCACTTCATATCCTCTCGGGTCTATATTAACCTTTGTCACAATATCTTTTCCGATACCCACCTTATACATCAGCGTTATCTCCATTGGCTGCGACGGCAGATTGTAAGCCCTTGACACGCCGTTGCTCAACTTGTCCTGAAAAAATTGCCCTACGGTTACAGTCGTGGAAACCGCGCTTGCCGTGAACGCCGATTTCCTTATCACCCTCAATTGGAATGTATCCCCCATAAAAAATCAATTATATAGAATTCATTCACAAATGTAACTAATCGGTTTGACTTATCCAAATCAAGCGTGTCATAAAATAAACCGGCAAAGTTATCAACAAGTATCTATCTGTTTTACAACAAAATAACCACCAAGCAAGCACATAACGCACGGTTTCCGCCCCCAACTGTTTGCACAAACAGATTTTTAAGCATATCTTTGCAGCGGATTTTAGGACAAGGGCGAATACCAGAGTGGCCAAATGGGGCAGACTGTAAATCTGCTGGCTTATGCCTTCGGTG
>URQP01000146.1 GCA_900550025.1 uncultured Porphyromonadaceae bacterium | reverse complement strand
CCCATACCGCGGGCAACAACGGCAGCGTGTGAAGTCATACCGCCACGTGCGGTGAGGATACCTTGTGCTACGGTCATACCGCGTAGGTCTTCAGGTGAAGTCTCGATACGCACCATAATCACTTTGCGTTTCATTTCAGCCCATGCCTCGGCATCATCTGCAAAGAACACGATTTGGCCGGTAGCAGCTCCCGGAGAGGCCGGCAGACCTTTCGCCACTACTTTCGCGCGTTTCAAATTGTCTTTGTCGAATACCGGGTGAAGGAGCTCGTCGAGTTTTTGCGGCTCCATTCTCTTGAGCACTGTCTTTTCGTCGATTTCACCGGCACGGAGCATGTCCATGGCGATTTTCACCATAGCGGCGCCCGTGCGTTTCCCGTTACGGGTTTGCAGTAGCCAGAGTTTGCCGTCTTGGATTGTGAATTCGAGGTCTTGCATATCCTTGAAGTAGTCCTCAAGTTTTTGCTGGATGTCAATGAGCTCTTTAGCGCATTCAGGCATCGACTCTTCGAGTGACGGATATTTTGAAGCTCTTTCTTCTTCTGTAATGCCTTGCAAGGCAGCCCAACGGCGTGAGCCTTCGGTTGTGATTTGTTGCGGTGTGCGTACGCCGGCAACTACGTCCTCACCTTGAGCGTTGATAAGATACTCGCCGTTGAACAGGTCTTCACCAGTTGCTGCGTCGCGGGTAAATGCCACGCCTGTTGCCGATGAGTTGCCCATATTTCCGTAAACCATGGCCTGAACGTTGACAGCCGTACCCCATTCTTCCGGAATCTGGTTCATGCGGCGGTAGAGGATGGCGCGCTCGTTCATCCAACTGTCGAACACAGCGTAGATTGCACCCCAAAGCTGTTCCCATGCCGATTCCGGGAAGTCCTTGCCAGTGACGCGCTTAACGGCAGCCTTGAATTTCACGACGAGCTCTTTCAGGTCGTCTACGGTGAGCTCTGTGTCGAGCTTAATGCCTTTTTCTTCCTTAACCTTGTCGAGAATTTCCTCGAACGGGTCGATGTCCTGCTTTGAACTCGGTTTCATTCCGAGCACCACGTCGCCATACATTTGCACGAAGCGGCGGTAGCTGTCCCATGCGAAGCGCGGGTTGCCTGATTTTGCGGAAAGCGCTTCAACCACAGCGTCGTTGATACCGAGATTGAGCACCGTGTCCATCATACCTGGCATGGATACACGTGCACCGGAACGTACAGACACCAATAACGGGTTTTTAGCATCACCGAATTTGTTGCCTGTAAGGCTCTCGATGTGTGCTACAGCTTTTTTTACATCTTCGTCAAGCTGTTTGGTCACAACTTCTTTCCCAAGTTGATTGTATTCCGTACAAACTTCAGTTGTGATTGTGAATCCGGGAGGTACCGGTACTCCAATAAGATTCATCTCGGCGAGATTTGCACCTTTTCCGCCGAGAAGATTTTTCATATCGGCACGTCCTTCTGCTTGTCCGTTGCCGAAAGTATAAATTCTTTTCATTCTTATGAAATGTTAATAAATTATATTGTTTTGGTATTGTAATTTATGTTAAGTATGCAAATATAACTATATAATGTCGAAATACGAAAATACTTTTGATAAAAAAATCAACGTGTAACAATTATTATTTTTATTTTGTGATTGTGTTGTGGAATTGCGTACCTTTGTACGATTGAATTTGTTTTAAAATCATATTGAAAATTGGCACGTAAGCGAAAAGAACTGCCCATAGTAGAAGGAGTAGAGATTGCAGGTGTGGCGGCCGAAGGAAAAAGCATTGCGAGAATCGGCGATTTGGTCGTGTTCATTCCATTCGGCGCGCCGGGTGATATTGCCGACATCAAGATTGACAAGAAAAAGCGCAACTATGCGGAAGGTCATATTGTTAAAATGATTAAACCATCCTTGCGGAGGGTGGAGCCTGAATGTTCGCATTTCGGCGTTTGTGGCGGCTGTAAATGGCAGCATATTCCGTATGATGATCAATTGGAATACAAGCGTAATCAGGTTTGCGACGCGTTGCAGCGCATCGCGAAGGTCGACATTCCGGAAGTAAATCCTATTTTAGGCTCTTCTGAAATATTCCATTACCGCAATAAACTGGAATTTACGTTTTCTAATAAAAGCTGGCTTACTTTCGAGGAGCTTCAGAGCGGCAGGGATTTCCCAGACCGTAACGCGTTGGGCTTCCACATTCCCGGAGCCTTCGATAAGGTGCTCGACATAAAGAAATGCTGGCTTCAGGATGATTTGTCGAATGAAATCAGGCTTTTTATCCGTGAATATGCGCTTGGGAAAGGATATTCTTTCTATGACTTGAAAGCTCAGGCAGGACTGATGCGTACGTTGATGGTGCGTATTGCCTCTACTGGAGAAGTGATGCTTGTCGTCGTGTTCGGGGCGGATGACAATGAAAAGATTACTGACGTTATGAACGCTGTCGCTGCCCGATTCCCGCAGATTACTTCGTTGCTATATGTCGTTAACCTGAAAGTTAACGACACCATAGGAGATCAGGAGATAGTATTGTTCCGTGGCAGGGATTATATCGAGGAGGAGATGGAAGGCCTGCGTTTCCGTATTGGCCCGAAGTCGTTCTATCAGACAAATTCCCGGCAGGCATACGAATTGTATAAGGTTGCCCGCCGTATGGCCGGGTTGACTGGCAAGGAGCTGGTATATGATTTGTATACCGGTACCGGCACTATTGCCAATTTCGTGGCACGGCAGGCACGGCAGGTGGTAGGCATTGAATATGTCCCGGAAGCGATAGAGGATGCGAAAATTAATTCTGCTGCCAACGGCATTGGCAATACTTTGTTTTATGCCGGGGATATGAAAGACATATTGACAGACGGTTTCATTGCAGAGCATGGCAAACCGGATGTGATGATTATCGACCCTCCGCGCGCGGGTATGCACGAGGATGTGGTGAAAGTGATTCTGAACGCCGCGCCGCGCCGTTTGGTATATGTCAGTTGCAACCCGGCTACTCAGGCGCGCGACATAGCGTTGCTTGATGTGAAGTATAAGGTGACGGAAGTGCAGCCTGTCGACATGTTCCCCCATACACACCATGTTGAAAATGTCGTTGCGTTAGAGCTCCGGTGACTTGCCGCCGGCCAGCAGGTGTATGTTGGAATTGTAATACCGGGGGTCGCCAGTGACATTCTTTCCTATGAATGGGGGCAGAGGGTAATCGGTGTCGCTTGACGGCAGTTCTATTTCCGCTAAAGTGATACCTTCCAGCGCTCCTTTGAATTCGTCGATTTCCCATACGAATCCTCCGAAAGGGACGATATGCCTAATCTTCTCGATTGTTGGCGGGATACAGGCCCTTAATAGCGATTGTGCGTCGGCCAGCGGTATCGGGTATTCGAATTCTTCCCGGGTGTCGCCTGTGGTGCATGTTTTAATTGTCAGGAATGCCGTCCGGTCTTTGATTCTTATCCTTATGGTACGTTGTTTTTCTCGTGACAGGTAGCCTTGGACGATGTGGTATGACTTTTTTGCCATATTGCGGTAGCTGTCATTTCTTAGCAGGTATTTATGCTCAATTTCAAGATTCATGTTGTGAAAATGTTAAGAATAATACAAATAGACTATAAATTAGTCGTTTTAAGACAATCCGTGCGGTTTAAATTATCTAATTTTGCAACAAAACTAATAAATAAAAGCACACGCTTGCGATAAAGCTCGTGAAATTTGTTGTTAATGAATAAGAAAGTTGTTTTCAGGTTTTTGATTTTGATGTGCCTGCTCCTGTGTTGTGCAGGGATTTCGGCACAAAGTCCGGTAAGAACCACATATATAAAAGGTATGGTCGTCGATTCGCTGTCGCGCGAGCCGCTTCCGTATGTGGCCGTGTTTCTCAAAGGCTCGGATAAAGGATTGCAGACCGGGGAGGACGGGAGTTTCGAGATAAGCACGAAAGTGAATTTTATAAATCTACAGTTCTCCACGATGGGATATACCACAAAAGAGGTGTTTGTAGACAAGGGAAAGGAAAATGAGATAGTAGTGGAGCTTGTGCCGGCCGGCGTGGCCTTGAAGGAGGTGGTGGTGAAGCCCGGCAAGGAGCATTATTCGAGAAAGAATAATCCGGCTGTGGCTTTTGTGGAGAAACTGATGGACAGGAAAGAAAAATACGACCCTAAGAACCATGATTATTATAGCTACGATAAATATGAGAAAGTGACATTTGCGCTTAACGATTTTTCGGAAGAGCA
>URQP01000145.1 GCA_900550025.1 uncultured Porphyromonadaceae bacterium | reverse complement strand
TTCACATACATATCTTTTTTTAATTTCCCTTGTGTATATTTTTGATAGTACAAAAGTTTCAAAAGGTTTGTAGTTGCCTGATAGATATTTCCTCTATATGCTTCTTTTAGTATATTTTCTTTTATAAAAGTGCATATTTTTATCATTAGGGTTATAAATGGCTTCGTTGTTTTATAATCTTTAGATAATTTATTTTTAACGATTGGCAACAATTCTTTTTTATTAATGCTTCTCAAAATTTCAATAAAATCATTGAATTCCGCATCAATAAACTCATAGAATGAGTTGTACTTTTCATCAACAGTTGATGGAATTTTTCCACGAAGTTTCTCAAAACATTCTTCTAATTCCATAATAAATAGTTTTTGTGTCCCTCATCTCCCTTTGGAACGGTTTGTAATTGGATATAAAAAAGGTGTGGAGATTGTATCTTGTTTCATCCTATTATCATAATTCAGCCGACAGCTTGCAATTTATTACAAATCGCCAAATGACAGTAGAAGATAATTTCAATAACACCTTTCAAAAATATGCAGTCCCGGCTTCACGCTCCCGCTCGACCGGAACACAACGCAAATGTAATGAAAAAGATTATTCGCAGAGCTATCCATACAAAGAAAAATAGTCTAACATACTAAACAACATATTTTTGCGAAATCTACTCACTACCCTAACCAATAAGAATAACAGCCATATAAAACTTGATTATCGAATAGCTGCATAGCCGCTTAAAAATGTAACCCCGAGCAAGTGAAGCCGTCGGCGGAACGCAGCTTAGGATAGAGTGACAGTGAAATCCGGCCTCATAGAGGCTGCACTTTTACTGAGCAGCCTTATGATGTCGGTGTGCGACGGCTATGCCGCCGATGCTGATGATGCCATGAGCCTCAACTCAGAAATCATATAAAAGGTAAATTTGTAGCCATTTCAAAGCAGCATGTCCTCCCCTGTTCACGGAGCGAAGCGCAGTTAATAGGGGAGGTGCCCCAACGAGGCGGAGGGATTAACATAAGCATTGCGGAGCAGTGAAATCAGACACCAGATAGCCTATAACCTATCAATACTAACCCTCTACAAACCCCTCCGGGTCTTCGACCCACCTCCCCTATTTGCTCCGCCACAGGCTACGCAAACAGAGGAGGACATTCTGCGCCACTTGCTCTTTTGATACGAAATTTCAAAAGCTCAATACAAAAATCCGAGCATCCACAACGGCATTTTTTACCATAAGGAAGTTCCATATTGTCCGCAAAAATATAAGAATCCGGCAAATCAGCGATTTGTGAAAAAGAATTACTCTCACCTCCTATTTCAAATACCCATTTACCGTCTACTTTTAAATCTCCCTGAGTTTTTCCTCATTCCACTTGATGTGCATAACGCAACTGATTAGCCATATCTTTAATCAAGTTTTACTTTTTACGAAAATCAAAATTACATATATTTTGTTTAATCTATTGAACAAATATCTCTACAATCTGCTCAATATAAAAAGCATTTCATCTGCAAATATAAGTATTATATTCAAAAAAAGGACAGGCGCGACGACCTGTCCTTCCAGTATTCTATGTTCGGAAATTCTTAGCGAGTTGCGAGAAATTCCTTGATTTCGACGAGTGTATGCTCTACGGTGTAGCCGAATTTCTCTTCCAGCACCTTGGCAGGAGCGGAATAGCCGAAATGGTCCAATCCGGAGATTTTGGCATCCGTGCCCACAACAGGCAACAACGTTGAAGATATGCCCGATGTCTTTGCAAATACCGGTTTGTCACGAGGAATCAGAGCGTTGCGGTATTCCTCCGGCTGGTTCATATACAACCCTACGGACGGGACAGAAACGACACGCGACCTAACGCCCTCCGCTTTCAACTGTTCGGCAGCCTTGACAAGCAGCAGAACATCAGAGCCGTTGCCGACAAGCACCACATCAGGGTCATCGCAATCGACAACCGAGTAACCACCGTGTACCATCTGCAAAGCCTCTTCGTAACGGTCGCCGTTCTTTGCCGGAAGCTCCTCCACATTCTGACGCGTAAGAATCAAGCCAGTAGGAGAATCCGTATTCTCCATAGCCATCTTCCAAGCTATCGTCGTCTCGGCACTGTCTGCCGGACGGAGAACAAGCATGCTGTTCTTGCCGGAATGGTTCTTTATCTCCTCCATCAGACGTATTTGCGCCTCCTGTTCCACCGGCTCGTGCGTCGGACCATCTTCACCGACACGGAAAGAATCGTGCGACCACACGTATTTCACCGGCAGCTCCATGAGAGCGGCCATACGGATAGCTGGCTTCATATAATCGGAGAATACGAAGAACGTGCCGCATGCCCCCATCATACCGCCGTGCAACACAATACCATTGATTATGGATGCCATAGTAAGCTCTGCCACGCCCGATTGCAAGAAACGTCCGTTGAAATTATCCGGAGCCAACACGCTACCGCATTTCTTTATAAAACCTTCCGTCTTGTCGCTGTTCGACAAATCAGCGGAAGAAACAATCATATTGTTGAGCTTAGTACCAAGCTCTGCGAGCACATCTTCCGAAGCTGTTCTGGTAGGAATGCCCGGCTTATGGGCGATGCTCTTATAATCTATTTCAGGCAACTTGCCGTCAATCCAGCTCTGCAATTCAGCGGCAAGCTCGGGATTAGCCTGTTTCCAAGCCGCAAATTCCGCCTTACGCTTAGCCACAATGCCTTTCAATTCTTCCTTGCGGGACGCATATAACTGCTTCGTCTCCTCAAACACAGCCCATGGGTCGTTAGGGTCACCGCCAAGATTCTCGACAGTCTTTTCATAACTTGCCCCGGATTTGCTGATAGGATTACCGTGCGTGCTGCACTTGAACTCGAAATTCTTGCCGTCGGCCGTGACACAGCCTTTGCCCATAACCGTATTGCCGATGATAAGCGTAGGACGCTTAGTCTCCTTTATGGCATTCTCAAGCGCACCTGCAATTTCCAACGGGTCGTTGCCGTCAATCTCGATTACGTTCCAGTTCCATGCACGGTATTTGGCGGCTGTGTCCTCATTAGTCACGACATCCACCATAGTAGCAAGCTGCACCTTGTTGCTGTCGAAGAACATAATCAGATTGCTCAATCCCAACAAACCGGCAATACGCCCCGCGCCTTGAGATATTTCCTCCTGAATGCCTCCGTCGGAAATCAAAGCGTATGTCTTATGCGAAACAACCTCTCCGAAACGGGCGGCGATGCAACGCTCGGCAATGGCCGCGCCGACAGCCATCACATGCCCCTGCCCCAACGGACCTGAGCTGTTCTCTATGCCACGCTTCACATCCAATTCCGGATGCCCCGGAGTGGCGCTCTGCCACTGGCGGAACTGCTTCAAATCGTCAATCGAATATTTTCCACACATAGCCAACACGCTGTAAAGCATCGGCGACATATGGCCGGGATCAAGGAAAAACCTGTCTCTCGCAAACCATTCCGGATCTTCCGGATCATAAACCAAAAATTTAGAATACAATACATTCAGAAAATCAGTGCCGCTCATCGAACCGCCCGGATGCCCGGACTTAGCAGCTTCAACCATAGTGGCCTCTAATATTCTCAAATTGTCGGCCGCCTTGTTCATCTGGTTTGCGTCCATTTATATTTTGTGATTTTATAGTTGAAAAATTCCTTTTATGCAAAAATACAAATAAAGTTTCACTTCTCGTGGATTTTACCATAAAAAAGAATTCTGCCGCCCATTTTCTTTCAAAACGAACGGCAGAACTTTTATTTCAGAATATCTTGTTACGCCTTCTTCACACGGCTGCCCACAAGGGCATAGAACAACTGGTAGGCCACCAAAGCGAACACAAGCCAGAAGCTCGACAGATAGCTCGACAGCCCGCCGTCGCCAACGATAAGGCTCTGGATGAACGGCCAGATACCGCCACCGCAAACCATCACCATAAATATACCGGAAGCCACCTGAGTGTATTTGCCCAAGCCGGAAACCGACAGATTGAAAATCGCGCCCCACATCACAGATGTGCAAAGACCGCAGAGGATGAGGAACAGCACGCTTATAGGCAATACTACCGTGGTGATTTCAAAGCCGTTCTCCTTGTCAATACCGAACATATCCACTGTAATGGATTCCGGCAAATTGATGGCCAGCGCAAGGAAAACAAGCCCTACGATAGCGACAAACGCAAGCATCGCGCGGCTCGACACCTTTCCACCCACGGCACCGCCAATCAGACGGCCGACGAGCA
>URQP01000144.1 GCA_900550025.1 uncultured Porphyromonadaceae bacterium | reverse complement strand
GTCGATGGCTACCGTATGCGCCGGCACGTTGGCACTGCTCGATGCCGGTGTGAAGATGAAAAAGCCGGTTTCAGGCATAGCCATGGGACTTATCACCGACTACGACAGTCCGAAATACGCCATCCTTTCCGACATTCTCGGTGACGAGGACCACCTCGGCGATATGGACTTCAAGGTGACAGGGACTGCCGACGGTATCACCGCCACGCAAATGGACATAAAGTGCGACGGACTTTCATACGAAGTACTCGAAAAGGCATTGAACCAAGCGCGCGAAGGCCGCCTGCACATCCTCAACATAATCAACCAGACTATCCCGGCACCTCGCGAAGACTACAAGCCGCACGTACCGAGAATCGAAACGATGATAATCCCGAAAGAATTTATCGGTGCCGTAATCGGCCCGCAAGGCAAAGTGATACAAGGCATCCAAGAAGAAACCGGAACGATTATCACAATCGAGGAAGAAGGCGACACAGGAGTAGTAGAAGTAGCAGCTCCGGACAAAGACTCTATCCAAGCTGCCATTGCAAAAATCAAAGCTATTACTGCCCAGCCTGAAGAAGGTGAAATCTACACGGGAAAAGTCGTAAGCATCCTCGACTTCGGCGCATTCGTCGAATTCATGCCGGGACGCGACGGACTGCTCCATATATCCGAAATCAGCTGGGACCGTCTCGACACGATGGAGCAAAGCGGATTGAAAGAAGGCGACGAAGTAACTGTGAAACTTGTTGAAATCGACAAGAAGACCGGCAAGTTCCGCCTTTCGATGCGCGCGCTCCAGCCAAAGCCCGACGGATACATCGAACGCGAACGCGCTCCGCGTCCTCCGCGCCGTGACAACGACCGTGAACGCGCCCCGCGCCGTGATGACAACGGGCCGCGCCGCGACAACCGTAACCACCGCGATTCCCGCGGGCCGCGCCGTGACAACCGCGACTTCCGCAACCGCCGCGACGACCGTGACGAAGAATAATAAGACAGATGTTTTCCATTCATAAAAGTCTGGCAGGCTTCCACCTGCCGGACTTTTTTCATTAGAAAAACATTGCTAACTTTGCGACCACTAAACTACTTAAATGATACGGAAAATAACTACTCTTTTGCTTTGCGCTTTTGTAGGGATAACGGCAAACGCAAGCCAAATCACAGAGCAACAGGCATTGCAAGTGGCGGCAAAATACGCCGACATCGACATTAAAAGTCATCCTCAACGGATGAAAGCCGCCGGAAAACATCAAAAAGCGGCGGCATACTACGCCTTCAACATCGGCGACAACGAAGGATTCGTAATCGTTTCGGGCGACGACTCGCTGACCGAACTGGTCGGCTATTCCGACAGCGGCAGCTTCGACCCCGACAATATGCCCGACAATATGCGCTCGTGGCTGCAAACGTATTCTGATTATGTGGCATCCGTGCAGGCGGGAGAGAGCAAGGCAAAGCGCCAACAGCTCGGCAATGTGACGACAATTGTCGTGCGTCCGTTCGTAACGACCGAATGGAATCAAGGCGAGCCTTACGACCGCTTTACCCCATTATTGAATAACGGAGCACATTGCGCCACCGGATGTGTTGCCACCGCAATGGCACAAGTGATGAAATACTACGAATGGCCGGAACGCGGCGAAGGCTCAAACAGCTATGAATATGACCCTTACGGCACTTTGTCGATGGACTTCTCTCAAAGCGTGTATGACTGGGAAAATATGCTCGACATTTACAGTTCTTATTATGAGGAGGGCAATATTGTTCCGGAATATAATGACGGGCAGGCCGGAGCCGTTGCTAAGCTGATGTACGATTGCGGCATCTCCGTCAATATGATGTACGGGGAAAGCAGCGGAGCTTATGACCCCGCCATACCAAACGCTTTCAAGAGTTATTTCAAATACAAGTCGGACATCTACTACCGCGACAATATGTCGAGCAAGGAATTTATGGATGTATTGTTGTCGGAACTCGACGAAAAACGCCCGGTGCTTATCTGCGGTGCAGGACTTGGAGGAGGACACGCTTTCGTGGGCGACGGCTATGACTCCAACAATTTCGTGCATATCAACTGGGGATGGGGAGGCTATTCCGACGGATACTTCAATGTAAATTATCTTGACCCCGAAGGATTGGGCACAGGCGGTGGCACAGGAGCCTTCAAGTGGAGTCAATCGCTCACCACAGCATATCCGAATTATACGGGCGAGACAATAGGACGCGAGCAGTCAAAACTTTCCTATTATCCCGATTATGAAGGCCAAGCCGGAGGCATATTCATAAGCGCCTCCGAATTTCAACAAAATCAAAAGCAAGAAGTCTCCCTTGTAAATATTTACAATACAAGCGGCAATGACTATTACGGAGTTGTTTCGGCCGCAATTTTCGACATGGACGGGAATATGGTGGCATCCGGTTCGTCGCCAGTATTCATAAACAAGCTGCCAAGCGCCTATTTAGAAACAGAGCCACAAATAATGACACTGGATTTCAGCCAGCTTTCCGACGGAGAGTATGAGATTTACGGCATTTCAAAAGAGAACTCCGACGAATACGATTATGACTGGATTAAGTTCGACTCGAAGTTACACATAAAAATCCGTGTCGGAAACGGCGTTGTAACTGTAATCCCGCAGGAATACAGCCTGTCGTTGACGAAGCAAATAGAAAAGCCGGAAAGGATTTACATGAACGGCTCCGCAGAATTCACAGTGACTATCAGCAACAACTCTTCACTGACGGCTGACGGGTATATACTTTACGAAATAAGGAAATCATCTGACGGCAGCATTGTAGAGCAATATTCCTCAGATGCTATCATTTATGACCATAACGAATATGCAGCGGAATTGGCAGTACCGGTAAACAGCGACAAATTCGCATACGAGGAAGAATATGTATTCTCCGTGGCAGGATTCAGACTCACTTCCGGTGTGACAATCCCTGTGGAATCAGAATTCGGGCAATGCACATTCTCCATATACGAGGGGACACCGCAACTCCAACTGTCTTTCTACGATTTCGAAAACGGCACTCAACCCGGAGTATTCATTGATGCGGAACAATTCGAAAAAAGCACTCCACAAAATGTAAATGTCATATACGCATTAAACCCGGATATGGAAAAACCATTTGACGGAGAGATAAGCATGGCCGTATGCAATGCTGACAACCAAATCGTGCTGTACTCTCCCTACTCATATGAGTTCGATATAGAAGCTTGGCATGCACGGAGCAATACTTTAAAGGAAGCCACGCCTGATATGAGCGAGTTGACCGACGGCTTATATTCCATAATCCCCGTATCGATGGAAAATGGAGCATCGGAGTGGGTACGTTTCGACTATCCAGCTAAAATAGATATTGAGATAAAAGGCGACTACGCTTATGTAAGGCACTACGAATACAGCATTTCGCAGGAATCGGCGATAACCGCCGCTGGCGAACTCACGAGCGGAGGCATGGGCGTATTCAATGTGGAGATGCGCAACAACAGCGAGGAAGAAGCCGTGGGCGACCTGTCCTATGAAATCAGAAAGCAAGCTGACGGAAGCATCGTCGTCGACAGATCACAACGCGTATATCTGCCGGCATACACCACTACCGCCATATCAATAGAGCAACTGCTCGCCGATGACATTTTCAGCGATGGTGCCTATACAATCGCCATAACAGGCTACCTGTCGGCAACACATTCCGAATTCGGATTCGCCACAGAACATTCACCGTCGACATTCCTGATAGGGACATCCGGCGCAGATGCTATCGAGGCAGCCAATGTTACGGTATATCCCAACCCGGCACAAGACTACATCACGGTGGATTGCGGTGAAAGAATCAGCAGCGTGACCATATTCAGCGCAAGCGGGCAGCTCGTAAAGAGCGTCGGCGGGGCCGATGCCGAAGGCAGCATCCATGTGGGCGACCTGCCGGCCGGCTACTACATCGTGGCCGTTGACACCGAATCGGGCGCGACCGTCAGGAAGCAAATCCTGAAACGCTGACAATAAAAACAAGAAACCCCATGCAAGCGGAGCGCGGCTTGGGGTATGTGAAGCAGATACTACTCGGCCTCGTGGAGGCCGCGCTTGAAGCAACTGTGCTACGAGTGCGGCCTCCACGAGGCCAGTTTTATGCCTCTCTTCCACATACGGCTGCGCTCCGCAAACAGAGGAAGAGAAATGTTACAGTTTTGTTACACCGCTGTAATTAGTTTGTTACACGCTTGTATGACCTTTGCACGTGAAATAGAATAACAACTAAATTCAAAACAGTAATGAAAAAGTTTTATTTATTTTTAATGGCAGGG
>URQP01000143.1 GCA_900550025.1 uncultured Porphyromonadaceae bacterium | reverse complement strand
GGCAGAAGTGGACTACCGGAAGGCACTGGAACTGAATCCCAAGTCGGCCGATGCCATGTACAACCTAGGCAATGCGTTGCTGATGCAGCAGAAGGGGAAGGAGGCCATGGAACAGTTTACCGCCGCTTCGAAGGTTGAAAAGGACAAGATGAAGCTGGCGCAGATTTACCATAACATGGGCGTTATCTTGCAGTCGTCCAAACAGTTGCCGCAGTGTATCGAAGCCTATAAGGAATCCCTGCGCAACAATCCGAAGGACAATGAAACCCGCTACAATCTGGCACTGGCGCAGAAGCAGTTGAAAGACCAGCAAGGCGGTGGGGGCGGAAATAATAATAATGATGACAAGCAGAACGAAAAGCAGAATCAGGACCAGAATAAGCAAAAAGATGATAAAGGACAGGACCAGAATAAGCAGAATCCTAACGACAAGCAAGCAAAACAGCCGCCACAAAACAGTATGAGCAAAGAGAATGCCGAACAAATATTGCAAACTATGCAGAATGAGGAAAAGAACACTCAGGATAAGGTGAACAAGGCAAAAATGCAGCAGATGAGAGGCGGTCGCCGTACTAATAAACAGTGGTAATTGCACAGGAAGGAAATATGAAGAGATACATAGTAATATTGTTTATAATAAGCTTTTTCCCCTTTGTAGAGGCGTTTGCTGCCGCTTCTTTTACGGTGAAGGCACCGAGGCAGGTGATACAAGGCGGAAAGTTCAGTATCACCTATGAGCTTTCCAATGCTTCAGGCTCGGCTTTTAAGAGCCCGAATGTAGGAGGGTGCAAATTGCTTTACGGCCCTTCTGTGTCGCAGATGAGCAGTTTCAGCAGTGTGAACGGGAAAAATACGAGCAGCACGTCCGAATCGTACACGATGACTTATCGTGCGGAAAAAGCAGGGAAATATACTATCGGTGCGGCTTCCATAAATGTAGGAGGAAAGACATACACGACCAAGCCGTTTACGTTGGAAGTGCTGCCGCCAGATAAATCGGCTTCCGGAGGAAATCAGTCGCAGAGTGTTCAAGTTTATGATGTCGACACGCAAACGCCTGATAAATCGGTCGGAAAGAATGACGTGTTCGTGAGGATTATATTGTCAAAACCGAAAGCATACGAGCAGGAGGGTATTCTGTGTACGATAAAATTATATACAAAGTATAATATACAGCAATTTATGCCGACTTTGCAACCGTCGTTCGACGGATTCATTTCGCAAGAGTTGCCCATTACTTCAAGTATAAACCGTATAGAAAATTATAATGGAGAGAACTATATGGTGGCGGATTTGAAGCAATGTATACTTTTTCCTCAGCGGTCTGGAACGTTGACTATAACGTCTGGGAATTATGATTTGACGGTTGTGCAATATCAGACAGTGCGCAGCATTTTCGGAATGATGCGGCAGCCGGTCGAGAAAGAAATAAAAGTCAAGTCTAACAAGGCTACTATAAATATAGAGTCTTTGCCGGAGCCGCGGCCTGCTGATTTTTGCGGTGCTGTAGGTACGTTTTCTGTTTCCACCCGGATGCTTAATGAGAATCTTAAGACTAATGAGGCCGGAACGTTGCGTCTGGTCATAAAAGGTAGTGGTAATTTGAAAAACATACAGACTCCGAAGATTGATTTCCCTTCGCAATTCGATGTGTATGACCCGCAGACTACGGTCGATGCTAATCCGTCCGGCGAGCGGTTGACGGGAAGCGTTACCGTGGACTATGCTTTTGTCCCGCAATATGTAGGCAAATTTAAGATACCGGCCACTTCGTTTTCTTATTTTGACCCTGTCCGGAAAAAATATGAGCGTGTTGTAGTGGACGGTTATGAACTCGATGTGGCGAAAGGTTCGTCATCCTCGTCGACATCCGTTACTAATGGTGCTGTACAGCGGAAAGATATCCTGCATATAAAAACCGGGGACTTGTCGCTTGTAAGTGGGCAGGTGATGTTTGTCAACACGTGGTGGTATTTTTTGTGGTATATTGTTCCTCTCGTTGTTTTTTGCGGGATATTGTTCTATTATAGGAAGTTGATTAAGGAGAGGGCAAATGTCGCTCTGATGAAGACCAAGCGGGCAAATAAGGTGGCGGCTAAGCGGTTGAAAAATGCGCGTCAATTGATGGCTAAGAATCAGTATGATGCGTTTTTCGAAGAGATGCTCAGGGCTTTGTGGGGATATTTTAGTGATAAGCTGACAATACCTGTTTCCGAACTCAACCGCGACAACATTTATTCTGAATTGGCGGAATATGGTGTCGATGATGCGGTTTGTTCTGACGTGATAGGTTTGCTCGATGATTGTGAGTTTGCGAGATACGCTAAATCGGAAGGCGGCAGCAATATGTCTGCTGTCTACAATAAAGCGTGTGATTTGATAAACAAAGTTGAAAATACGAAACATAAATGATGGGACGGTTTTTTATATTTATATTGTCGGTTTGCTTTCTTTCTGCGACAGCATCTGCCCAGTCGCTTGTGAAAAAGGCGGAGGACGCTTATATGTCGGATAAATATGGCGAGGCCATAAGTATTTATCAGGAGGTAATGCAGAAAGAGGGTGTCTCGTCTGATTTATATTACAATATGGGTAACGCTTATTATAAAAGCGGGCAGCTTGGCAAGGCTGTATTGTTTTATGAGAGGGCGCTGCTTTTGAATCCCAATAATGCGGATGCGCAAGTCAATCTTGATTTTGTGAAAACTAAGTTGGTTGATAAGATGGCTTTTAGCGAAAACATAGTCGATAGCTTTGTCAAGAGTTTCAGGAATATCACGACGCCAAATGGTTGGTCTGTCATTGCGATAGTGTCGTTTTTGTTGATATTGGTAGCTGTTGCGGTTTATTTTTTCAATGGAAATGTCCTATTGCGCAAGATTGGATTCTTTGGCGGTTTCGCTTTTATTGTGATTTGTATTGTTGCGAATGTGATGGCTGTTAAAACGGCCGGTGCGTTTGAAGATAGCAGGTTTGCGGTAGTAATGAAACCCGTTTCGATATTAAGCACTTCGCCGCGTGAGCCTAAGTCGAAATTGGAGGAGGCGTTTGTACTCCATGAGGGAACAAAGATTGAACTTCTCGATTCAGTGGAGGTTAAGATTGACTCTGTTGCTCAAAAATGGTTCGATGTGAAAGCGGACGATACGCACCGGGCATGGATTAAAGCGTCGGATATGGAAAAAATATAGTGAAAGTCAAGGGAAGAGACAAGCGGAAACGGAGTTTTCACATTAGTTTATGCCAAGACGCCTTATATCTTCTATATATAGAAATTGCGTCAATTTTGTTTAGTGGTAATGATGCTTTTTTTAATAAAAAATGGGGAATTTCTAATTCCCCATTACTCTTATGACTCTTACGCCTGTGCAGTTACGGTCATTCCGCAGCATTTCGTATAGGTCGTATTTGTCGATTGTCACTTCTTTTTTCCGAGATGATGCATTTAAAAGATGTGGCTTTCCATTTTGGAATTGAACAATTCCCAAATGGGTGACATCCAATCCTTCTATTTTTGTAGTAAGGCAGATTATATCGCCGTTTTGCAATGCTGATATTACTTCTTTTTTTGAAAGGTTGTATTTATTTACGTAAGGGAATTGGTGCATATTGTATCCGCTTTCTAAATTTTTTATACCTTGGTATATGCTGTCGTTCTTCATCGCAGGATATGAATCGCGGTGTTGGGTCATATAGTTCAGCGATTTGATTTGTGTTTCCGACTTCGGGATTTCAGAACTTATTTCTTTTACATAGCCGCGTGATGTGTTTTCTACCACCCACGCGCTTATGTAATGTAATCTGGATGTGTAGTCTCCAAGCTTTCCGTCATGATACCTTATTTTTTCCAAATTATCTGCGTATGCGTACCATGTAGGGGCATTTGACATTGCGGCACGCGTTAGGGCGATTAATGATTCCACAAAAGTTGTGCAATCCAATTCGTCTATGTTTATCGTAAGATATTCTTTTTCTCCTTCTAATGTATGTGCCACGTAAGGTGTCCCGATTAATTTGTTGCCGAAAAATGCCATATATTCGCCGGGAGTTGAGATGTTTTTGTTGCTCAGGGCTTCTGCTAAGAGTTGGTTGATTTTAACAGTGTCTTTGTCACAATGGAATCTTACTGATTCTATTGTGAATGCTCCGCATACAGAATATGCAGCTATAAAAACAAGAGATAATAATATTTTTTTCATTGTTTCGAATTTATTTTTCTGCGAATTTAGCATTTTTCTTGCTAATAAAAGATTTTTGTTTGAAGAAAGATTTTTTTGTGGGTCTTACACTGTTGTTATGCAGCGAGTTGTGCCTGATGCCGTGAATTTTACCGAAAAAAGTGCTTGAAAAATTTGGAAGGAAAGGAC
>URQP01000142.1 GCA_900550025.1 uncultured Porphyromonadaceae bacterium | reverse complement strand
CCGTACTTCAGCTTATAAGTCTTTGCCCCGGCAGCCTTCGCCAGCAACTGGTTGCCCATACAGATACCGCAAATAGGCTTGTCGCCCGACAATGCTTTACGGATATTAGCGACAGCCTCGCCGGCCATATCCGGGTCACCCGGTCCGTTGGCAATGAAAAGACCGTCAAAATCCAGCGTATTGAAATCGTAATTCCACGGCACACGGACAACCTTAACGCCACGCTTCACCAACGAGCGGATTATATTGTTCTTAACGCCGCAATCGACGAGCACCACAGTCTTGTCGCCGCTTCCATATTCAACAGGAGAAGCGCAGCTCACTTTCGCAATAAGATTCTCCTTGTTGGGGTCGACAAACGCGACGCTCTCCCCTCCCTCAAAAGTGATTCGGCCAAGCATCGAGCCATTCTCGCGGAGACGCTTTGTCAAGGCTCTCGTGTCAATGCCATATATGCCGGGAATGCGCTCGTCGGCGAGCCAGTCGGCAAGGCTTCTTTCCGCAAGCCAATGGCTGTAAGCCCACGAATAATCCTGACAGATTATCGCCTCGCAATGTATCCTGTCACTTTCCATATAATCCTCTATTCCGTCAGTGACAGTTTTGGGAGGCACTCCATAATTACCAAGCAAAGGGAATGTAGTCACAAGAATCTGTCCTTCATAAGAAGGGTCGGTCAGACTTTCCGGATAGCCAGTCATTGCCGTATTGAACACCACCTCTCCGGCACACGGTCTGCGATAGCCGAAAGACTTGCCTTCATAAATTGTTCCGTCTTCTAATTCAAGAACAGCTTTTGTCGTTTCTCTCATATCAATATTTTGGAAATTTCTTACAATATTGTGGTTCTAAGGTTTGCAAGATTACAATCGAGAAAACCATACAAAGGTAGTGCAATTATTCTACACTTCAAACCCCACGGCAGATTTTATAATAAAAATTAGAGGCGGAACACGCTTTACACGCATTCCGCCCCCTATCATCTTAACCAATAATTCGCGCTTATTCAGCAGCCGGTGCCTCAGCAGCCTCCGGCGCAGCTTCGCCCTCGGCATTTTCAGCAGCAGCTTCTTCAGCCTTCTTTGCAGCCTCAGCGGCAGCAGCCTCTGCTTTCTTCTTAGCAACCAACTCCGCTTTAGCGGCGTTCTTGGCCTTTTCTTCTTCCAAACGTTTGCTTTCCGCTTTCTTCTTGTCGTCAGCCATCTTAGCTTTTGCGGCATCAGCAGCAGCGACCTTAGCTTGCTTCCAAGCGTCAAAACGGCGTTGAGCCTCTTCTTCAGAGAAAGCGCCTTTCTTGACACCACCCTGCAAATGTTTCATCAACAACACGCCCTCTTGAGAAAGGATACGGCGTGCAGTATCCGTAGGCTGCGCACCTACATTGACCCAATACAAAGCCCTTTCGAAATTTAAACTTATTGTAGCAGGATTAGTGTTCGGATTATAGGAACCTATCCTTTCAATAAATTTACCATCCCGTGGCGCCCTGCTGTCAGCGATGACAATTGGATAAAACGCATGGTTCTTACGTCCATGGCGTTGTAATCTGATTTTTGTTGCCATTTAAAATTTAGTTTAAATTTAATTTGAATTTCGGCGCAAAGGTAGCGCTTTTTTCGTTCACGACATAGCTTTTTGCCGAAAAAGCGTTCTTTTTTTGCCATCTCTACATTTTAATAGTACCTTTGGATTATGAATGTCAACAAAAAACATACAAGCCGATGGGCAACCATAGCGGTTTTAACGCTCTGCATAATCACAAGAATCTATTTGATTAGCGAAAAAGAAAGCCTGTATGGAGACGAGACCACGTCCGTAATACTCTCCCAGAACGCTACCGGATGGGGAAACAACACCTACAAAGAAAATCATATCTATGATGCCTGCGAATTAAAAAACAATTTCTTCGTCGACGACAAAAAAGGCTTGAGCGGATGGAGTGACGACATAGCCGCCCTATGGAACGACAACCGGGATCCGTCGCACGCCTCGTTGTACTATATGCTCCTGCGCACCTCGCTCACCGATCAAGACCAACATTCCTTCAAGCCTATAATATGGCGCGGCTGCATTCTAAACTTGTCACTTTTCATAATTTCGTTCGTCTGCATGGCCGCTTTACTGAAAAAGCTGCTACCCGGCCGGCACTTCCTCAGGACAGCAATATTGGCAATGGCATATATGAATCCCATGTCCATATCGTCGTGCCTGCTTCTAAGAGAATACCAGCTTGCCGAATGTGCAATACTCGCGTTTTCCTTATTCGCTATCGCCATCGCAGACAAGATAAAAGCCGGCAAACAATTTTTAAACGCAAAAAATATCATCGCAGGGGGCGCAATATCCGCCGTTTTGCTCTCATCCGGCTATTTCAACGCCATATTCGCCTTAACGGCCGGAATATATCTCATCTGGTATGCTTTCCGCCACAAGTCACAAAAAGAAGCCATAACTTATTTCCTTCTGACAGCCATTACGACTATCGTACTGTGTACAGCCGTCTACAAAGGATTTTTCAATTTCACCACCGATGTCCGCACATCGGAAGTTCTCGACAAGGCCAAAGGCAACAATTTCATAGCCAATCTTTATTACAGTGCCGGGGCCGGGGTGAAAATGCTATTTTTCAACATCTTGGGGCCTCTGCTTTCATTATGGTTCGCGGCTTGCCTTATTACAGCAATGGTAAAAAGACATTGGTGCGAACAGATGCCTTCGCTATGGATATTTGCCGTATCTGCAATATGGTTCGTATTCGTATTAATCTTGTCCACTTGGAAAATGACACGCTATGTAGCCCCTTGCATACCGATGATTGCCGCATTAGCTGCCTACTACAGCATATCGCTGTCCCGAATCACCACGCCAAAACGGATAATCAAATACGTTCCGCTGATTTTGCTTTTAGGATGGACTTTTTCCGGCAAAAGCATAGAATATCTTGAGAAAGACAGATACACGAATTTCCCTGATACCGACAGAGCCATACTTTATACCGCAGTCCCTGCCGACCGCGATATGCTCACGCTGCTAACACCTTGCCTTACCGACAGCCAACAATGTGTCATTGTCTCCGACACATCAAGCATACAAAAATTCGCGTCGCCGTCCGGCAAAACCGTTTACGTTTTCGCAGACAAAAACCTTGACATACTACAAGAAACCAAGGGATATGACGGACATACAGAATTCAACGACTGGCTGTGGATTTACAAAATCAAACGGACAGAAGCTATTCCAACTCAACTACAGTGATTCCGGCACCGCCGAACTGCACATGCTCGTCGCGGAACGATTTAACGCCTTTGACCGCGCCAAGATATTCACGTATGCGCTGCCGCAATATCCCGAATCCCGTACCATGGAGAATGCGCACCTGCTTTACGTTGAACTGGATGGCATCGTCAATGAAATAAGAGACAGACTGCAATGCCTCATCCGCACGCATACCCCGCACATCTATCTCCTGCTTGAAATTAAGCTGCCGTGCGCGCACCTCGTCGGAGACACTTGCCGAAACCGTGTTTTTTACCGTTTTTTGGGTAGCCTTTCTTATCGTATGCTTCAATTTCGACAATTCAACGACCGATTTGAAGTTGCCTATCGCCACCACAGCATTCCGCCCTTTGATTTCAAGAATCTCGCCTACGGAAGCGCTACCGTCGATAGTGACATTGTCGCCCACTGCAAGCGTCCTCTCGGCAGGTTTATCCAGCTGCGGTTTCGCGGTTTTTTTCTTATTCTTTATCTTCGACGAAAGTTCCTTTATCCTTTTAGCGGTCTCCGTATCGTCCGAATCATTCGCCAGACGCGACTTCAACTCATCGATTTGCCGACGTACCAACTTAGTCTGCTCCCTCTCTGCCTGTGCTTTTTTAATCTCATGTATGGCATTTTCTATTGAGGCATTGCTTTTCGAGAGAATCTCTTTCGCCTCGGATTTCGCCTCTTTCAGGATTTCCCTGCGCTCCACTATCAATTTCTGCAAATCCGCCTCATACCGCTCTATGATTTTATCCAATTTTTTCCGTTCCACACGTATGTCCTGACGCTTATTCTCCCAATAGCGGCGGTCTCTGGCTATATCAAGAAGATACTTATCCATATTAATATAGTCCGACCCCACAATATCGGCCGCATAATCGAGGACATCGGCCGGAATGCCGATTTTCTTTGCGATTTCTATCGCAAAAGAACTTCCCGGGTTTCCTACCGACAGCTGGAACAGCGGCTTCATCAAATGCCGGTCATAAAGCATCGCGCCATTGACAATACCCGGAGTTTCATTCGCAAACTTTTTAAGATTCTGATAATGAGTCGTGATTACTCCAAACACCCCGGCATCATTCAACTTTTTAAGAATAGCCTGCGCTATAGCTCCGCCTATCTGCGGCTC
>URQP01000141.1 GCA_900550025.1 uncultured Porphyromonadaceae bacterium | reverse complement strand
CTCGGTAGCCATATACAAATGGGAGAACGACGAGAACGGCATCCCGACAGGCGACCCGGCTGTGATGTTCACATCGCAGAACTCCGGCAACTACTACAACGCAATGACCGGAAAGACCCTCGCTTACTCCGGAACAATCGAAGACGGCACAGCTATGATTACTGCGCAGACCACAGGCTCAAGCACTTCGTTGCGCTTCGTGGAATTTGCAATCGCCGATGGAGAATTGGCGGCAACAACATTCATCAATAAGGATGTCTCTGCAGAATCCAACTACACAGCAACCAAGATTGGTGATGATATGCAATTGGTCGTATCCCCGAATGCCGACAACCAATATGTGATCGACGGCTCCAACACCAATCCGATTGAATGGCAGACAGCAGGACAGAATGTCGATGCGCCGCTGTTAGGCAGAATCAGCGAAGAGCTAATGACACCCGACGAAAACGGAGCGACATTCTTCCGCTATGCAGGAAGAAGCCTTATGGTAATGCCTGTAAAAGAGGAAGGCAAAGTGAAGGGCATCAAGATGTTTGACATCACCAACGGACTCGACAACGCCAAAGAAATAGCTCTCAATGGAGCTGAAATAGAAGCAGCCGAGGCCACATACGCCACAGCGGCAGCTAACGTGGTGACCACGCTTGACGACAACGAGCAAGTGAGCGACGCGCAAATGGAATTCTATCTAATTCTCGACGGCAAGGTATCGAAATTCTCCACCGCAGGAGTTGAGCAGCCTGTCATTCGCGGTAATTACGCATACGCGCTCAATGTTGAAGTTGGCGATACGGAAACCACTTTCACATTCAAATCGTCGGGCGATGCCGACAACGGAAGCATTGTCGTTACAAATGCCAACAACGAGGAAACATCTTTCCCGACAGGCGCAATCTATGAGGGCGACAACGAAGTGACCATCGCCAATGACGACATGCCAGAAGGCGAACTTAGCTGGAGAATTGAAGTTTATGGCAAAGCTATCGGCGCAGCAACAAAACTCTACGGAGAATCATTAGGCTCCGTGAGAGGCGTGGCTGTAGACAACAATCCGTCGAGCGCATATCTCGGAATGGTATATGTGGGCAATTCCAAATCTGCAGACAAGGCTCAAGGCGTATGGAAATACGACCAGACACTTGCTCCGGTCAATACCGAAGCAATAGGCAACGATGAGTTCTCGCAGGGCAACGCTTCTTCTCCTTACAGAATGAGCATGGCTCCCGACGGAACTGTGATTGCATCCGACTGGTCAGATCCGCACTCCGGTATCTATACCATCAATCCTGAAACCGACGAGGTGAAGAATCTTTACGCAGGCGAACGCGCCTCTAACGGATCCTTCACTTACAACGGCGTTGAAATCGGCGGAAGCACGACAGGCGCGGCTGTGGCAGGGACAGGAGAAAACAGACGAATATTCGCCTATACCGAAGAAAGCCCTGTAAACCAACTTGTGCGCTACGACATAGGCACAAACACAGTCATCGACAAGGCTCCAGATATGATATATGAAACCGTATCTACCAAACTTGCAAATATTGACGTAAATGTAATTGCCACCGAGAACGGCTTCTGGGCTGGTCAGAACCGTTCCGCAGGACAGAACACTGAAGGCGTTCCGGCATTGCTCTATGCCGACAACGACGGCAATATCCTGTACAACTCCGGTACATCCAACAATTTGGATTTGAACGGATGCGACGGCGGCGGTTTTGCCATCAACTGCGACAACAATATGCTCGCTGTCGTAAATGAATTGCAGGGAGTGAATGTCTACGAACTGACTTGGAATGAGAACACACCGGCACTTTCGTTCCTCTACTCATTCGCAGTAGGCGACGGAAGAATACGCTCGATGGCGTTCGACCGCGCAAATAACTTGTATCTTGCCGCAGAAAACGAGTTCCAAGTATGGTCATTGCCGACAGATGAAAACAAAGGTGTCACTCCGGCAACAACCACATTCATGGCAAAACTCTCCTCCGTTGAGGAGAATGTGGCTGAAAGCAACAAGGTAGTTGTTTATCCGAATCCGGCTACCGATGTCGTGAATGTTGAAACTTCCGAGCCAATAACAGCCATAGCAGTCTACAATATGAACGGCGCGGCCGTAAACGCAGAATACAGCGTAAACGGCAATAACGCCACAATCAATGTCCGCGGACTTGCGTCAGGCATCTACTTCGTAAGAATCAACAACGGAGAAGCTGTACGCGTAATCAAAAGATAAGGCGTAAATCTGAATAAAAGCAGGATGCGCAATACAGGCGCATCCTGCTTTTATTTTGCCGGAATCGCAATAATCGTTTAATTTTGCAGAGCGAAAACACATATCCGATATGAGATTGCCTGTAATAGAAATAATGGACACCACGCTGCGCGACGGCGAACAGACTACAGGTGTCAGTTTCACACGCAGCGAAAAGCTCAGCATTTTCCGTCTCTTAGTAGAAGAATTGCATATTCCCCGTGTGGAGGTGGCATCGGCAAGAGTCTCTTCCGGCGAATTCGAAACCGTGAAGCGCATTTGCGAATGGGCCAAACAAAACGAACATCTCGACAAAGCAGAGGTGTTGGGATTCATCGACGGCGGGCAATCGAACAGTTGGGTACGCGATGCCGGCGCGAAAAAAATCAATTTGCTGTGCAAAGGAAGCGAGCGGCATTGCCGCATACAATTGGGAAAATCGCCGGAAGCGCACATAGCTGACGTGAAAGAGGCGATAGCCGACGCCCGGAGCAAAGGACTCGAGGTCAATCTATATTTGGAGGATTGGTCCAACGGTATGAAAGACTCTCAAGGATATGTGTTCCGGCTGATGGACTCACTTCGGGAAGAACCGGTAGGACGATTCATGCTTCCCGACACTTTGGGAGTGCTCGACCCATACGACACTTTCGATTACGTGAAGAAAATGATTAAGACCTATCCGGAATTGAGGTTCGACTTCCATGCCCACAACGACTACGACCTCGCCATATCCAACCTGTTCGCTGCATTGAAAGTCGGCGCGTCCGGAGTGCATTGCACAATCAACGGCCTCGGGGAAAGAGCAGGCAACGCCCCTCTTTCAAGTGCAATAGCCGTAATACACGATATGCTGCATCTTTCGACAGGCATCGACGAAACAAAAATCAACCGCGTAAGCGGCATTGTAGAGTCATATTCCGGAGTCGCCATACCGCCAAACAAGCCAATAATAGGAGAATATGTGTTCACACAATGCGCCGGTGTGCATGCGGACGGCGACAGCAAAGCAGATCTTTATTCCTCAAAATTAGCGCCCGAACGGTTCGGACGGACGAGGGAGTATGCGCTTGGGAAACTTTCCGGTAAAGCCAATATCCGCAAAAACCTCGAAGCACTCGGGCTGGAACTCAGCGAAGAGAAAATCCAGAAAGTGGCACAACGTATCACCGAGTTGGGCGACAAGAAAGAAATCGTCACACAAGAAGACCTGCCATTCATCGTGGCCGATGTTGTCAAGCACGGCAACCGCGAAGACAAAATCAAACTTGTCAACTACCAGCTGTCCATAGCGCGCGGCTTACGCCCGACGGCCGTAGTCAAAATCGAAATCAACGGCAAGGAATATATGGAAAGTTCTGTAGGCGACGGACAATACGACGCTTTCATGAAAGCATTGCGTAAAATCTACCGCGGGCAACGCCGCCGCGACTTCCCCACCCTTACCAACTATACGGTAAACATTCCCCGCGGCGGAAAAACCGACGCATTGGTACAGACAACAATACATTGGCAATACGGAGAGCATCTGCTTAAAACCATAGGCCTTGATGCCGACCAAACCGAATCTGCGATAAAAGCCACAATAAAAATGCTTAATGTAATCGAAGAATTTAAATAGATATAAATTCACATAATTTGACGGAAAAAATTACCGCTTTTAACTATTGTTATTTATCTTTGTTGCACGAAAAAATAAAAACAATTCATACAACTTTAAAACTTATAGATTATGAAGTTTCTTACAGAAGAAAAATTGACCATTGTCGGCGCTGCCGGTATGATTGGTTCAAACATGGCACAGACTGTACTTATGATGGGTCTTACCCCGAACCTTTGCCTTTACGATCCTTACGGACCGGGCTTGGAGGGTGTTGCAGAAGAAATGCGCCACTGCGGTTTTGAAGGTTGCAACGTGACTTTCACCACAGATATCAAAGAAGCGCTTACCGATGCAAAATATGTCATCTCGTCAGGTGGTGCAGCCCGCAAAGCCGGCATGACACGTGAAGACTTGCTTAAAGGCAATGCCGCTATTGCCGAAGATTTCGGTAAGAACTTGAAAGCATATTGCCCGGATGTAAAGCATGTGGTTGTAATCTTCAACCCGGCCGACATCACCGGCTTGATTACGTTGCTCCACTCAGGCTTGAAACCTTCTCAGGTTACCACTTTGGCCGCATTGGACAGC
>URQP01000140.1 GCA_900550025.1 uncultured Porphyromonadaceae bacterium | reverse complement strand
CCGGGCGGGAGTATTGTGCCCGGTAACATCATACAGACACCGCAGCCCGCTACCGTAAGGTCAGTGGGCTGCATTTTAATAAGGAGAAAAGAATAATATAAAAAATGAGGTAACCCGCATGAAACAGAAAACAATAGCAACCAGACACCTGCGCACCAAGATAGCGGCAGGATATGTGCTGATACTCATTCTTATTTTCAGTATTGTGTATATTTGGTTCAAGGAACATCACAAATTGGAAGAGATGAAAGAGGCAAGTCACAAAATCTCTTGTCTTCGTCAAAATATACATGACATATATGTAAGAGCGGTTGATTTATCATTGATTGGCGAAACCATATTAAATTGGGATGATGAAGATATAGAATTGTACCACACGAAACGCCTGGAGGTGGACACCCTGCTTTACCAGTTCAGTTCTGTTTACCCCAGCGAATGCATAGACAGCATTTGCCTGTTGTTGGCTGAAAAAGAAAAACTGTTGTATGGAATCATGCAGGTACTCAATGAACAAGAAGAAATAGAGGAAAAGATTGCAAAGCAAGTGCCATCAATCCGGGAGCAGGCGGCAGCATCACCGGCAGCACCGTCTATTGCTACACGGGCGACACGTTGGATAAGACGGTGGAGTATGATGCCTCCGGTAACGCCACTCAACAATAATCGCTAAATGTTAAGACAGAATTTCAGCGGCAATCTGCAAAAGAAACGCAGATTGCCGCTGTTTCTTTAAATCCAAATCGTCATTATACAGTGGATGTGCTACCGCAAGCTGCGCTCCGCTTGTATGCGGTTAATTTAGCGGACACCAATAATAAATAAAAAGAAATGCAGGAGGCATATCCGTTTTCGCGAAAATATGCTATCTTTGTGCTATGAAACAATAAAAATCGACACTATGAAGGTAGGAGATAAGGTACTCATTTCACCTGACCTGACTTTGCAAAAGAAGTGGTTGGCGGGCACGGTTATACAGGTGGAGAATAATCCATTTGTGGGTATTGTTATTTCTGCGGAGACAGAAGACCGTAACGTGTTCTTCGGCCGTGAAGACTTGTTCAAATTGGCAAAGGAGGAAGTATGTTTGCCATAAGTTTCGATATGACGGTTTCGAGCCTCGAAGAGCATTATGGTATGCCTTATACCGCGCTTATTATGAAATCAAAGAGATCTTGAAGAAAAACGGCTTTGAGTGGATTCAAGGTAGTACTTATCTCACGGTCAATGGTAACCTGAGCAATCTGTATAAAGCTATCAACGACCTGTGCAAGTTTGACTGGTTCAAGAAATCGGTTCGTGACATACGTGCCTATAAGGTGGAAGATTGGTCTGATTTTACACAGATTGTGAAAGAGGGCTGAAGCATTATATTTTTCCGTGTGGTAGTAAAATAAATAAGATATGTTAATCTCATTTTCTGCCGATAATAGGCAAATTTTACTCTCATATTCAACCCGAACGCATTAGGCATTTGACGGATTGCCATATGCTATAGATTGTCCTGATTTTTTAGCGGACACCTATAGTTTTTATTTTGTTGTCAAATGCTGTTGTAAAACATAGTGGCTGATTATTGCCATTGGCGGGAAATTCGCTAAATTCGCTATGTCGAAATTTTCTAATGCTCATGACTGGAATTAGTAAGATGCTGGCGTTCATAGCAGAGTTGCGCGACAATAATAACCGCGAATGGTTCGCTGCCGTAAAGCCTGAATATGAGGCAATCCGCAAGGAATGCTATGGCGAGATTGACAAATTGATAAATCTTATTTCGGCTTTCGACGACCGCCTTGTCGGTGTCGAGGCTAAGGAGTGTGTCTACCGCATTTACCGCGACATACGGTTCTCGGCAGATAAGTCGCCGTTCAAGACGCATTTCGGCATAGTGCTCGGAAAAGGCGGGCGTAAGTGCTGGGATGCAGCATATTATCTTCACATAGAGCCCGGAGGATGCGCTCTCTAGGGCGGGGTGTGGTTTCCGGAGCAGCCGGTGCTTACCCGCTTGCGGCACGACATATATGACAATATCGAGGAATTTACCGGCATATTGGCCGAGCCACGGTTGCGCGAAAGATTCGGCGGGCTGACAGGCGACACTTTGAAAACGATGCCTAAGGGATTCCCGAAGGACTGTCCGTATGGCGAAATCATAAAGATGAAAGAATATCTGCTGATGGAAAGTTTTCCTGACAGCTATTTTTCGAAGAAAAACTGGCAAGAGGGGATAGCTTCCGACATAAAATTGCTGAAGCCGTTCATCGATTTCTTGAACTATACGTTCGACGAAATGCGCAGTTGAGTCGCAAGTGTGCAAAAAACTGTAAGCGGTTTGCACAAAACAAGCGGTTTTGAGCATTAAATATTACACAAAATAGCACGTAATGTGCGAAAGATTAAATAGTTGTAAAAACATAAGCAACGGTTACGGACTTCAATTATTTAGTATAATTTTGTATCATAAAAATAAATTAAACACGAAAGGATATGGCAAAAATAAGAGGTGCCGTCGTAGTGAACGAGGAAAGATGCAAAGGCTGTAATTTGTGTGTGGTGGCGTGTCCCACCCATACGCTTGCGCTTCAGCCGAAGGAAGTGAACAACCGTGGTTACCACTATGCTTATATGGCAGACGCTCCCGCCTGTATCGGGTGCGCAAGTTGTGCGCTGGTTTGCCCTGATGCCTGCATAGAGGTATATAAGGTTCGTGTGGATTAATGGAGTTGAAACGAAAAAAGAGATTTTCTATGGAAGAAGAAATAAAATTGATGAAAGGGAACGAGGCGTTGGCAATGGCGATGATCCGTTACGGGGCCGACGGCTATTTCGGTTATCCTATCACGCCCCAGTCGGAAGTGCTTGAGACACTGATGGCGCAAAAGCCGTGGGAAACCACCGGCATGGTAGTCTTGCAGGCAGAGAGCGAGGTCGCGTCCATAAATATGGTATATGGCGGTGCCGCTTCCGGAAAGATTGTATGTACCTCGTCGTCGAGCCCGGGCATAAGTCTGATGCAGGAAGGCATTTCCTATATGGCGGCAAGCGAGTTGCCGGCATTGATTATCAACGTGATGCGCGGCGGTCCCGGTCTGGGGACGATACAGCCGTCGCAGGCCGACTATTTCCAAGCCACAAAGGGCGGAGGCCATGGCGACTACCACCTGATAACGCTGGCTCCGTCGTCGGTGCAGGAAATGTGCGATTTCGTAGGCTTGGGATGGGATTTGGCATTCAAGTACCTCACTCCGGCCATCATCCTTGCCGACGGTGTGGTAGGGCAGATGATGGAGAAGGTGGTTCTTCCTCCGCAACGCAAGCGTCTTACAGACGAGGAAGTGCGCAGGCGTTGCCCATGGGCTGCCAACGGACGCAAAGGGATGCGTAAGAAGAATGTGGTTACATCTCTTGAACTCGACCCGTCGTTGATGGAGGTTAACAATGAGCGTTTCCAAGCCACTTATAGGAAAATCGAGGAGAACGAAGTGCGTTTCGAGGAAATCGGCACGGAGGACTGCGACTATCTTATCGTGGCTTTCGGCTCGCTGGCAAGGATAAGCCAAAAGGCAGTGGAGATAGCCCGTAAACGCGGATTGAAAATCGGTATTTTGCGTCCTATAACCCTTTGGCCGTTCCCGAAAGCCGAGGTGACCCGCCTGTCGAAGCAGGTTAAGGGCATTCTTGTCCCGGAATTGAATGCCGGTCAGATGATAGAGGATGTGCGTCTTGCCGCCGCCAATGGTGTGCGTGTGGAGCATTTCGGAAGGCTGGGAGGCATAGTTCCGTCGCCCGACGAGATATTGGACGCGTTCGAGAGTCTGTTTCTTAACAAGTAATCATTAATCACGAAAAATTTTCCATTATGGATGTCAACGATATAATCAAGCCGGAAAACCTTGTGTATAAGAAGCCGGTGTTAATGAACGACAACCACATGCACTATTGCCCGGGTTGCAGCCATGGCGTGGTGCATAAGATTGTGGCAGAACTTTTAGACGAGATGGGCGTGGCGGAGAAGGCCGTAGGTATCGCTCCCGTCGGATGTGCCGTATTTGCCTACAACTATATCGACATAGACTGGGTAGAGGCCGCCCATGGGCGTGCTCCCGCGCTCGCCACGGCAATAAGCCGCCTTTATCCTGAGAATCTGGTGTTTACTTACCAAGGCGACGGCGATTTGGCCGCGATAGGCACTTGCGAGACAATCCATGCCGCGAACCGTGGGGAGAATATCACGATAATATTCATCAACAACGCAATTTACGGTATGACCGGCGGACAGATGGCCCCGACAACGCTCATCGGCATGAAAACCGCGACTACGCCATACGGCCGCCGTGTGGATTTGAACGGCTATCCTCTCGCGATTACCGATTTGCTCGCGCGTCTTGACGGCACGTGCTACGTGACGCGCCAGAGCGTGCATACTCCGGCTGCCGTGCGCAAGACTAAGGCCGCTATAAAGAAGGCTTTCCAGAACAGCATTGACAAGAAGGGCACTTCAATCGTGGAGATTGTGAGTACTTGTAATTCCGGCTGGAAAATGACTCCGGAGAAAGCCAACAAATGGATGGAAGAACACATGTTCCCCTTCTATCCTCTTG
>URQP01000139.1 GCA_900550025.1 uncultured Porphyromonadaceae bacterium | reverse complement strand
GGGCAAAAGAAAAATGCGGACGGCCGTGAAGCCGTCGATTTGACAGGCGCGGGAGCCACATTCCCATTGCCATTCTACACAATGTCGTTCAAGGCTTACGGTGACTCGCACGCCGACAAGGTATCCTACGGAGGCATAGGCAGCGGCGGCGGTGTACGCAACCTGAAAGACGGCATCGTGGATTTCGCCGGAAGCGACGCTTTCTTGAGCGACGACGAAATGAAAGAAATGAAACCGGTGGTACACATCCCGACCTGCATGGGCGCGGTTGTCATGGCATACAACATACCGGGCGTGGCATCGCTGAACCTTTCGGGGGAAGTGATTGCCGACATCTATGCGGGGAAGATTACCAAATGGAACGACAAGCGACTTCAGGAAATCAACCCTGACGTGACACTCCCGGCAAAGGACATAATCCTCGTGTTCCGTTCCGACGGCAGCGGCACGACATTCGTGTTCACCGACTATCTGACAAAGGTCAGCGAAAACTGGAAAAACACCTACGGTTCGGGCAAGACAGTCGATTTCCCTGTGGGACAGGCCGCCAAAGGCAACCCGGGCGTGGCCGGAATCATATCGCAGACCCCCTACTCTTTAGGTTACATAGGTTCTGAATACGCTTTCGCACAGAAACTCAACTATGCAAGCGTATACAACAAACGCGGCGAGCTAATCAAACCGTCGACGGAAAGCATCTCGGCAGCGGCCGGCGACATACCGCAGGACACACGCTGCTCGATAACCGACGCGGCGACAGAAGGAGCATATCCTATCAGCTGCTTCACTTGGCTGCTCATCTACAAGGAACAGAACTATTCCGACAGAAGCCTCGCGCAGGCACAAGCGACCGTGGCACTGATGCAATACATGCTCAGCGACAGCGTGCAAAGCACGACAGCCACCGTACACTACGCCCCGCTTCCAAAAAAAGCCGTAGAACTTAGCCTTCAGAACCTGAAGACCGTAACCTACGACGGCCAGCCGGTAATAAAATAGAATACCCGGCTGAGAACACATTTCACGAACTAAATAAAAGTCTATGCAGGACAAGATTTTCAAACTGCTGCTAATCTTATCTGCAATCGTCATACCCCTCATCGGCGGTGGGATAATCTACTCGCTCACCGTCGATGCTTCAGGAGCATTCGAACATTTCGGATTCTGGCATTTCATCTTCTCCGACGACTGGGTGACGACTGAAGGTAAGGAAAGCTACGGAGCCCTGCCGTTCATCACCGGCACACTCCTCACCACCATTCTGGCACTGATAATGTGCATCCCGTTCTCCCTGCCGGTAGCGCTTTTTACCGGCGAATACTTCAAGGGACGGAAAATCGCAACGATTCTAAGTACCATAACCGACCTGCTTGCCGGTATCCCTTCCATCATCTACGGATTGTGGGGATTCTATGCGCTGCGGCACGTGTTCATGCACCTCGACCTCTCGCCGCAAGGCTCGGGCATATTGACGGCATCATTCGTGCTGTCGATTATGATTGTGCCATACGCCGCATCGCTTAGCTCGGAATTCATAAAGATGGTTCCGTCCGACCTGAAAGAAGGCGCATACGCAATGGGGGCGACACGCGCGGAAGTGATAAAGCGTGTCGTGTTCCCGATGGCCGGTTCCGGTATATTCTCTTCCTACATTCTTGCAATCGGAAGGGCTTTGGGAGAAACAATGACCGTCACGATGCTCATCGGAAACACGAACCAGATACCCGACACGCTGCGGACAACGGGCAACACCATGGCAAGTATCATCGCCAACCAGTTCGGCGAGGCCGACGGTCTGAAACTGTCGTCGCTGATTGCCATCGGGCTGCTGCTGTTCCTGATTACGGCCGTGATAAATATGATAGGCAAGATACTTATCCGCCGCGCGCAACACGTCTAAACGTTTTAAATCAGACATTTCTATGAAATTCAACGATACTATTCGATTACGGATATTCAAGGACAAACTGCTCTACATCACCGTATGCGTGCTTTCCGGACTGACAGCCATTCCATTATTGGCTATCCTCGGTGAAGTGCTCATAAAAGGATGGAAACAGTTGAACTGGACATTCCTGTCGGAAGCCACTCCGAATGCCTACGAGGCACTAATGGCCGCATCAGCCGGCGAGCCGATGCCGGGAGGAATAGCAAACGGCATAATCGGCACATTCATCATGCTTCTGCTTGCCGCCGTCGTAGCGATACCGGTGGGAATCCTGTGCGGCGTCTGCCTCGCGGAATACAAGAAAAACTGGTTCTCGATATGCGTCAGCTACCTTACCGACCTGCTGCAAGGCACACCGTCAATCATCATAGGCATCATCACCTACATTTGGGTCGTTGTCCCTATGAAAGGCTATTCCGCGATAGCCGGAAGCGTGGCGTTGTTCATAATGATGCTTCCGCTCATCATCCGCTCGACGGAAGAGACTATGAAGATATTGCCGGAGACGCTCAAGGAAGCCGGGCTCGCGCTGGGAGGAAGCTATTGGCGGGTAATGCTTAAAGTGATGTTGCCGTCGGCATTCGGCAGTATCTTCACTGGCATCCTGCTTGCCATATCGCGTGTGGTAGGCGAAACAGCCCCATTGATGTTCACCGCCCTCGGCGCGTCGGCCATAAGCTACAACATCGAAAAACCGATGTCGGCCGTGCCGCTGCTGATTTGGGAATTCTTCAACGACCCGAATCTGCAAAGCCTCATTTGGGGAGCGTCGCTGTTCCTCCTGACTTTCGTACTTTGTCTTAACTTATTAGCTAAAAGAATCGCAAAAAAATGGAAGATATAATCAATCCCATACTCCAGATAAAGGATGTATGTATTTCATACACAAGCAGCACGATGGCCGTGAAACATGTAACGGCCGACATCGAGCGCAACAGCATCACAGCAATAATGGGTCCCTCAGGATGCGGAAAAAGCACATTGCTGCGCGCCATCAACCGCATGCACGAGCTTTACCGCAACATCCGCGTGACCGGAGAGATACTGCTCAACGGCGAGAACGTGCTGCTGATGCAACCCATGGAGGAACGCCGCCATATCGGCATGGTGTTCCAACGCCCTAACCCGTTCCCTACGATGAACATCTACGACAACGTGCTTGCCGGATATATCCTCAACGGAATCCGCCTGTCGCGCAGCCAGAAAGATGAAATCGTGGAACGCAACCTGCGCAACGTAATGCTTTGGGACGAAGTGAAAGACTCGCTCACAAAGCGCGGAACGTTCCTTTCCGGAGGCCAGCAGCAACGCCTCTGCATCGCCCGCTCGCTCGCATTGCAGCCCGACATCCTGCTGATGGACGAGCCGACATCGGCGCTCGACCCCATCGCTACAAAGCACATCGAGGAACTTCTCGTGAAACTGAAAGAAGAAGTGACGATACTAATCGTGACACACAATATGTCGCAGGCAATGCGAATCTCCGACCGCTCGATGTTCATGTTCCTCGGAGAACTCATAGAATACGACGACACCAAGAAAATGTTTGAAAGCCCCGTGGACGAACGCACACGGGCATATCTCACCGGAAAAATGGGCTGATTCATTACTGTTTTGCTATTTCGGCAAAAGCCCATTTACAATCACTGTAACCGGTCCGGCAACAACACCCGCTGTTGCCGGATTTTTTTGCAATAATACTTTTTTCTACTACCTTTGCGCAATTTTCCACACGATATGGAGAAAAACCGGGACCTAAGGATAGACGTGCTGAAAGGCATCGGCATAATCTGCGTTATATGGGCGCACCTGCGTGGATATTTCGATATGGAAATCTACATTTTCCATATGCCGCTGTTCTTTTTCCTGTCAGGGATGTTCTACAAAAACCGTAGAGACTTCATCCCCCGGCGGTTCAAATCGCTCATCGTCCCGTTCCTGCTCTACACAGCCGCTTTCTCCCTGCTATTCCATCTGCAAGGCGGAGCTTGGGAAAAGCCCATACACCGCCTATCCCTATGGTTTCCCTCGGCCGTAGTAGGCCCGGCATGGTTCCTCATCGCGCTGTTCAATATCAGTGTCATCTACTATCTGCTCGACTGCCTGATAAAACGCAAGACACTGCTGCTCGCCACGACCTTTGCCATCGGTCTAATATTCTATTACTATAAAATCGAGTTGCCTTTGGACCTGCGGCAATCACTTTATGCGATGCCTTTCTTCGCCCTCGGCAGGTATATGAAATCAAAGGAGCTGACAAACATCGGCATAAATCGCAAAATACTGATAATAGCTGCATTAGTCTTCGCCGGAACAGTAGTGTATTGCCGTATGAACAATTTCCGGTTCGACATACTATGCTCCTACCTGCCCGGCAACTGCCTTCTGTTCTACGGCGGGGCGACGGCCGTTCTGGCGGGCGACGCCCTGCTGACGGCTGCATTCGGCCATCTTGCCGCAGCCCCGCTGCCCGCGTCCCGCGTCGTCAAGGCCACGCGGGTGCTCTCGCTGTGCGCGGGCGAGCTCGGTATGGTCGGCGGGCAGGTGCTGGACATGGAGGCCGAGCACCGCGTCTGCACGGAGGAGGAGGTCCTCGCCATCCAGTCGCGCAAAACGGGCGCGCTCATCTCGGCTGCCTGCCAGCTCGGCGTCATCGCAGCCGGCGGCAGCCCGGCCCA
>URQP01000138.1 GCA_900550025.1 uncultured Porphyromonadaceae bacterium | reverse complement strand
GCCGGGACACCTCCCCTATTAACTCCGCTGAAGCTCCGTGAACAGGGGAGGACACTTCAGGCAGCCTGTCAAACATCTAACGATCGGTTCAGGGGTAAACAGAGTCTCACATACGCCCTCATTTTTAGCGGACACCAATGACAAAAAAAGGCTTGCAGCGATTGTCTGCAAGCCTTTTCCATATCAGGGAAGGTAGCGGGCTACCTTACTATCACTTTCACGCCATTGACAATGTATAAGCCAGCTCCGATGCCGTCGATGCGGGTCTTTCCTGCGACAGCCTCTACGCTGCGTACAAGCGAGCCTACCGTGTTGTAAACATAAACCTGAGTGTCGGCTTCGGTCTCAACCACGATGCATCCGCTTCCGCCGTATGCCTTGAAGCCCTCGATGCCGATAGAATCCACACCGCTGCCATCGTCCTTCACAAGAGCCACGTCCTTATCGGCAACGTCACCGTCGGCAAACGAAACAGCCTCTACATACGGTTTATAGCCTTCTGCCTCTACCGTCATTTCATAATCAAGCGAGTACTGGATTACATCCACGCTATAAGAGCCGTCAACATCGGTAACAGCATAATACTCAACCTCGCCCGAGCGCAAAGTCACAGCCGCGCCCTCTACCGGGAGGTTAGTCTCGGAATCGGTAACCACACCGCTGACACTCCTCGACGGGACGATGCCTAAATAAACCACCGGCAAAGCCGTTGCCGTCCATTCTGCATCTTCTTCCAGTCCGTCAATGCCGCTTACTCTATCAGAACTCTTCCTTTGCGCATAGCCCATCACGTCGGTAGCCTCGAAATAAGAGTACAACCAATCACCGGTAGTCGCACCTTCAGCTTCGGCAACTATACGGATATTCTCGCCGGTATAGACGAATCCGTCAGGTATGGTGATATTGATGAGGGCAACCGGTTCTTCTTCCGTTCCGGGATCTTGTGAGGTATCGAATATGCCATCGTAAATCTGTGTCATTCCTGCAACGTAGCTACCTTTCAATTCTAAGCCGCTCTCATTCGCAATCCATACACGCAAAGTCACATTATCGGCTGCAGCTCTTGGGGTGAGATATCCCTTGAACTGCAAGGAAATAATTTTCGACCCTTCTGCCAAGCCAATGAGGTCTTTCGTATAAATCATCTCGCCACGGCTGAAACGTCTGAATGTTTCTATCGGGCCGGCATCATCCGTCACTTCCACAACCTCGCCTACTTGAACTATCGCTTCGGCGCTTTCCTTGGCCACTACGAGCTGCACTTCTTTGCTCTGCGTTGTGCCGTAGTCGCTTGTCAGCTTCACGTAAGCCGGGTGTGTGCCGTCGGCATGCGGGGTGTAGCTGAAAGTGAACGTATGGTTCTTGCTCGTGGCAAGAGTAGCCTCATTGTCGGAAGCCACCACCTCACCGCCTACATATAATTCAGCCGTATAGCTGCCCGGCGCTTTCTCCACACCGTTCTCGATTACTACAGTAGCCGTGTAAGCATGGTTGACCATTGCAGTAGCCGGGACATTGGCAGAAACGAGACGGAATCCGGTAGCCACATCCATCGAGATGTTCTTAGTGGTGCTTCCTTCCGGGAACGAAATCTGTCCCTCATACCTGAAATAGCCCTCTTTCTCAGCTATTACAATGTACTCTTTAGTGTCCTGATATACGCCGATGCTGTATTCTCCCTCGCCATCAGTAACACCGCTGTATTCCACATTGCCGGAAACCAATTTCACCTGAGCGCCCTCGATTGCCGACTGGTCTTTAGAAGAAACGACCTTGCCGCTGAGTACTGTCAATTCTTTCTCGACTTGCAAGGTCATAACCGGCATTGCCGACTGAAGCGACCAGCTTTGCTCTGCCAAAACACCGCTGTCTGTACGGCGCATGATTGAAGCGTCACCAACATTGTTGTCGGCATCGAAATAAATCATATTGTAAGAATCGGCAGATGACCTTACCACTACACGGAGATTCTCTCCTGTATATTCAAAAGGCTCTTCCAGCTCGAACACAAGCATATCGACCAGATTATCCGACTCGCCTTTCAATTCAAAAGTATAGTCACCGTCATATATCTGTGTCATTCCGTCAACCGGAACAGAATATGATGTCTCCGGCGCTCCGTCAAACACTCCGTCAGTGGTGTTCTCAATCCACGCGCTGACATGGGTAGCGAGAACCGCACTTTCGTTATACCCGCGGAACACTATCTTATGAATCATCGCTCCTGCCGGAAGATCAATCAAATCCTTAGTATAGATTGTCTCTGTTTCACTGTTCTTGTAATTCAGACACAACGGTACGTTTCCACTATCGGTTGTCGATTCTCCTACCTGTATGGATGCCACCGGAGTCTCCTGCGCCACTGCCATCTGGCTTTCCTTCGAGAAAGTGCAATCCAGACCCTCGATAGTCACCTTTATGTTGTACTGCCCGGCCTTGCGCGGAGTATAGACAACATCTACGGCAGCCGTCTCCCTTGTAGCTATTGCCGGCACAGGAACTTCCTTCACCACATTCTCTTCAAGATAGAACTTAGCCGTAAGCTGTCCTTCTTCAATCGGATTTCCTATATTCTGGATATCCAATGCCACTTTGTAATCATAGTTGACAGTCGCCGTTTCCGGGAATTTGCAATCGACCACCAAATCGGCAGCCGGTATTTCGAGCAACGTGTAGCCCATAATGTCGTCGATACGAGCGTAACCGGCCTCGAATGCTATGTACCAGTCACCTTCCGGAATATTGTCGATGGTGTACTGCTTGAAAGCATAACTGTCATAGGATGATGTACCCACCTTCGTATCCGGAAGCAAATCTTCTTCGGCAGCTTCCGAATCAGTAGAAAGCGAGCGTACCAGATGCCAGTCTGAACGGTCGGAAGAATAATATACATTGACAACAGAACCGTTCGCACGTCTCGCCGCATTGAACACCATCGTTTCGCCCGCAGCGACACGCACCTTAGGCAACACTAGTTTTTTCAAATCTGTAGAATTGCTGTTCTCCGCGCAGTATCTGTTGCCTTCCAATCCCGCTTCTGACGGGAAATTTGAAATTGACCAAGTGTCGCCTTCCACATACGTTCCCACTGGGAATTTATTGTCCTCGAAATTGACATACAGTTTCGAAGGGTCGACAATCTGTCCGGAAACCGGGAACACGAAATCCTCCTCATATCCCTCAGCTTTTATGACCATATCTCCGCTCTTGCTGCCCGGCACTTCGGAAAGCATCGTAACAGTCAATTCCAACTCATCGTGTGCGGGTATTACAGCCGGAAGCTTCTTTTCAGCTCCGCTCTCATCAGTAATCTTAGAAGAGAAGCCTTTAGGCAACGTGATTTCTGTAATGGTAGCCGGAGCTCCGCCAGAATTGTTGCGCAAACGGAAGCCCTTTGTCACATCGGTCTGCGACAGTCCGAACTGCACTTCCGTACCCGGCTCAAGCACTTCAGCTTCGTCCTTGAAGCTCAGGAAGAAATCCGGTTTGTTCGGATACAGAGTCACCCAAGCCCCGAATTTAGTTGTTCCGCCAATGTTTTCCATCACGTCGTAACGGTCGTATGCTTCCTCCGTGACTGGCACAGTAGCCGACACTTCAAACACTTCGCTCGACTCTCCTGCTGCAAGCGGGAAATCGATAGCTTGTGTACCAACAACCGCATTGCCTTGACTTTGATTGACAATACTTACAGAGTAATTCTCATCACCCGGCTTGAAATCCACCTCGCCGGTATTGGCAATCTTGACGGTGAACGTCAACGTCACATTGCCCGATTCATCGGCATCAATCTCATCATCTGAAACCAACGTCACATTCTCGATTGTCAGTTCCCTTCTGAGTACTATCGTAGCATTGTCGGCCTTAAAATTGTCGATTCCCACATTCTCTCCGCGTATGCCAAGATATGTCCCTTCCGGAACCGAAAAAGTCACCTGCGTCCAAGCCTCTTCCGACAGCTCCGGAAGAGTGACAGAATATTCAGCACCTTTCGTAAAACTGTTGCCTTGCTTCGTGCAGGTGTAGAACTTTATAGAACCTCCCATTTTTTCCAGCTTGACATACAGGCTGACATTGCCGGAAACTGCGGGAGTGACCAGTATGTCGTCAACGGTTTCCGTATCCCACCCGGAGCCTAATTGCTGCGAACCGATGCTAAGATAAGCGCCATCGTCCACCCCTCCCGATTGCGGGTTGGAGTACTCCACATAATAAGTCTCACCGGAATACCAGTCATCATAATTTTCCACGATATGTCCCCAGCCTTTCGGGGCAAACTCGTGGTTGGATGTGTCGAGATTGTCGAACCCCTCCACATAGTTCGTCTCCGACTCCTGCGCCACCGCCGGAATGCCCAGCGCAAGCACCATCATCGCCAATAAAGAGTAAATTTTTCTCATACGAATTTTGGTTTTAAGTTATTAAATCACTAATGATATAACTACAAATTTATGATTCACAACTAACAAATCCAAATAAATCGTAAAAATATTTCAAAATCACATCCGCTTTTTCCAGACATAAGCCATGGACTGCGGAGACAGCCGCGATAACACGGTGTCTGCCCCTGTTCACGAAGCGGAGCGGAGTTAATAGGGGAAGTACGGCGGAGCCGGGAAGGGGTTGAACCCCGCGGCTCAGGTAAA
>URQP01000137.1 GCA_900550025.1 uncultured Porphyromonadaceae bacterium | reverse complement strand
TACCGGACGATGAAATCGTTTAAGGTTTGTTAGTACATTTATCACCACACGGAGAAAAATAAAAGTGATACAAGGTGAAGATACCGTAAGTTATGCTACAAGAAATGGCATAATGAAAATATTTAAAGATTTTAACAATAGTATAGTGTTTAAGACAAAAAAGAAAGGTTCTTAATAACAAATAATTGATATGAAACATTTAGAATCGGCACTATTTTTTTTGCTATTGATTAGTGTTTGTGGGTGCAAACCGCAATTTATGCAAATATCAGTATATAACAATCTTGATAATGAGATGGTGAAAGTTGAATTTTCGTATGATAAAGAGGTTGTTTCTAAAGATAAAACAGTGAGATATACAGATAGTTATCTGATGTATCCGTTAAAACAATTTCCTAAATACGACTTAATGTATTATGATTTTCCTGAGTTGTCTGGCAGGGCAACAATAAGAAAGCCTGTAGACGTGTCAGAAATTGAATTTAAACAAAAAACCATAACATATATGGTGAGGCCGCAATTCATTGCATATCTAAAGGTTGAGCGGAAGAATTTTAATGAGATTCTTGAAATGATCAATCAGATTACTATTTCTTCTGGGAATGATACAATTATATATTCTGCACAAGATTCCCTAAAATTAATACTTAAAGAGTCGAGGGATTATTATGGGGTCACTTTGCAAGTTGATAGTGCAATGTTTAACAATTACAGGAGTTTATGACGGCGCGGGCAGGACATATCGGCTATCTGTTGGCGGTGTGGGAGCTGCACTTCATCGGCAGGGACTACTTGGGGAGCGTGACGCACATAGCCGACTCGGAGGGCAACTTGGTGGCGGAGTACAGCTACGACGCATGGGGGCGGCTGCGCGACCCTGCGACGCAGGAGCTTTACGGAAACAGTGGAGTGCCGGACTTGCTGCTGTGGCACGGCTTCACTGGTCACGAGTGGCTTCCGTGGTTCGGACTCTACAACATGAACGCGCGTCTTTACGACCCGGTATTGGGACGCTTCCTGTCTCCCGACCCCTACGTTCAGATGCCCGACAACACGCAGAACCTGAACCGCTACCTCTACGCCCTGAACAATCCTTTCCAGTACAAGGACGACAGCGGCGAGTTCCTGTTCGCGGCGATATTCGGTTTCTTCAAGGGCTTGTTCAAAGGCAAGAACCCGTTCAAGACGGCATGGAAAGCCGTGAAGAACGAGGCGCGGATGTATGCCGGTCTGTTCATTGCGGATAAGAACAAGAACTTCTGGGGTAAGCTCGGGCAGATAGTGTCGCGCTGGACGTGGGAGTTACCTCAGACAATATTCGGCTTGGCGTATTCCAAGGGGCGCAACTGGGCAGGCAAGGTCGATGCCGTGCAGCATTACCGCGGGGCGACGTATGTTATAGATGAGAATCGAGGGAAGCAAAACGGCATTACAATAGGAAGTTTCATTAATATGAATGATAGAGATGCAAAGCCGATAAACGAAAATGGCGATTTTGACCCAACGCAAGACGGTATGTATATGCACGAATATGGGCATTATCTGCAAAGTATGAAATATGGATGGGGATATCTGATCAGCCACGGTATTCCTAGCTTATTTGACGCAAAAAAGAGCAAACCAATTAATAAATATTTAAGCACTCATGATATTTTTTGGGTAGAGATAGACGCAAATCAAAAAGCTAAAAAATATTTTGAAGAAAATGAGAATGTTGATGACTGGAATGAATTAATGTATCCTGTAACTTATCCATTTTAAATTCTTTTAGAGCTATGAAAATGATATTAAGTTTAATCACAATAGCGATGCCAATATGTATGAGTATATGCTCTCATATCCCTGATAAGGTATGGATTTCTATTGAGAACAAGTCGAATGACACAATCTATTCGTTTGTAAGCGTTTTATATCCGGATACAATGATACCGTCCGAAGAAAAAGACGTTTTTCAAGATATAAAAAAATATCATTTGACAATGCCATATAGGCAAAAAGATTTAATATTTGGATTTAATGAGTATAGATATATTTATGAATACTATAAAACAGATACATTATGCTGTTTTGTTATAGATTATAATGTTATAAAAGAAATTAGCTATGACGACATCCGTAAGAATAACCGTATATTGGCGCGTTATGACTTGAGCTTGCAGGATGTGGAAGCGTTTGACGGCTATTTCGAATATCCGCCGTCGCAGCGGATGATAGATTCCGGGATGAAGATTTACATCAACCCCAACAACCCCGACTTATGACGGCGCAGACAAAATATTGCAATTTTACGGTTCTGAGGCTATGTCGTGCGGAATGCGATTGGAATGGAAGAGGAATTTAATAAAATAGTGACTATGAGAAAAATTGCATATATAGTAGTGGTGGCATTTGTGCTGTGCGGATTGCAGAATTGCATGTTCCCCGGCAAGGTCAGGATAAACAACTGTAGTGACGACACGGTGAAAATAATAATGAATTATAAAGAGCCGTTTATGCTGTCATATCTTCCGGTTACCGATACTTTGGGGGTGAAAAGTCTGCCTGATGATTTCAGGATGGAGCATATTTTCAAAACACCTCCGAAACTTACTTACGGTGACAATATTCATATAGAGGACGCGGTGGCGGTCGGGAGGCTGATTTGTCGTGCCAGACAGGTCATAATAGAGGTGTTTCCCCATTCGAGCTTGCCTATGGGTTGGAACTGGGGGTTGCATAACACTGTTTGGTACGGTTTTCATACAGACAGTATGCTCGAAAATATGATATTAGTCCGTGGCACCGACACTACAATTTATAGCGGGAAAGAAAATATGCGGAAATTGGCATGGACTATAAGAGTTGGACTTGACATCGTGCAGGATGATGAAAGAGGAGAGTTGGTTGTGAATCTTTAAAAACGTTATGTTATGAAGCTCTTGAAAGAAATTGTTTGCGCGGTTGCAATGTTGCCATTTGCAGGATGCGGCTATACGGAATTTATCGCCTTTTCGGTGGAAAACAAGTGCGATAAACCTGTGACGGTAGAATGCCGGTACAAGCAGGAGCTGTTGCCTTCCGACAGCGTGATAGTCCACAAAGTGTACGATTTGCCACGACAGCTTGACGACATACCGGAATGGGTATTGGTGTACTATGGAATACCGTCAGAAGTCGGAAGAGCCGAGATAAGGCCGGAAATTTATGCAGGTGAAATAAGAGTGGAGGGCGATGTCGTAAGATATGTAGTCGAGCCCCAACGGTCAGTATGTATGAATGTGAAAAGGAAATATGTTTTAAACAATAGAAACGTGAAAATGATAGCCGGGTCGTTAAGCGGAATATCGGTCAAAGCTGGCGGCAAAGTTGTCGTGTATTCAGGCGGCGATGCCATAAAAGATTTGTTGTTGGATGGCAATGATTGCGACTTTGTCCTGTTGAGAATTGAAGAGGTATATAACCATAGATATTATTGGTGATTTCCGCGTTTGTTTGCAGGGAAGGCCAGTATGCCGGCGAGGAGCGCGGCGGTGGCTTCGGTTGCGGCGGCTGTTTCGATGTCGGTAGAGTCGAAGGTGATGGAGGCTTGTGAGTAGTATGGCTCGCGGGCTTTCAGGTTGTCGGCTATGAATTGTTTCAGTTCCCCGTCGGTCTTTCCAGCTATTATCGGGCGTTTTGCCTTTGCTCCCGGAAGTGAAAGGCGTGCTGCTATGCGCTCCGCAGAAGTGGTGAGATATACGGTTGTGCCTTTGCTGTTCATCAGCGCGATGTTGTCGAAATGGCACGGTGTGCCTCCGCCGCAAGCCACCACCGTACGTTCAAATTCACATATCTCTTCAAGCATTTTGCGTTCGATTTTGCGGAATCCTGCTTCGCCGTGAAGCGCAAACAGTTCTTTTATGGAGTGACGGTAGCGGTTTTCGATATATATGTCGAGGTCGATGAACTCATAGCCCATCTTCCGGGAAAGCGCGCGCCCGAGCGTTGTCTTTCCGCATCCCATATATCCGATTAGAAAAACAGGTCTCATGGCTGCGAAGATATTCATATCCTGTGGATTTATCAAGCGCAAATTCTCGTTTTTGCGTTCTTTCAGTTTTGGGGAGCAGTAGATTTGCGGAAAAAAGAATGAAAGAAAGTGTTCAGAACGCCGCGATGCTGCGTTATACGGAAAAAGAGATGCTGGAGGAATGGAAGTTGCGTACCGGATTTTTCAGGACGCGTACGGGTTGCGAGCTTGTGAGGGATGACGGCGTCGACATAGACAAGGTGCTGCAATCGGAGATTGACAGCCGTTACGAGCGGCTTCTCGCTGCCGCTCCATTGGAACTTGTCCCGGTGATGGATGTGGCGGACGATTGCACGGTGACGGTCGACAGCGATTTGGCGGTAACCATCGTGCTGCCGGAAGATTGCGTAAGGGTTGTGGAACTGATGTTGCCGGGATGGAGGCGGAGCGTGACGGAGTTTGTGCCGGAAGCGGGCGACAAGGCAAGGATGCAGGGCAACGAGTGGCTGCGCGGAGGCGTGGAGGAGCCGGTGTGCGTGGCCGGGCATCGTTGCATACGCGCTTATTCGGCCGCTACGGTTGGTGACATTGTTCCGGTGAAGATGTTGGCGGTGTGACGTCCGGGGGCCGGGACTTCTTTGTTTGCGCCCGCGGCATGGG
>URQP01000136.1 GCA_900550025.1 uncultured Porphyromonadaceae bacterium | reverse complement strand
AGGCTCCGGAATTGTAACCCCATGCAAGCGGAGCCGTGGCGGAGCGCGGCTTGGGGTGGGACAGTCCTGACCTCAACACGGCCGCATAGCGGTCGCACTTGTGGCACAGTTGCTTCAAGCGCGACCTCCACGAGGCCGATTTCTTTGTCCGCCACCTGCCAACCGCCAAGGCGGCGGGTTACGCATCAACAGCCCCCACGGGGCTGGCTTCGTCGACGGCAGCACATTGAATCCCACAAATCATATATCCGCATTTTTTGCAAATTCGGGATAAGCGGAGGCCCGGATTTGCAGAGTATTAATCAAAAAAGACGTAAAATGTTGATTATTCAATAATTTATTTATACCTTTGTGCCGTTTTAACGGAACGTGTTTTGGGAAAATTCACCGCATATAAGCTGAACCTGAAAGGCTTACCAATTGGAAACCACCATTTTGAGTACGCCATAGATTCCGTGTTTTTCAAAGATATGGAAAGTGCGGACATACGGTCGGGCAATGTGAAAGTGGATTTGGACCTGAAATATGACGGCAACGCCTACACCCTCGACTTCACCGCAAAAGGAGAAATCGCTGTGGCTTGCGACCGCTGTCTGGACGATATGCCGCTGCCCATCGACACGACATATCATCTTGTCGTGAAATATGGCGACGATTATGACGAGCAGGACAACCTGCTAATCATACCGGAAAGCGACAGCCACCTCAACGTGGCATATACAATTTACGACACCATAGCGTTGGAAATTCCGTTAAGGCACGTACATCCGGCAGGGCAATGCAACAAGGAGATGGCTGCCACACTGCGCAGCCACAGCGCGGATTCCGACGGCAACGGCGAGGAAGACGGCGAAGGAGGAAGCAACGACCCGCGGTGGGACGCATTGAAAGATTTATTGGATAACGAATAAAAACAGATAAGAAAATGGCACATCCTAAACGAAAACAATCTAAGACAAGAACAGCCAAGAGAAGAACTCACGACAAGGCTGTAGCGCCGACTTTGGTACTTTGCCCTAACTGCGGCGCATGGCACGTTTACCACACAGTATGCGGCGAATGCGGTTACTATCGTGGAAAGGTAGCTATCGAGAAAGAAGCAGCTCTTTAATCCTGAAAATGATTATTCTGCTCTAAAAAGATTGTCCTAAATGCCTTATTTAGGACATATTTGTTTAACAGGACAGGGAAAAGATATGTATAACGCAAAAATAACAGGCATAGCGTCTTACGTGCCCGACTACAAGCTGACAAACGACGAGCTGTCGCAGATGGTCGACACCAACGACGAATGGATAACCACACGTGTAGGAATCAAGGAAAGAAGGATTCTGAAAGGCGAGGGGTTAGGGTCGTCGTATATGGGAAAAATTGCGGTCGACAGGCTGATGGAATCGACCGGGGCAAACCGTGACGAAATCGATTTGGTGATTTGCGCCACCTCCAACCCCGACTACCGTTTCCCGTCGACAGCGTCCATAATAGCCCACAAGTGCGAGCTCAACCACTGCTATGCTTACGACATCCAGGCCGCTTGCGCCGGATTCATCGTTGCCTTGCAGGCGGCTACCGCCTATGTGCGCAGCGGAATGTACAAGAAAGTAGTCGTAGTTGCCGCAGAAATGATGTCGAGCATGACCAACTACGAGGACCGCACCACTTGCCCGCTGTTCGGCGACGCGGCGGCAGCCATACTGCTCGAGCCGACAGAAGAGCCGAATGTGGGTGTAATCGACGGCGTTTTCCACGTCGACGGCGAAGGATTGCCACACTTGGTAATGAAAGCCGGCGGTTCGGCCTATCCGGCATCGCACGCCACCATCGACGCCCACGAGCATTTCGTCTATCAGGAAGGCCGCGCGGTATACAAGCACGCCGTGACCGACATGCTCACCTCGTCGCTCGAAGTGATGGCACGCAACCGCCTGACCGTCGACGACATCGACTGGTTCGTACCGCATCAGGCAAACCTGCGCATCATCGAGGCCGTAGGCGGACGCATCGGCATCGCCCCTGAGAAAGTATTGGTCAACATACAGTACCGCGGCAATACAAGCGCGGCTTCGATACCTCTGTGCTTGGACGAGAACAAGGACAAGCTCAAGAAAGGCGACAAGATTGTACTCACAGCGTTCGGGGCTGGTTTCACTTGGGGTGCGATGTACCTCATCTGGGGCATCTGATTCCGGTACGCGCAGACTGAATTCATACGTGCGGGACACGGCACAAGGGCGGAATCAACACCGCGCGACTTGCACCGTATCCCGCATACTGCATATCAGGATTCTTTCACAATAAAAAAATAAGCCAACATGCACAAGGCCGGATTCGTTAACATAGTAGGAAACCCCAACGTCGGGAAATCAACGCTGATGAACAACCTCGTCGGCGAAAGGGTGTCGATTATCACATCGAAGGCGCAGACAACACGCCACCGCATCCACGGCATAGTCAATGCCGACGACTACCAGATAGTGTTTTCCGACACACCCGGAGTACTGAAACCCAAATATAAGCTTCAGGAAAGCATGCTCAACTTCTCCGAAGGGGCGCTGACCGACGCCGACATCCTGCTCTACGTCACCGACGTGGTGGAATCGCCGACAAAAAACGCCGAATTCCTCGCGAAAGTGGCGAAAGAGAAAGTTCCGGTGCTGCTCGTCATCAACAAAATCGACCTGCTAAAAGGCAACGCCGACCTTGTGAAGATTATGGACTTGTGGAAAGGCATACTCCCCAACGCCGAGGTGTTCCCCATGTCGGCAAAAGAGAATTTCAACGTGTCGAACCTGATGAAGCGCATCGTCGAGCTGCTGCCCGACTCGCCGCCCTACTTCGGGAAAGACGCGCTGACCGACAAGCCCGCCCGCTTTTTCGTTACCGAAATCATCCGCGAGAAAATCCTGCTGGAATACGACAAGGAAGTGCCATACGCGGCGGAAGTATTAGTGGAGAAATTCGAGGAGAAACAGGAATCCATCCACATAATGTCGGTGATTTACGTGGAGCGCGACAGCCAAAAAGGAATAATCATCGGCCACGGCGGAATGAAGCTGAAACGCGTGGGCATAGCCGCGCGCCGCGACATAGAGGCATTCTTCGGGAAACGTGTGTTCCTCGAAATGTATGTGAAAGTTGAAAAGGACTGGCGCAACCGAGAGAACAAGCTGCGCTCGTTCGGATATATCGAATAAAAACAATTTAAACGGATTATTGAAATGGGAAGATTAGTAGCAATTGTAGGACGACCGAACGTCGGCAAATCGACGCTGTTCAACCGTCTGACGCAAACTCGCACCGCGATTGTGGACGACACATCCGGCACTACGCGCGACCGCCAATACGGCAAGGTTGACTGGTGCGGACAGGAATTTTCCATCGTCGACACCGGCGGATGGGTCGTGAATTCCGAGGACATATTCGAGGGCGAAATCAACAAGCAGGTGCATATCGCCATCGAGGAAGCCGACATCATACTCTTCATGGTCGACGTGACGACAGGAATCACCGATTTGGACGACAAAGTGGCCGACATACTGCGCCGCGCCAAGAAGCCGGTAATACTCGTCGTCAACAAGTCGGACAACAACGACTGGCAATACTCCTCCGCCGAATTCTACGCCCTCGGGCTCGGCGAACCCTACTGCATCTCGTCGATAAGCGGATTCGGCACGGGCGACCTGCTCGACGAGATTATGAAACGGTTCCCCGAAAAAGAGCAGGAAGAACAAATCGAGGAGATACCGCGCTTCGCCATCGTAGGAAGGCCAAACGCCGGAAAATCGTCGATAATCAACGCCTTCATAGGCGAGGAGCGCAACATAGTGACCGAGATAGCCGGAACGACGCGCGACAGCATCTACACGCGCTACAACAAGTTCGGGTTCGACTTCTACCTTGTCGACACCGCCGGGATACGCAGGAAATCGAAGGTGAACGAGGACATAGAATACTATTCCGTCATACGCAGCATCCGCGCCATAGAGAATTCCGACGTGTGCATACTGATGATAGACGCCACGCGCGGCATAGAGAATCAGGACGCGAACATATTCTCGCTCATACAGCGCAACAACAAAGGGCTGGTGGTGTGCGTCAACAAATGGGACTTGGTGGAGAACAAGAGCGTAGAGGCCATAAGCCTGTTCGAGAACGCCATACGCAACCGCTTCGCGCCGTTCACCGATTTCCCGATAATCTTCGGCTCGGCACTGACGAAACAGCGCATCTACAAGGTGCTTGAGACCGCCGTGAAAGTCTACGAGAACCGCAACCGCAAGATTGCCACCTCCCCGCTCAACAACTATATGCAGGAGGTCATAGCGGCCTATCCGCCGCCCGCCAACAAAGGCAAATACGTGAAAATTAAATACGTAACGATGCTGAAAGAGGCGCGCATCCCGTCGTTCGTCTTTTTCTGCAACCTGCCGCAGTGGGTCAAGGAGCCGTACCGCCGCTATCTCGAAAACAAGATACGCGAGCAGTGGGACTTCTCTGGCACACCAATCAACATCTTTATGCGGGAGAAATAAGACCCATAACCGGCCACGACTGTGGCATCAGGGTGTCTCCCTCTGTTTGCGGAGCCACGCGCAGCAAATAGGGGGAGTGGCACGGAGTGCCGAGGGGGTTTCCCAATCACTGCCGGGCAGTGAAATCCCCACGCTGTCTGTTTTCACCGCTTTGCGGTGAATGAGTCAACCCCTCCGTCCCGCCGGGACACCTCCCCTATTAACTCCGCTGAAGCTCCGTGAACAGGGGAGGACAC
>URQP01000135.1 GCA_900550025.1 uncultured Porphyromonadaceae bacterium | reverse complement strand
CCCGCGCCTCTATCACATAATAGTAGACGCCCGGCTTCACGAATTTGCCCTTGTACTTTCCGTCCCAGCCCATGGCAGGGTCGGTGAACGAGCACATCTGGTTACCGTACCTGTCGAATATCCAGCACGAAAAAGAGACAATCGACTTATACGACACTTTCCACTCGTCATTGATTCCTTCCGTGGCGTTCGGAGAAAAAGCGTTCGGGCACTCCAGCCGCGATTCACCTATGGCAACCTGAAAAACTTCGCTCTCGGCCTCGCACGTGCCGTCCATATTGCTCCCGACGAATTTCACATAGAACGTGCCGTTTTCTTGAAACGTATGAACCACATTGTCCTCATTCAAACGCAATTCGATTTCAGAGAACTCCGCGTCGCGCGAGAACACCCATTCTTTATGCTCTACCGCGTCCGTGTAATAAGCCTGAAACTCTATCTCGGCAGGAGCAGAGCCGCCCAACGACTCCGACTCGTCTTTCTGCTCGTTGTCGTTTTCGCGCAATGCCTGTGTGGCAGTGGCCTGAACTTCTATCGAGACTGTCTCGTAGGTGTCGCTGACAAACACTTTCTCCTCTCCCCACTCACGCAGGAAACGGTCGCCGGAAATCGTGAACGCCGTATTGCACAGCGGAGCCGGCAACGCCAAGCGGCCGGAAAGATTCTCATAACTTTCCGAAGCCTCGACCTGATTATACATCAAATTTTCCGAATCCCATTCGAGGGTATTGTATGCAACGCTTATCTGCCTGTCGAGTTCTTCCGGCACGCCATTAACCGTATAATACGTAATCGGCTCGCACACAGCGTCGATTTCCATCGTCGCTATGCCGCAATCCTGCAATTCCGGAAAAGTCACCGAATTTATCGAAAACCGGTAAGCGCTGTAATCAACTATCCAGAAGCAATACTGACGGTTGTTGTCGTTGACGATATACCCGCAATTACCTTCAGGATTATGCAACACGGAAGTCGTTCCGTCATAAGCCACACCATCTATCCTCTGGGCATAACCACCGCCGGACTGGTCGAACCGGTACCATTCCACATTACCGCCGGTAGAAGTGTATGACAAATCAACGCCAATCAAATCGTAAGCCACATAGATTTTCTCCAATCCAGTAGAAGCCTCCGGCGTTACACTGACAACATCGCGCCCATTACCCGAAAACGTCAAATCGGCTGCAGAGGCCCCGCCATAAAAAAGGGATGACAGCGACAACGCCCACATTATCTTATATTTAGACAACATACAAATCTGTTTATTTTGTAGTACAAACTTACGGAAAAAATATTTAATCCGCAATATTACCGCGGTATCTGCCCGGCGGCATACCTATACGCTTCTGCACATAACGGCTGAAATACGACAGTGAAGAAAAATTCATCCGGTCGGCAATCTCAGTCAACGGTATTTCTTTCTGACGGAGCAACCGGGCTATTTCGTGTACCGTGAAACGGTCAATCCAATAAGATGCCGGGTGATTGCTTACACTCTTGCAAATCTCCGACAAATAATGAGGAGTAACACACAATTGCGACGCATAATACCGCAAATCCCTGTTCCGGATGAACTCTCCGTCATAAAGCATACCTATGAAACGGCGGAGAAGCTGTTGCGCGCGCTCAGGCACTTGCTGCCAAGCTTGTCCGCGGGCGTGTATGTCGTACAAGTCAAGGATATGCGCCATCAGCAAATGCCCCAGCATCTCCTCCCGGAAATGATGCCCCTTATCGCCGCATCTCTCACGCAAACGCTCCATATCCTCCCGGCATTTCCGGAAATCATAATCAGACAGCTTCATGACAGGATTCTGCAATAACGACAAATGGCCGATTATCCCATAATTGCTTTTCAATGCCAGCGACGTTACAAACGCTTCTGACAGCACCATTACGATTGCCTTGAAATCCTGAGATTCTGAAAATCCTGAAGCAAGGGATACGTTTGGAAATATCACATAATCACCCGGCAGGATGTTGTACCTCACATCCTGAAAAATGAAACTCATACTCCCCGCCGTGCATAATATATGCAGCACTTGCCCGGAGTACACCATAAAATCATAATCATCAATACCATTGACAAATAAGATGCCTTTAAAGTCATCATTCACCGCCTCCATATCCTACAGATGTTTTGCCGCAAAAATACGTACAATCCACGAAAAGTGAAAATATCTTCACGATTCAGATAACAACCAAACAACTATTGCATCATATTTTTGCCTGTGTCAAAAATAACAAACAATATGAAAGAAGTAAAATTAAACAACGGTGTGATGATGCCCGCCATCGGCTTCGGCGTTTTCCAGATTCCGGCAAACGAAACGGAAAAAGTGGTAAGCGAGGCTTTGGAAGTCGGCTACAGGATGATAGATACGGCGGCCTCCTATTTCAATGAAGAACAGGTAGGCAATACCATCCGTCATAGCGGGCTGAAGCGTGAGGAACTTTTCATCACCACAAAACTGTGGGTGCAGGACTATGAATATGAAGATGCGCTCCATGCCTTCGACAAGTCATTGAAATTGCTCGGACTTGACTATATTGACCTCTACCTGCTGCACAAGCCCTACGGCAACTATTATGCCGCATGGAGAGCCTGCGAGCGGCTTTATAAAGAAGGGCTTATCCGTGCCATAGGCGTGACAAGTTTCTCCAATGAACGCCTGCAAGACCTTTTCCTGCACAACGAGGTGAAGCCAACCGTCAACCAGCTTGAGACACATCCGTTTTTCCAGCAGCAAGCCGCCAACGCGTTCTTGCAGAAAGAGGCTATCCAGCATGAAGCTTGGGCACCGTTTGCCGAAGGACAGAATGACATTTGGAACAATCCCGTACTGAAAGCAATTGCCGAAAAGCATGGGCGAACGGTAGGGCAGGTAGTTCTCCGCTGGCTGAACCAGCGCAATGTAGTAGTCATTCCCAAGACAGTACACAAGGAACGTATGATAGAGAATTTCAACATCCTTGACTTTACGCTTACGGAAAAAGAGATGGATGCCATCGCCGGGCTTGAAACCGGGAAAAGCCCAATTTATGATGATATGGATTTAACGACCACAAAATATATAGGAACTCATAAAATTCACGACTGATATGAAAACTGTAAAACTAAACAACGGAATTGAAATGCCGATGATTGGCTACGGAGTATGGCAAATAGCTCCAGAAGATTGCTGTAAATATGTTTCGGAAGCCCTGAAGGCTGGCTACCGCTCTATCGACACGGCGCAAGCTTATTACAACGAGGAAGGCGTAGGTGAGGCTGTGAGCAAAAGCGGGATTCCACGTGATGAAATATTTCTTACAACAAAAGTATGGATTAGCAATGCGGGCGAAGAAAAAGCGGCGCGCAGCATCGACGAGTCGCTAAGCAAGCTGAGAACGGACTACATCGACTTATTGCTCATACACCAGCCATTCGGCGACTATTACGGAACCTACCGGACTATGGAAAAAGCCTATAAGAATGGAAAAGTACGCGCTATCGGCCTAAGCAATTTCTACGACGCGCGTTTCGTTGATTTGGCTGAAAATATGGAAATCAAGCCGGCAGTAGTACAGTTGGAGACGCACGTATTCTCACAACAAGTGAAAATGCGGGAAATAGTTAAAGAATACGGCACACACGTCATGGCTTGGAGTCCGTTGGCGCGGGGGATGAACGGATTGTTCACTAACGGCACACTAAAATCCATCGGCGAGAAATATGGAAAGGACATTGCCCAAGTTTGCTTGAAGTTTCTTACGGACGAGGGCATAATCGTGATACCGCAATCCACCAAGCCTGAACGTATGGCAAGCAACCTCGCCATAGACGATTTTGAGTTGACAGAAACGGAGCGAGAAGCTATCAGGCGGATGGACACAGGCAAACCGCTTGCCGCCGACTTCAACGACCCGGCAATGGCGAAATATCTGCTCGGCTACGACAGTCAGTTCAACCCGGCGAATAAATAATAAGAATTGAAAGCTTGCTATGCCAACACATTATCAAACAGCCTATTGACAAACTCGGCCATCACTGTCCGGCGGGGACGGTGATGGCTGAGTATTCAGGCACGCCGTCGACAAACACGGTCTTGCGCCCGGCATAATCCACCCGGCAACAATACACATCGTCACCGTTGGTTACAACCATCCATTCCACTTTCAACACAAGGTTGTAGCGGTAAATTTGGTTGAAAACCTCCTGCGTTATCCTGACTTTCTGCGATTTATACTCCACAATCATCAGCGGGTCGCCCTTGCGGTCGAACACCACGGTGTCGCAACGCCGCTTTATCCCATTCTGCACGATTGCCACCTCATTGCCCATCAATCCGGCCGGATAGCCCTTTTCAGCTATGAGATATTCCACGAAATTCTGACGCACCGCCTCCTCCGGTGTCAATGCTACATATTTTTTTCGCAACCTGTCGAATATAACCGTTCCAGTCTCCGATTCGCGGACATTAAACGCATATTCCGGAAATTTTATTTTCATCTACTCCTGTTTTTTCTTGCTGATTTTGTAAATTTACCACAAAATAACCAACCGGCAAAATTTATGGCAAAGACGGAGGCACTGACACGCCAGCAAATAGAACTATCCATAAAGAAAAAAGAATTCTTCCCCATATACGTATTGTCTGGCGAAGAGCCTTTCTATGTAGACAAGCTGTCGGAAATGATAATCGACAACGCCTTGACCGAAGAGGAGAAGGACTTCAACCTCAGCGTATACTACGCCAGCGACACGCGGATGGCCGACGTGGCATTGGCATGCCGCCGCTACCCGATGATGGCCGAAAGGCAGGTGGTAATCGTGAAAGAGGCGCAGAACATAAAGAACTGGGAGCGCCTGGAGCGCTATGTGGAGAAGCCCATGCAGACCACGGTGCTCGTAATCTGCCACAAGAACGGCTCTA
>URQP01000134.1 GCA_900550025.1 uncultured Porphyromonadaceae bacterium | reverse complement strand
ACAGCCCGAAGCCAACGCTATTGCAGTGAATTGGTTTGCCGCCAAACTCCGCCAGTCACAAAGCATTTATTATTAATAAATGTGCTCGTCTGGGGCATTTCAAGCCTTCTGCTCCACACACAAGGCTTCGACCTCGACAAATATTTGGGGCTGCATTATGTCAAATCGCCGGATTTCAACCCGGCGCAGTTCATCACATATATGTTCATGCACGACAACCGAGGGATAGCGCATATATTCTTCAATATGTTCTCGCTCTATATGTTCGGCGGTCTGTTGGAACAAGTATTCGGAAGGAAACGCTACCTGTTCTATTACATCTCTACCGGAATAGGCGCGGCCTTGATTCAGATGCTCGTGATTTATCTTGAAATCAATTCAGTAGAAAAGCTACTCAGCCCGGAAATGATTTCTGCCGTATACACCGAAGGAGCGGGCGCGTTGGAACAAGGTTTGAATTTCGTCAACCCGAATATGGCTGAGCTCAACGCTCTAATCAATACTTCGGTTGTGGGCGCGTCAGGCGCGGTGTTCGGAATACTATTGGCATTCGGAATGATATTCCCGAACATACCGCTCTACATATTTTTCATTCCGGTGCCTATAAAGGCTAAATATGTAGTCATAGGCTACGGTCTGCTGGAATTGTTCTTCGGAATAAGCGGCACAATGTCGGGAGTAGCGCATTTCGCCCATCTCGGAGGCATGATATTCGGATTAATGATGATTCTTTACTGGAAAAAGAAAGGAGTAATCGGTGACAGGTATTATTAACCGGGCAAAAACGTTTTTTATGGGCAAATCCATGCTTATGAGATTTGTCCTGATTAATGCTGCCGTTTTCCTTACCGTACACATCATAGCGTTAATCGCAAACATATCAGACGTAAATCTGCCACTTGCCACATGGATTGAATTGCCTCCCGATTTCATAACAGCCTTGAAACGCCCATGGACTTTCATCACGTATATGTTCACCCACTACGACGTGTGGCACATACTGTTCAACCTTCTTTGGCTGTACTGTTTCGGAATAGTCTTCCTCGACCATTTTTCAGAAAAAGACTTTTCAACCGCATATTTTGCCGGAGGATTTGCCGGAGCCATATTTTATCTGACAGGCAACGCCCTGTTTCCACAAATCTACTCCCACGGATTGCTCGGTGCGTCGGCAGCGGTATTGTCGATAGCGACAGCCACGGTTGTACGCGCCCCGAACTATCGCATCAACCTGCTGCTGATAGGACCTGTCAAAATCAAATGGATAGCTGTAGCTTGTGTTGCCATTGCGCTGCTCACGGCAGGCAACAATAATATCGGCGGACATATAGCGCACATTGGCGGCATAGTTGCGGGATTCATCATAGCCTACGGCTACCGCGCCGGATGGTGGAAAGCCACAGCTACAAAAAAGAAAGCCGTAATATTGAAACCGTTGCACAAATATCCTGTGTCAAGTGAATTGACCGGCAAGGAAGCGGAAAAAGAACTTGACAAACTGCTGATAAAAATCAAACGTTCGGGATATAACTCTCTGTCGGCTAAGGAAAAAGAGAAATTATCCGAGCTAAGCAAAAAAATCTGAAACGATGAAAAGAGAACGGCCGACACCAATATGGATAAAAATAGCGCAATGGATTACAATCCTGTTGATTGCAATCTACTTGCTATCGGCGTTCATTGGCTATGCCGACCCGCGTCATTGCGGTTTTCTGGCAATAGCAGGCTTGGCCTATCCAATAATTCTGATAATGGCAATATTATCGGCATTGCTATGGCTTTTGATACGCTGGAGATTCGCATTACTGCCGTTTGCAGCCCTGCTTATCACGATTCCCCAAATAACAGCTTTCTCGCCGATTCATTACAACCGCTTCTGGAGCGGCCGCAAAGACGGCGACTTCGCTATGATGACATACAACACTTTCAGTTTCAACGGAAAAGAGCGCACAAATAAGATTGTAAACGAAATCCTGAAATATGACGCCGATTTCGTATGCCTGCAAGAAGTACCGAAAATCAGGTTTTTCAAATATCGTATGGATAAAAAGCACTTAGAACTGCTAAAACGCAGCTATCCATATATGGAAGACTCTGATTCCACCAGTATGTGCTGCTTCTCAAAAAAACCTGTACGGACAGTCTACAGCTACCATGACGACAAATATTTCGCATTCTGCGTGTACGAGACGGAAGTGCTTGGCAACAAAGCGTTCGTGTTCAATGTCCATCTTGAATCAATCGGCCTCACCAGAGAGGATAAAAAGCTATATATGAAGCTTACATCCGTGAAAAGTAAAGACAAATCGCTACGCGGCGTACGCTCCCGGCTAATGACAAAACTCTCCAACGCATTCAAGAACCGTGCCGGACAGGCAGAGATGATACGCGCTACGCTCGACAGCATCCGTACAGATAATCCGGAAGCGGAAATTTTTGTCTGTGGTGATTTCAATGATACGCCCTACTCCTATTCCTACCTGACAATAAAAGGAAGGATGCACGACGCTTATTCCGACGCAGGAATAGGCCCTACCCATACTTACAATGCCAACAGATTCTATTTCCATATCGACCAGATGCTTTATGACAATAAAAGGATAGAAGCCATAAGCACAAGACGCGGAAATTCGCGCGCTTCCGACCATTACCCTATAATATGCCTGTTCAGGAAAAAAGACAATCAAAATAATTAACCAATATGAGTAAAAAATTTTTATCAATCAAAACATTCGTCCTTTCAGGGATGATGCTGTTAACAGGAATGAGCATGAATGCTGAAAATCCTTTCCTATCGGCCTACAACACGCCGTTCAACATCCCGCCGTTCGACAAAATCACGGACAGCGACTATCTCCCGGCTTTCAAAGAGGGTATTGCCCGCCATAATCAGGAAATAGAGGCGATAATCAACAACCGGGCTTTGCCGGATTTCGACAACACAATAGTGGCACTCGACAACGCCGGGCAACTGCTTGAAAACGTATCTTACGCGTTCAGCGGGGTATATGAAACCATTTCAACGCCGGAACTTCAGGAAATCGGTGCGGAAGTGCAGCCTATGCTCGCGGCACACAGCGACGAAGTGATGATGAACGACCGCCTGTTCCAGCGCATCAAACAGGTTTACGACAACCGCGCGAAATTCAACCTTTCCACCTCACAGGAACGCCTGTTGGAGAAATATTACAAGAACTTCGTGCGGAACGGTGCATTGCTGCCCGCCGACAAGAAAGAGGAATTGAAGAAAATAAACAGCCAGTTGGCCACCCTCTACCTGAAATTCGGCGACAACATCTTGAAAGACACTAACAAATGGAAACTTATCGTCGACAAAGAAGAAGATCTTTCAGGCCTTCCGCAATCGAGCATCGCAGTGGCTGCCGAAGAGGCCAAGGCTATGGGAATGGACGGCAAATGGGTGTTCACGCTCCATGCGCCAAGCCGTCTGCCGTTCCTCACATTCGCCGACAACCGCGATTTGCGCGAAAAGATGTACAAAGCCTATATCAACCTCGCCAACAACAACGACGAGAACGACAATAAGGCTCTTATCAACCAAATCCTTAAGCTCCGCTTGCAAAAGGCCAAACTATTCGGGTTCAACAACTATGCCGAATATCAGACGGACGCGGTAATGGCAAAGACCGTAAAGAACGCCGAAGACCTGCTTATGAAAATATGGAAACCGGCCGTAAAGAAATCGCACGAGGAGATAGCCGATATGCAGAAATATGCTGACGCGCACGGCGGCAATTTCAAAATCGAAGGTTGGGACTACTATTATTACGCCGAGAAAGTAAAAAAAGAAAAATTCAACTTCGACGAGACGGAAGTACGTCCGTATTTCCCTATAGAAAACGTGCGCAAAGGCATATTCACGATGGCTAACAAGCTTTACGGAATAACATTCAAGAAAGTGGAGGGGGCTCCGGTTTACCATCCTGATGTCGACGTATACGAAGTTCTCGACAGCGAGGGCAAGCATCTTGCCACATTCATGAGCGACTACTACACGCGCGCCGGAAAGCGTCAGGGAGCGTGGATGTTCGTATTCCAAGAGGCAAACGGCACCAACGGCAACCGCCCTATCGTCTACAACGTGGGCAACTTCACCAAGCCGGCGGCCGGGTCGCCGTCGCTGCTGACCATCGACGAAGTCGAGACAATGTTCCACGAGTTCGGACACGGACTGCACGGAATGCTCACCCGCGCCCACTATAAAGGCAATGCCGGAACAAATGTCGACCGCGATTTCGTGGAATTTCCCTCTCAACTGCACGAGCACTGGATGTTCGAGCCGGAATTGCTTAAAGAATACGCTCGCCACTACCAGACAGGCGAAGTGATTCCACAAGAACTTGTCGACAAACTTATCGCCTCGAGCAAATTCAACCAAGGGTTCGTCAACACCGAGCTCGTGGGGGCTGCCCTGCTCGACCTTGAATGGCATAAGCTCACCGACCTCGACAACGTCAATGCGGCCGATTTCGAGGCAAGCGTGGCTAAAAAGCTCGGCAAGCCGGAAGAAATTGAGTTCCGTTACCGCTCGACATATTTCAACCACATCTTCGGAAGCGACGGCTACTCGGCAGGCTACTACACTTACCTGTGGGCACAAGTGCTCGACTGCGACGGCTACGAAGTGTTCATGAGAAACGGAGTGTTCGACCCTGCAACTGCAGCCAAGCTGAAACACGTGCTTGAATCGGGCAACGACGAAGACCCGATGAAGCTCTACGAAGGCTTTGCCGGACACCGTCCCGACGCAGGGGCATTGCTCCGCGACAAAGGATTGGAATAAGGCGCATAAAGAGCCTCGTGGAGGCTCCGGAATTTTAACCCCATGCAAGCGGAGCAGTGACGGAGCGCAGCTTGGGGTGAGACAGTACTAACATCAACACGGCCTCGTAGAGGTCGCACATAGTGTTGAGTGGGGAGTGTTTAGAGTAGA
>URQP01000133.1 GCA_900550025.1 uncultured Porphyromonadaceae bacterium | reverse complement strand
CAACCCCAACGCCGGAGCGGCAAACAATGGCAACGCCAACAACCAGAACGGCAACAACGTCCAAGACGCCGACTTCGAGGAGGTGAAATGATTCAGATAAGTAAAAACATACTATAAACGCAAAAAGCGTGCAGCTCAATGGGTTGCACGCTTTTTGCGTTTATGAGGCCTTGTGTGCTAATTAGCACTACCGTAACCAGAAATTATCCGGAACTCGCATAATAAAAACATATGTCCCAAAATCAACCCTCAGAGGTTGAAATTGGGACATATCCATAATCTTACAACTGCCTGCGGCAATTTACAAATCGAGTTTCTGGAGGATTCCGGCGGGAACGCCGTCCTTATTGACCATTATGCTCATAGTCTTTGCAAGGAAATACGGCATCGAAATATAGAAATAGCCGTCGTAAACCTGTTCGGAATCCCAAGAGTTCTTCACCTTGAAGTACTTATTGCCTTTCTGGTCTACAGCCTTGCCGACAATCACCATACCGTGGTCATCGGTAGTCTCGTAGTTGTCGAAACCTTTCTGGCGGCTCTCCTGAGTAACTGTGATTTCCTCAACCGGACCTTTGAAGTCGTACATCTTATCCTCTTTCTCTGAATCCTTCAACTTCACCCAACGGTCGAGTTCAGTGCCTTCCATACTTTTCTTACGGTCGACTTTCGGCATCAGGGCGACACCGTCGTACCACTTGAAGCCTTTCTCGCTCACGTCGGCAGCCCAAAGCACGGTATAGCCCTTGTCGATGGCATTGTCGACAATCTGGAGCAGTTCCTCCATCGGGACGTTGTAGTACAAGCCGTGATCCCAATTGTCAGGCACTTCAAGCACAAACGGCTTATAAAACTCGTGATGCGTGAAAGAAGTGACAGGCAAATAATCGTTCATATCCAAACCAAGCTCATCTGCAAACGACCTCGGAGTATAAGTCTTGCCGTCATACTCGAAAGTTTCCGGCACCTCGCCAAGATAAGCGTCGAGAATGCCGATGTAGCCCTTAAGCCACGCAGTAGAGAGCTTCTTGTTCGGATTCTTCACAATCTCGTTGAGATAAGCTGTAAGCACGGCTGCCAATTCGCCATGGTCGTGCTTCTCCTCGCCATATTCAAGTCCGTCGTATGCTGACTCTGGCATCATTCCGTATTTATTATATACATACGGAATGTCGAGCAATCCGCCACCCTCACCGAAATTGGTCTTGCCATAATAGCGGACAAAATTTATAGCCTTGTCTATGTAGCACTGCCTTGCCACATACATTTCCGACAAGTCGTACTCGCCCTTACCTTTTTTCAACAGTTCGTCTTCCAAGAAGGACAATCCGGAAAAGCTCCAGCACGTCCCCGACTTGTTCTGGTCCTTAACAGATGTAGTAGGGTTAACCTTGACATCGGTAAATACGAACGCAGTGTCCTGCGCCTTGTCCTTAGCAGCGGCCGAGACCGCAACCTGCGGCGACAACGCCGCCGCACACAAAATCAATGATAATTTATTCATAACCACTTTTTCTAATATTCGTCCCAAGATTTTATTTCAATATCGTCGATAGAATACTTGCTTATCGCATCGACAAAAGCCGATGCCAGACGGGCGTTGGTGATAAGCGGAATATTCAGGTCGATTGCCGCACGGCGTATCTTATAACCGTTGCTTAGTTCCTGACTCGTAAGATTCTTAGGTATGTTGACAACCAAATCTATTTCCTTGTTGTGCAACATGTCCAAAGCCTGCGGCTGGCATCCCTCCTCGCTCGGCCAATAGACACGGATGGCCGGGATATTGTTTTCCGTCAGATATTTATAAGTGCCTGCCGTAGCATAGAGCTTATAGCCTTTCTCGTAAAGCAAAGCTGCGGCATCGAGCATATCGGCTTTCTGCCGTGCAGAACCCGTGCTCAGAAGCACCGCCTTCTTCGGGAATTTATAGCCTACGGAAAGCATCGACTTGAGAATAGCCTCGGAGGTGTCGTTACCGATACACCCTACCTCGCCGGTCGACGACATATCCACACCAAGGACAGGGTCGGCACCCTGAAGGCGCGAGAACGAGAACTGCGAAGCCTTTATCCCGACATAGTCCAAATCGAAAGCACTCTTGTTAGGCTTCTCGACCGGAATACCGAGCATCACGCGCGTAGCAAGGTCGATGAAATTCAATTTCAACACCTTAGATACAAACGGGAAACTGCGTGAAGCCCGCAAATTGCATTCAATCACCTTAATATCATTGTTCTTGGCAAGATACTGGATGTTGAACGGCCCAGATATGTTCAACGCCTTGGCTATCTGGCTCGAAATCTTCTTAATACGCCTTACCGTCTCCACATATAATTTCTGAGGCGGGAACTGGATTGTAGCGTCGCCCGAATGAACCCCGGCGAACTCCACATGCTCCGAAATGGCATATACCTTGATTTCGCCGTTTTGGGCGACAGCATCCATCTCTATCTCCTTGGCATGCTCTATGAACTCCGTCACCACTACCGGATGCTGCTTCGACACATTGGCAGCCAATTTCAAGAAACGCTCAAGCTGCTCGTCGTTGGAACAAACGTTCATAGCCGCGCCGGAAAGCACATACGACGGACGCACAAGCACCGGATAGCCCACCTCGTCGACAAATTCGTGAATGTCGGACATCGATGTCAACTCGCGCCAACGCGGCTGGTCGATTCCCAAATCGTCCAACATCGAAGAGAACTTATGTCGGTCCTCGGCATTGTCGATGCTCTTGGCTGTAGTACCGAGAATATTCACGCCGTCCTCATCCAAGCGTGTCGCAAGGTTGTTAGGTATCTGGCCTCCGGTGGAAAGAATCACACCGTGGGGAGTCTCCATATCTATTATGTCCATCACGCGCTCGTAGGTCAACTCGTCGAAATACAAGCGGTCGCACATATCATAGTCGGTGGAGACTGTCTCCGGATTATAGTTTATCATTACAGAGCGCCATCCTTCTTTCTTCACCGTGAGCAGCGCGTTGACACTGCACCAGTCGAACTCCACGGAACTTCCGATGCGGTATGCCCCGCTGCCAAGCACGATTACCGACTTCCCGTCGCGCTCATAATCTATATCATTTTCCGCACCGTTATATGTAAGGTACAGATAGTTGGTCATTGCCGGGTATTCCGCGCCAAGCGTGTCAATCTGCTTGACGACAGGCAATATTCCGTTTTTCTTCCTTATGGCACGCACTTTGCGGTTAGCCGCCTCAGTATCACCCATTTCAGATTTCAAGACAGCGCGCGCAATCTGGAAATCGGAGAAACCTTGCTCCTTGGCCAGACGGATAAGCGGCAGGGGGACATCCTCCAACGCATTGTACGACTCAAGCTCCTTTGCCGTGACAATAAGGTTATACAGCTTCTCCAAGAACCATTTGTCGATTTTCGTCAGCTCATGCACCTTGTCGACGCTATATCCCTTACGGAAAGCCGACTCTATTACGAAAATACGCTTGTCGGTCGGTTCTTTCAAAGCCTTGTCTATGTCGGGGACGGAAACTTCTTTGTTCTCGATGAATCCGTGCATCCCTTGGCCAATCATACGCAAGCCCTTCTGTATGGCCTCCTCGAAGGTACGACCGATGGCCATCACCTCGCCGACGGATTTCATCGACGAGCCGATTTCTTTCTTCACGCCGTGGAACTTGCCCAAATCCCAACGCGGTATTTTACATACGACATAATCCAAAGCCGGCTCGAAGAACGCCGAAGTAACCTTGGTAACCGTATTCTTCAAATCAAACAAACCATAACCCAATCCCAACTTTGCCGCAATGAACGCCAACGGATAACCGGTGGCCTTCGATGCCAAAGCAGAGCTGCGGCTCAATCTGGCGTTGACCTCAATGACACGGTAGTCCATCGACGACGGGTCGTAGGCATACTGCACGTTGCATTCGCCCACGATTCCGATATGACGTATGATTTTTATGGCAAGCTTGCGCAGCAAATGGTAGTCATCGTTCGAGAGTGTCTGCGACGGAGCCACAACAACGCTCTCTCCCGTATGGATTCCAAGCGGGTCGAAATTTTCCATGTTGCAGACCGTGATACAGTTGTCGAAGCGGTCGCGTACGACCTCATACTCAACCTCCTTCCAACCCTTCAACGACTTCTCCACCAATACCTGCGGCGAGAACGACAAAGCTTTTTCAGTCAACGCCACAAGCTGCTCGCGGTTGTCACAGAAACCGCTGCCCAACCCGCCCAAAGCATACGCGGCGCGCACTATCACCGGATAGCCAAGCTCGTCGGCGGCCTGTATGGCATCCTCTATTGTCGATACAGCCTCACTTTTAATAGTCTTTATATCTATCTCGTCGAGTTTCTTTACAAAAAGCTCACGGTCCTCGGTATCCATAATCGCCTGCACCGGAGTGCCCAGCACCTTCACGTCATACTTGGCAAGCACCCCCGACTGGTAAAGCTCCACACCGCAATTCAGCGCCGTCTGACCGCCGAAAGCCAGCAAAATGCCCTGCGGACGCTCCTTCGCTATGACCTTCTCCACAAAATATGCGGTAACAGGCAAGAAATATATCTTATCGGCAAAACCTTCCGAAGTCTGCACTGTGGCAATATTAGGATTAATCAAGACGGTCTCGATACCTTCTTCCTTCAACGCTTTCAAGGCCTGCGAGCCTGAATAGTCGAACTCTCCTGCCTCACCGATTTTCAATGCACCGGAGCCAAGCAGCAACACTTTCTTCACATCCATCTTATCTGAACACGCCATCTCTCAAATCTTAATATTACAACATGTTAATAAAATCGTCAAAAATAAAATCCGTATCAAGCGGCCCGCCGCAAGCCTCCGGGTGGAACTGCGCCGAAAAGAAAGGCTTCTGCTTGTGGCGTATGCCCTCGTTCGTTCCGTCGTTCATATTAATGAACAACGGTTCCCAATCAGCGGGAAGAGTACCATTGTCGACCGCAAATCCATGGTTCTGCGACGTTATGAAACATTTGTCAGTCCCCACCATACGCACCGGCTGATTATGGCTGCGA
>URQP01000132.1 GCA_900550025.1 uncultured Porphyromonadaceae bacterium | reverse complement strand
AGGCCGACAAGATACGTGCCACAATCAAAAAATGCTTCGAGATTTCCGATGACAATTAGCCGGAATTCGCTAATTTTACAGTATGGAAATCATAAATATCGAAGAAACGGCATCTACCAACAGCTATCTTTCCCGGATAGCGGCTGAATCGGCGCACGGCACGGTTGTCAGCGCATACAGGCAGACGGCAGGGCGAGGGCAGCGGGGCAACTCGTGGGAATCGGAACCCGGAAAGAATCTTACGTTCAGCATCCTGCTGAAAGGTACAGGCGTAGCCCCTTCCAAGCAGTTCTCACTATCGGAAGCTTGCGCTTTGGGGGTGGCGCGCACACTCAGACGGTATATCGGTCAGGCATCCGTGAAATGGTCGAACGACATTTATTATGGCGACTCGAAAATATGCGGCATGCTGATAGAGCATTCCCTCTCAGGCGGAAAAATCGACCATACCATAGCCGGGATAGGAATCAACGTCAATCAGACAGTATTCCGCTCCGACGCGCCTAACCCCATATCCATGGCAATGGTGGCAGGACACGAGTTCGACACTGGAGAAGTACTTGAATCCGTATGCCAAGAAATACTGCGGCTTTGCGCCTCGCTGCCTTTGGCATCGTCCCCGCTCCACAAAGAATTTCTCGGCAGCCTCTACCGCCGCGACGGTATCTACCCTTACCGCTCCGCAATCTGCTCCGTTTCGGTCGACGGCAAGGAAACCATCCCGGCAGGCGCGGAATTTGAAGCGGCAATCCTCGACGTGGCATCCGACGGCATATTGTCGCTGCAAACCACGTCCGGCAGCATCCACCGCTTCGCCTTCAAGGAAGTGTCGTTCATCATAAAATAACCTGCTTCACGCGAGTGTGGCGGCGACAATGTCGCCTTTCTCCTCGATGCCGAGTTTCTGACGGATTACCGTCTTGCGCTGATAGACGGTGCGCACTCCCTGCCGGGTGACGATACTTATTTCTTTTGTCGAGAAATTTGCGCGTAGAAGGCAGCAAAGCTGCATTTCCTTTTCGTTGAGAACATCGCCGTATTTTTCTCTCAGCGAACTGTGATAATTGTCATATACATAGTCGATTGTGCGGTAGAGAGTGTCCCAATCGAGCAGGGAATCGACAGCAACATCGTTGTTGGCGATTTCCGTCATCTGCCGCAACATCTCCTGATTTGCCACAGTGGGATTGGCTGCGGCCATGCGTATCACACCCAACTGCCGCAGCAGCACTTTTTTGAAGAAACGGTCGTCTTTCGCGTCGCCTGATTCCCGCGCTTCGGCTACCATACGCCGCAAAGCGTCTATCTCCTCTGCCCTGTTTTCCAAGATTTGTTTTCTGCGCCTGCCGACAACAACGAAAACCGCGACAGAAACGATGGCGGCGAGGCCAATCCAAGTGGCAAGATTTTGGCTTCGTTGGCGCGATATGGCAAGGCGCAAGTTGCGCTCTGCCAACAGGCGGCGTGCCTCGTCATTAGCACTGCCGATTTTCTGTCTTCGCTCATTGTTGTCCTGCAATCCGTTGACAAACAATGCCCAATCCTTGAATTTTATATTCCGGTTACCGGCATAATCGAGTACGGCATGCATCAGGGTGTAGTAGCCTGCCCACGACAAATCGTTGCTTATCGCGGAAGTCTTTGTGCTGTCGGCCATTGCCATGCAGCGTTTTGCCGCATTGATGTCGCCGAGCAGCAGATGATAGCGGGCCAAAGATGCATATGACACAGATATTTCCGTGCTGTCGCCGGTATGCCGGTAGTGTGAGAGTATTTCGTTTTGTGTTTTTATCGCGTCGGTCTGCCGTCCGACGTCGCTTTGTATGTCGGCAAGTGCCCTTTTCGAATATTTCCACATGAAAGCAGAGTCCTGCGCGTTTTTCGCGTATTGCCCGATGCTTTCAAGTTCTTTGATGGCAGATCCGGTGTCATCGTCATAATATTTTATGGTGGCGATATTGGAGCGGTACATCAGCATTCGTCCGTCGTCGGGATATGAGCTTATCAGTGCGGCGGTACATTCAGCCGATTTTTTAAAATCGCCGTTCGATGCGGTCATTTCGCTCAAAGTGAGCAGTATCTGTTTGCGGTATTTGTCGTCGCGGCATTCTTTTAAAGCGGAGTCGAGCATATTGTACGCTTTTTCTGTGTAGCCTTTCCACCAATAGTGTTTTGCCGTGAGATAAAGTGCGCGCAAACGTTTTGCGCTGTCGGGCGCAATGCGGGAATAGTATTCCAACGCATGGCAAAGCATGGAGTCGCCTGTCATTGCCGTTCCGTTGTTTGAATGTGCCTGTCCGGTCACAATCCAATAATCGGACAAATCGGGGTCTTCAAGTTTCTCCGGCTCCAACAAGCCGGAAAGTACATTCAAGGCACTGTCGGCGTTTACCGTCAGAGCATCTTCCGCCTTGTCGATAATCTCCCTGCCGGAATCGCCGCATCCTGCTGTCATAATCATAATGACTGCCGCCAGAACTTTATCTACCAATTTACGAATCATAGTACAAAAATACGAAAAAAACAGTCAATAAAAAGACATATAAATATATGAATGCTCAATATAAACTTTTACTGATTCTTATGTCTGCACTTGTTTGCAAATCAACAATTTGTAAAACGGTATGCAGTTTAAATAGTTGGCGATATAAACCGGTTTACGGCTGTTTCCGGCATAATTTTGCATCAACGGAAACAATCAAAATTATCAAATATGAAACAGTTTTTATTATTGGCGGCATTGTTGGTTTCGCTGTATGCGAACGCCGCAGGTTATGAGATCAGAGGGTTGGTGGCCGACGGCGAAAGCAACGAGCCGTTAGTGGCAGCAACGGTTGCGCTTGCCTCATCCGACAGCACGTTGGTGGGCGGAACGATGACCGATGCCGGAGGGCGTTTTAAAGTAGTTGCGGACAAAAATGGCGATTATATTGTCAGGCTGCAATACATTGGTTACGAACAGTCGGAAATCGCGCTGACGAATCTCAACGGCGACATCGACCTCGGCGTTGTAGGGTTGAGGCCGTCGGCGGCTGCGTTGGACGAGGTTGTGGTAGAGGCCGACCCTGTTATAAAGAAAATCGACCGGCAGATAGTTCTTCCTACAGATGCACAACAGCGCGCGGCGACCAACGGAATATCTCTTCTTCAAAACATACAACTGCCGGGACTGTCGATAAATCCTGTCGACAAGACGATTTCCACCATCTACGGCGACGGCGTACAACTGAGGATAAACGGTGTGCAATCGTCGAAAGAGGAAGTAATGGCCATACGCCCGGCTGACGTGATTCGCATAGAATACCACGACAACCCGGGATTGCGCTATGGGGGAGCGGCGGCTGTGGTGGACTACATAGTTAAGCGCAAGGACAACGGCGGAAACGTTGCAGGCGATTTCACAAACGGAGTGACAGAACCGGGATATGGCGAATATAATTTCTCGGCGAAATACAGCCGTGGACGGTCGGCTGTGACGGCTGTGGCTTATTGGGAGCACCGCGACCTGAAATGGAACCGCGAGAACTACGAAACGTTCAATTATCCAGACAAAATAGTGGCTAACACCGAGATAGGACAGCCCACCAAGTTCAAATACGACATGCTGAACGCCTCCGTGGCCTACAATTACAACGACGGCGAAAAACATCTGCTGAACATTGCCTTGCGCAACCAATACAACAACACGCCCAATTCGTTTTTCGACCGCAACAGCACGCTCGTCCAAGACGGCACGGCATATTCGTCCGACCGCTCGCGCTCGAAATCAATCATCCCCTCGCTGGACGTTTACTATCAGTTGAACCTTAAAAACGACCGTCATTTGTACTTTGATGTTGTCGGCACATATTTATACAGCCGCAATTCCCGCAATTACACTATGACAACAGCCGGAAAAGAGCCGTCAACGATATTTTCGGAAACCGACGGCAACAAATATTCAGTGATTGGCGAGGCGATATACGAGCAACAGCTTGGCAAGGGACGGCTGACTGCCGGGCTGAAGCACACGCAGTCGTGGATGGATAACATATATGACGGCGACATCAGCAGCAAGGTACGTATGGACAACGCCGAAACATACGCTTTCGCCGAATGGCAGCACGGAGTGGGCAGCTTCAACTATTCTGCCGGACTCGGCGCGATGCGCACATACTACAAGCAGGGAGCCGCAGAACAGGAGAAATATATCCTGCGTCCGACTATAACGCTGTCGTACAACGCTCCGCATAACGTTTTTCTGCGCTACAACGCCTACATTTCAGGATATGCCCCGTCGCTGTCGGACCTGAGCGACGTTGAGCAAGAGATGGATGTCTACCAGACACGCCGCGGGAATCCTGAGCTGAAAAGCGTTACGTTCTACAGCAATTCCATAACGGCAAGCTGGCGCAGCAGGTATGTCAATGTGGAATTGTCGGGACGCTACAGCTACGATGACAAGCCTATTATGGAGCAGACAGTTTTCGACTGCGGCAAGTTCGTCCGCACCACCGCCAACCAAAAAGGCTTCCATAGGATAAACCTTGCGGTCAATGTGCAGATAATGCCGTTCAAGGAACATATCAGAATATCGCTGACTCCGTATTTCAACCGCTACATAAGCGTTGGCAGCGATTATCTGCATACCCATTCCAATCCGGGTTTCCGCGGAAGCATAATCGGCATATATAAGAATTGGATGGTAATGGCGGAAATGAACACAAGCTACCACGAGCTATGGGGCGAAACAATCAGCAAGGGCGAGCGGCTGCACACAATAGCCGCAGGCTACAACGGCGGCAAATGGTCGCTACAGGCAATGGTGGTGAATCCTTTCTCGAAGCACTACAGCCAAGACGTGGTCAACCTGTCGAAAGACGCGCCCTATACCACCCACGCTTTCAGCAACTCGTTCAACCACATGGTGATGCTCAACTTCTCGTTCAACCTCGACTTCGGAAAACATTACAACGACGGCGGCAAGCGCATCAACAACAGCGACACCGATACCGGCATCCTCTCCGGCACGAAATAATGCCTCCAACAACAATAATAGCAGCAGTGCGCCTGACGGTATAGGGAA
>URQP01000131.1 GCA_900550025.1 uncultured Porphyromonadaceae bacterium | reverse complement strand
GGCCGCAGGGGAGAGGCAGCCGCCGCGCGTTTCTACGAGAAGCAGGGTGCGGCCCTCATCACCCACAATTATCACACCCGGATGGGGGAGATAGACCTCATCCTGCGGGAACCGGACGGAACACTGGTGTTCTGCGAGGTAAAGACCCGCGCCAAAGACTCTCTGGATACCCCCGCTGCGGCGGTCAACGCCGCCAAGCAGCGCCGTATCATCGCATCCGCCGCATGGTATCTCCAAAGCACCCATCAGAGCGACGAGCCGGTGCGCTTCGACGTGGCCGAAGTCGTCCCTCTTGACAGCGGGCGCTGGATGGTACATATTATAAAGGGTGCTTTTTGCGCGAAATAGCAGGAAGTGCCGGTGGGAAAAGGCAGAAAAATGGCTCTGGGCCGCTGCCGTACGACGAGGCCAGGTGATGGGCCTTTTGGCAAAAAGGAGCGATAACGATGAAATTTTTCAGCACGAGAGACCATTCCCGCATTGTGACCGCCTCTCAGGCGATCGCACAGGGCCTGTCGGATGAGGGCGGCCTGTTCGTCCCGGAACGCTTTCCGCAGGTGGACGTGGAGGCATTGTGCCAGCTGGATTATCCGGAGCTGGCCGCTGCCGTCGTCAGCGAATATCTGACCGACTACTCGAAAGACTTCCTCGCTGAGGCCGCTCGCACGACTTATGGTGAGGCCTTCGGCGGCAAGGCCGGTCATCTGGCTCCGGTGGAGGGTGATACCTATGCCCTTGAGCTGTGGCACGGCCCGACCTGTGCCTTCAAGGATTATGCCCTTCAGCTGATGCCGAAGCTCCTCGTGGAGGCAAAGAAAAACCTCTCCCGCACCGAAAAGACCCTCATCCTCGTGGCGACCAGCGGCGACACCGGCAAGGCCGCGCTGGACGGCTACCACGACATCCCGGGCGTCGAGATCGCCGTGTTCTACCCCACGGGCGGCACCAGCGAGATCCAGCGTCTGCAGATGGCCACGCAGGAGGGTGCAAATGTCGCCGTTTATGCCGTGCGCGGCAACTTCGACGACGCCCAGACCGGCGTGAAGAAGGTCTTCGGGGATAAAGCCATCGCGGCCAGACTGGCCGAGCGGAACATCCGCCTTTCCAGCGCCAATTCCATCAACTGGGGCCGCCTTGTGCCGCAGATCGTCTATTACTTCGCCGCTTATGCCCAGCTGCTCAAGGCGGGAAAGATCGCCTTCGGCGACAAGGTCGATTTCTGCGTCCCCACCGGCAACTTCGGCGATATTCTGGCCGGTTATTACGCCAAGCAGATGGGCCTGCCCGTCGGCAAGCTGGTCTGCGCCTCCAACCAGAACAACGTCCTGACCGACTTCCTTTCCACCGGCACTTACACCGCAAAGCGGGAGTTCTATAAGACCACTTCGCCCAGCATGGACATCCTCGTGTCCTCGAACCTCGAGCGCCTGCTCTACCACGTCACCGGCAGCGATGCCGAAGTGGCCGGCCTGATGAAGAGCCTGAACGAGACGGGCCGCTACACCGTCCGTCCCGAGACGCTGAAGGCCATTCAGGAGAGCTTCGACTGCGGCTGGAGCAGTGAGGAGCAGGTGGCAGGGGAGATCCGCGCCCGCTGCGAGAAGGACGGCTACCTCTGCGACACCCATACGGCGGTGGCTTTCCATGTCGCCGCCCGGAAGAAGCGGGACGGCGTGCCGATGGTGGTGCTTTCCACCGCCTCGCCCTTCAAGTTCCCGCGCAGCGTGCTGGAAGCGCTGGGCCACACTGCCCCCGAGAACGACTTTGAGGCCATGCAGGCGCTGGAAGAGGCTACCGGCCGCACCGCTCCCGCAAGTCTCGCCGTCCTGCGCCAGAAGGCCGAGCGGTTCAGCACCGTCATCGACCCGGCTCAGATCGCGGAGGGTCCCTAACACCAGCGCGCACCGCCGCTGCGGCGACTACCTGTCTTCCGAACTGCGCCGCCACGGAGCAAAAGTGACAGAGCAGAAAATGACTCTCACCACATTCGACGGAACAAAAATCGAAGCCCGCAACATCGTCGGAGAATACTACCCGGAAAAGCAACGCCGCATATTGCTGCTCGCGCATTGGGACTGCCGCCCATGGGCCGACAACGATCCCGACCCCGCAAAACGACGTCAACCGGTGATGGGTGCCAACGACGGGGCAAGCGGAATTGGCGTACTTCTGGAAATAGCGCGCATACTGTCGGGAAACGAGCCTGAAATGGGCATCGACATCCTTTTCACCGACGCAGAAGACTGGGGGGACTCAGAAGCTGGCGACGACAGCAGTTGGGCGCTCGGCACCCAATACTGGACAGAGAACCCGCACCGCAAAGGATACCAATACCCTTCGTTCGGCATTCTTTTAGATATGGTCGGCGACCGGAACGCCAAATTCCTGAAAGAGTATTTTTCCGTACAAGCGGCCGGAAACATAGTCGAAAAACTATGGGCGACAGCAGCCTCCCTCGGCTACGACAATTATTTCATCGACACACAAGGAGGAGCAATGACCGACGACCACGTATTCCTCATCCGCGCCGGCATTCCGTGTGTCGACATCATCGACCAGCGTATGGACAGCGACACAGGCTTCTGCCCGCAATGGCATACCACCTCCGACACAATGCGGCACATCGACCGCAACACGCTGGAAGCCGTAGGGCAAACCGTCGTGACAATGCTTTTCGGCAAATAAGCGTTAAAAAAACGCTATTCTTGCGGATTGCAGTCAAAATTGCGTAACTTCGCATAGTCAAAACACATCACCCGGACAGATGAAGGAAGCATTACACTTGGCACAGGAGCAAAAACTGCAGCAACGGCTGTCGCCGCAGCAAGTGCAATTTGTAAGGCTTTTGGAAATGAACCGCCCGGAAATGGAGGACGAGGTGCGCCATGAGATAGAGGACAACCCGGCAATCGAAGCCGTCGACAACCACGAGACGGAATCATTGCCGACTGAAGACGGCGGCAAATTCGAGGAATCGGCGGAAGACATGCAGCGCGCCGACTACAAGAATGACGACGACATACCGTCATACCGTCTGGAAGCGTCGAACCATAGCGCGGACGACAAGGTATACGACCCGGTAGTAGTGTCGGAAAGCTCGCTGCTCGACTACCTGACCGAACAAATCAACGAACGCGACCTCACCGCGGAGCAACAGAAAATCGCCGACTACATAATCGGCAACATCGACGACAATGGGTATCTCACACGCCCAGTAACAGCCATTGCCGACGACATAATATTCCAGACAGGAATGGATGTCACGGAAGAAGATGTCGACAACGTACTGCAGATGATACGCGACCTCGACCCTGCCGGAATCGGAGCGACCGACCTGCGTGACTGCCTCCTTCTGCAATTGGAACGTCTCGGCGGAAACCGCCGTAATATGCAGGCCTATGAAATAATCGACAAATATTTCCCTGAATTCTCCAAAAAGCATTACGACAAGATAATGCAGTCGATGGGAATAACAGAAAAGGAATTCAAAGAGGCGCTTGAGACAATACGCTCGCTCAACCCCAAACCGGGAAGCCTGTTCAACGCCGGCGAAAGCGACAACTCACAACACATCATCCCGGATTTCAGCATAGAAGTGGATAACGGGAAAATAACCCTTACACTGCTCAACAACATACCTGAACTGCAAATCGAGAAAAGCTTCCAAGCGATGTACGACAACATCGCCACGCACAAGCCGGCGAACAGGAACGAGGCCGAAGCCAACACATTCGTCAAGGACAAATACGAATCGGCCACAGCGTTCATACGGATGCTCCGTCAACGGCAGGAAACGCTTTTCAACACGATGCGCGCCATCGTGGAATGCCAGAAGGAATTTTTCCTTACGGAGGAAGAATCCACTCTCCGGCCGATGGTGCTTAAGGACATAGCCGCCATGACCGGCTACGACATATCCGTAATATCGCGCGCCACGGCAGGAAAATATGTGATAACACAACGCGGGATATATCCCCTCCGCTTCTTTTTCAACGAAGGGCTGAAGCACGAATCGGGTGAAGACGTGTCGTCGCGCGAAATACAGTCGGCGTTGAAAAAGATAATCGAATCGGAAAACAAAAGGAAACCGTATTCCGACGAGCAGCTATGCTCCATGCTTCAGGCAAAAGGCTACGAGATAGCGCGCCGCACGATAGCCAAATACCGCGAAAAGCTCGGCATCCCGGTTGCCCGCTTAAGAAAAGAGATATTGAAATAACCAAGATATGGAAACAAACGTTCATAACATAATCAACAGCTTCGAGGCGAAAACAATGCGGGTCGTGCACTACGTTTCAATGTTTTTCTCCGCCCTGCTAAGCCCTCTGCTCATGCCTACATACGGGATGATAGTATCCCTATGGCTGTCAAACCTGTTGGTCCTCACATTGCCCACGAAACTGACCGTAATATTGACAGTATTCCTCATCACCGCCGTACTTCCGGCAATATTGTTCTTACTGCTTAAATATCTGAAAATAATAGAAACGACAAGCCTCAACGGACGTAAAGAACGGTTGTTCCCATACCTAATCATTATTGTATGCTATGTGGCAAGCGCAATCTACCTGTTCAGCATCAACGCTCCGGAATGGCTTTGGATGTTCATGTTCGGCGGAGGCTGCGCGGCAGTGGTTTCCATGCTGGTGAATTTCAAATGGAAAATCAGCGCGCACATGGCAGGTATCGGCGGATTTGTGGCATTGGTATGCCGAATCAACGCGGGAGGCGACGGCGTATTCGACCTGCTTCCTGTCATCTGCGGCGCAATATTCATCGCAGGCATTCTCGGCACTTCGCGCATAGCGATGGAACGCCACACATTCTGGCAAGTGATGGCCGGAGCCGCCAACGGATTCATTTGCGTATATTTTTTATGACAACACATAAAAATTCAATGATATGACACCGGTTGTAAGCATAATCATGGGCAGCACGTCTGACCTGCCCGTAGTTGAAAAAGCGGCAAAGCTGCTTGACGAATTCGAGATTCCGTTTGAAATGAACGCATTATCGGCCCACCGCACTCCCGAAGAGGTTACAAAATTCGCACTTTCCGCCAAAGAAAGAGGACTGAAAGTGATAATAGCGGCAGCCGGAATGGCCGCGCATCTCCCGGGCGTGATAGCTGCACAGACCACAGTGCCGGTTATCGGAGTGCCCATCAAATCATCGTTCGACGGCATGGATGCCCTACTCGCCATCGTCCAAATGCCTCCGGGCATACCGGTAGCTACTGTCGGCGTGAACGCCGGACTGAACGCTGCCATCCTTGCCGTACAGATGCTTGCCATAAGCGATGAAAAAATAGCCGCCAAATTCGAGAACTACAAAAAAGAGCTTGCCGGCAAGATTGTGAAAGCAAACGAGGAACTTTCAAGGATAAGCTACAAGTATAAAGTTTAAGGGTTACAGGTTATAGGTTATAAGGTTATAAGGTCAGGGGTTATAAAGATGACGGAGAACTTCAATTACCGCCGCCGTCAGACATCGGCGGC
>URQP01000130.1 GCA_900550025.1 uncultured Porphyromonadaceae bacterium | reverse complement strand
TTTCGCTATCTTTGTGCTGATATAAACCTCGAAAAAACCACTGACAAATGAAAAAAATGATTTTATGCGCCATCGCGATGCTCGCCATTGCCACGGCAAACGCACAATTCGTAACAATCGACGGAACCAATCTCCGTAACCCGGACGGCACACGCCTGTTCATCAAAGGCACAAACCTCGGCAACTGGCTCAATCCGGAAGGCTATATGTTCGGTTTCCGGAACACCAATTCCGCGCATTTCATCAACGAAATGTTCTGCCAGCTCGTCGGTCCTGACGCTACCGCCGACTTTTGGAAAGAGTTCAAGGACAATTATGTGACCAAGGACGACATAATGTTTATCAAATCCACAGGCTGCAACACTATCCCCCTGCCGTTGCACTACAAACTTTTCACCGACGAGGACTATATGGGACTCACTTCGTCGCAGGACGGCTACAAGCGTATCGACAACGTGGTTGAATGGTGCCGCGAGGCAGGGCTCTACCTGATACTCGACATGCACGACGCTCCCGGCGGACAAACAGGCGACAACATCGACGACAGCTACGGCTACCCATGGCTTTTCGAGAGCCGCAGAAGTCAGGAACTTCTCTACAAGATATGGCGCGGCATAGCGGAACGCTACAAGGACGAGCCGGTGATACTCGGCTACGAGATAATGAACGAGCCGATTCCGCACTATTGGGAGAACAAAGAGGAATTGAAAAAGCGGCTTGTGGAAATCTACAAAGAATGCACCGTGGAGATACGCAAGGCCGACCGCAACCACATAATACTGATTGGCGGCGCGGAATGGAACAATTCGTTCGAGTTTTTCACCGACTGGACTTTCGACGACAACATCATGTTCACCTGCCACCGCTACGGAGGCGAGCCGACGGCCAAGTTCATCGACCAGATAATAGCTTTCCGCGACAAGACAGGCTTGCCGATGTATATGGGCGAGACAGGCCACAACACCGACGAATGGCAAAGCGCGTTCACGAAAGTGTTTATCGACAACAACATAGGCTACACTTTCTGGCCGTACAAGAAAATGGGAGGCGAAACGATGATGAGCATCGCCAAGCCTGAAAATTGGGATCTGATAATAAAGTTCGCCGAATCTGACCGCTCGTCGTACAAAAAGATACAGGAAGCGCGTCCCGACCAGAAAACGGCGTTGAAAGCGATGGCCGATTTCATAGAAAACTGCAAACACCGCAACTGCACGCCGCAACAGTCGTACATCGAATCGCTCCGCCTGAAATAACCTTGCAGCAAGGCTGCAAGGTTATGGGTTATTGTGGCTATCGCCACAGGTTATGGGTTACAGGTTATTTGAAAAAAGCCGCGGAGCGGCGGCACAACTCTACCCACGGCTAAGGCCGCGTGTTACGCAACAACAGGCTCCACGGGGCTGGCATTGTGCCGGTAAACAGCAACATCACACATTAACCCATAACCTGAGCCGTAAGGCTCACTATCCGCGGTTTGCAAATCCGGAAACCATTCCGTAATTTTGCGATTATGAAATGGATAGTAACATTCATGGCACTGCTTGCCACTACAATGGCGTTTTCCCGGCAAGCGCCGGATTTCGACATGGAGACCCGCGAGGGCGGCACTTACAGCCTCGACAGCCTGCGCACTCCGCTGACATTGCTTTACCTGACAAATATCGACTGCGACATCTGCGAGGAAGCCGGCGACAGCATAGCTTCATCGGCGGTCATAGGCAGCGCCATAGCCGACGGACGGCTGACGGTGCTCTCCGTGTATGTGGGCAGCGACCGGAAAGGATGGTTGCGACGCGAGCCGCGGCGGCAATGGAAGGAATGCATCGACCCTGCAATGAGCATCTACGGAATAGCCGACTACGACTTCTCCTACCTGCCGGCATTCTACATAATCGACAGCAGCCGCGAGATAATAGCGTCGCCGCAATCGGTAAGCGGCATAGAACACGCGTTGATTGATGCGGGAAAAGGCCGAAATGTCAAGTTTTGCGACAAATAGGACACTGGGAATAAAACAATTTTTGTAATTTCGCAAACAATTAAAAGCACTTCCCGATTTATGAAGAAACTACTGATATTGCTCTGTGCCATAGCCGCCATGTCGACGGCCGCATACGCCCAAAAGCCGTTTTTAGACACCTCGCGCCCCGAGAAATTCATATCGTTCGGCTTGCGTGCCGGCCTCAACTCGTCAGGTCTCGACAATAATTACCTGTCGGCACAGCCGGAAATGATACAGAACAATTTCTATTGGCGCACAGGCGGGCAATTAGGCGGTTCGGTAGACCTCTACCTGCGCCAGTTCCTTTCCATACAGACAGGATTCTTCTGGGAAAACCGCGGTTTCGACTGCTCGCTTATGGCTGCCGACACAAACGAGGACTATATGGGCAGCATGTTTGTCAACGCGCGCTTCAACTACCTCCACATACCGGTAATGCTCTCATTGAAATTCAACATCCTGCCCGATGTGGTAAGCCAACTCGACTTTGGAATGTACTATGCCATAGGAGTGGGAGGGAAGAAAAAGCAGCATTCCTACATAGCGTTCGGCGACGAGAACAGCGAGCTGATATTCGACACGGCAAATACCGAAACAGGCTATTTCGATGCCGGCAGCAAGGACTTCCTCGCCGTGAAGAAATCGGATCTCGGATTGAAAATAGGTACGGGCCTCACATTCTTCAAGCATTATTTCATAGGCGTATACTACCAAAGAGGACTGAAAAACATAGCGCAGCAGAATTTCGGGTCGCCGCGCTTGGAATTCCACAACAGCTGCTGGAACGTATCGTTAGGGTATAATTTCTAAAAACTGTTTTTGCAAAAAAGGAATTAAAATACTAATTTTACGGACAAATATTCAGTTGAATTGAAAATTTGTCCATTTATATATTATAAAGATGATATACAGACAGTTGGCAGAAGAAATTATCCATCTTAAGAAGTTTTATCCCATAATTACTATTACCGGTCCAAGGCAATCCGGCAAAACCACATTATGCCACAATCTATTCCCGAATTATGAGTATTTCAATTTGGAAGACGCCGAAGTTTTGGAGAATATAAAAATAGACCCAAAAAAATTCCTAAGAGACAAACACGACATAATAATAGACGAAATACACAATTATCCTGAACTGTTCTCCCTTCTGCAAGTAATAGTTGACGAGAATCGCGATAAAAATTTCATTCTCACAGGCAGCAGCAACTTTTCACTCTTGCAAAACATCACACAGAGTCTCGCAGGCAGAACGGCAGTTCTCACATTGCTGCCCCTGTCTCTCAATGAATTAGGAGACATCATCCAACATATAGGCACAGACGCACTGATACTAAGCGGCGGCTATCCTCAACTATGGTCAGTCAACGGATTCCCAAGAAACACATTCTATAGAAATTACTATACCACGTATGTGGAACGTGATGTGAGACAAATTATAAACATAAGGGATATGACCACCTTCCAAAAGTTTATCCGCCTATGTGCAGGAAGGATAGGTACAGAATTCAACGCCTCGAACATAAGCAATGAAACAGGAGTATCCGTCAACACCGTCATAAGCTGGATGAGCTTACTCTCTGCATCCTACATTGCTTATCAACTCCCGCCATATTTCACCAATATCGGCAAACGCTTAGTAAAGACCCCCAAGCTTTATTTCTATGACACAGGATTAGCATGCTACCTCCTGAATATAGAAAATGAAATCCAACTAAGCACCCATCCATTACGTGGAAACCTGTTTGAAAATATGGTAATCAATGAAGCAGTCAAAAGCAGATACAACAGAGGAAAGGATTCCAACATATATTTTTATCGAGACAAATCAGGCAATGAAGTTGACCTCGTATGCAGCAACGGCGACAAGCTCGATGCCTACGAGATAAAATCAGCGCAGACATTCACCCCGGAATATTTCAAAAGCATCAATTATATAAAAAAATTGTTCGGAGATAAAATAGCCCATTCCACCGTAATATACGATGGAGAACAATGCAACAACAGTACTGAACACGGCTTAATTAATTTCAGAGATTTAAAAATTGTCTGACAAGACATAATTATTTTGGCACAACCCGCATGTTCCGGCATATTGCAAAACAAAATAAACCATTTGCTTCTGCGCTCGCCTTTCAGCACCTTTGCATAAGAAAGGATGCGGCTCGGCATAATCAAATCTGAAAACTTCGTTTTCATTTGCTTCTGCGCTCGCCTTTCACTATCTTTGCCCCCTGAATATTAAATGTCCTGATTATGATACTCGATTCAATTCTTTCGTTGATACCGGCGCAAGCCACAGCAGCACCGGCAACCGCAGCCACCGCCGAACTGTCGGTATGGGATTTGTGTCTCAAAGGCGGCATAATAATGATACCGTTAGTACTGCTCTCATTAGTGAGCATCTACATATTCATAGAACGCTGGCTCGTGATACGCAAGGCCGCAAAGGATGACGACACATTCATGAAGCGCATAAAGGACTATATCCACGACGGCGAAATCGAAAGCGCCGAGCTGCTCTGCAAAAAGACGGCTACTCCCTACGCCCGCCTCATCCAGAAAGGCATTTCGCGCATAGGCCGCCCGATGAACGACGTGCTTGTGGCCATAGAGAACGTAGGCAACATCGAAGTAGCCAAGCTCGGGAAAGGCTTCACATGGCTTGCCACCACAGCGGCAGGAGCTCCGATGCTCGGATTCCTCGGCACGGTGACCGGTATGGTGAAAGCATTCTTCGCACTGGCAAGCGCAGGCAACAACGCCAACATCAGCGTCCTCGCAAACGGCATCTATGAAGCGTTGGTGACCACAGTCGCCGGACTTATCGTGGGAATCATCGCACTGTTCGCCTACAACTACCTCTCGGCACGTGTCAACCACGTGATGAACCAGCTCGAAAACAAAACTATGGAATTTATGGACCTGCTCAACGAGCCGGCATCCAAATAAAAAGCATACGGAAATGGCATTGAAACGTCAAAATGAACTGCTTGCCACGTACAGTATGGCATCGATGACCGATGTCATATTCCTGCTCCTCATATTCTTCATGGTGACTTCAACGCTCGTATTCCCTACGGCCTTGGAAGTCAACCTGCCACAAAGTTCGGAGCAGACGGCAATAAAACCCGGGACGAGGGTATATATAGACAAGGACCAGAACCTGTATGCCTCGTTCGGCGAGACAGAGCCGCAACCTCTTGCAGAAGACCAATTGCTGGCCTTCCTGCAACTCACACAGAAACAGGATTCGACGCAATTCATAGCCCTGTATGCCGATGAAGCGGTTCCCTACGGCAAAATCGTGGAAGTGCTCGACTTGACAGCCCGCCACAATCTGAAAATGGTGCTGGCCACAAAACCGGCATCGGTCAACGACCAAATGCTGCGCAAAGAGGCCATCCGGCAATCGTTAGAAGCCGGACAGCCGGAAGCGCATACCAACCAATAACACGATGGAAGAGAAAGAAGACAGGAAATACAACATCGTAGCCATTGCGGCGGCATTGCTGCTGCACGGCGTGGTATGCCTGTTGATGCTCTTAAGCTACATCAATTATACCGCTCCGGA
>URQP01000129.1 GCA_900550025.1 uncultured Porphyromonadaceae bacterium | reverse complement strand
CCACCGATGCCGCTACGGTCATAGTGAGCGGAGTGGATTCTCTTTTCGGCAGTGGAAAAATGAAGAAACTGGAACTATCCAATGAAGAATTGCGTCAGGAAATCACGAAACGGGACAAGGGAACTGATGACTTGAAAGCCCAAATGCAGCGTATGCAGGAACAGCACGGCAAGCAGATACGTAATCTGCAAGGAATACACAATCAGGAACTTGAAGCCAAAGACAAGGAAATATCACGGTTGAATACCCTACATGAAAAGGCATTCAAGTGGTTTCCGATGCTTAAAGAGATGCTGAGAATGGAAAAATTGTGCGCTGCCATCGGCTTCACCAAAGAAATGATAGAGAGCCTTCTTACAAAGAAAGAGGCTATCAGATGCAATGGCAGGATTTATTCTGAAGAACACAGGCGGAAGTTTGATATCAAGAATGATGTTTTCAAGGTGGAAAAGAATCCGACCGATGGCAGCAAACTGGTATTGACAATCAACAAGCAACCGATTGGCGAATGGTTCAAAGAACAATGGGAGAAACTTCGGCAAGGTTTGCGGCAGTCAGCGGAAGAGCCAAGAAAAAGTAGAGGATTCAAGCTATAATTCCACTCTATATAATGCAAAACATCAATAAAATAACTAATTTTGCATTCGGATAGGGGCAACTCTTTCCAAGACATAAGAAAAAAGAAGCGTTATGCTCATCTTGTAACTTGAAAACCTGAGAGCCTTTCAAATTTGATGCAAGAGATAGCATAGTGGTTCTCACGCATATAGCGTGGGCTGCTATCGTTGTATCTGCATCATAGGCTTTCTCAGGGCCGTCAAGTTAGATTGACATAGGTAGTCCACGCTTTTGTATTTAATAACCTACCCTGTTGGACTGATGGGCGAAAAGGAAAACGATATGGAACAAAAATTCTGTCAAAGCTGCGGAATGCCGCTAACAAACGAAATCCTCGGTACGAATACCGATGGCACACTCAATGAAGATTATTGCATCTACTGCTACAAAGATGGCAAGTTTGCGCAGGATATGACTATGGAGCAGATGATTGACCACTGCGCCCAATTCACTGATGAGATAAACAAACAGTCAGGACAGAACTTGACACAGGAACAGGCTAAAGACATGATGCGTCAATTCTTCCCTCACCTTAAACGCTGGAAAAATAGACTCGTTATGTTTATTGCAATTCTCACATACAAAAAGCCGTTGAGCGAGGTTGATAACTATCTGAGTGCGCACCGTGAATATCTCGCCAAACATTATGCCATCGGAGATTTCATAACATCTGGGCCACAGATCCCTCGCATTGGTGGCGTGATAATGATAAAAGCCAACAACCGTGAAGCGGTTGATGCTATTATTTCCGAAGATCCGTTCCACATCAACGACATTGCCAACTATCAGATTGTGGAATTTACCCCGACAATGTTTTGCAATGAAGAGTTGAAAACAATTCTATAATGATGCGCCTTAGTCTTAGACCATATCAGCCCACAGATGCCAATGTAATTACTACTTGGCTAAAAAACGAATATCTTATGCGCCAATGGTGCGCTGACAGATATGAGTGTTACCCGGTCACACCAGAAGATATGAATATCTATCACGAGCGGTATATTGACGGACAAAGTCAACGCGCCCTGACAATGTTGAATGGCAATAACATTGTGGGATATATCACCCTGCGCACTCCGGCAGATGATTCATCGGAACAACGCTTGGGATTCGTCATTGTCGATGATTCAAAACGTGGTCAAGGTTTTGGTAAAACTCTTGTTTCAATGGCAGTCAAATATGCTTTTGAGACGCTTGGTGCTACGAAAGTATCACTCGGTGTCTTTGAAAATAATCCGTCAGCCATCCATTGCTATAAGTCTGCCGGATTCAGGCGCGTGATTGTTCCAACAACAGAAAGCTATTCTTGCTTGGGCGAAACTTGGAATTGCATTGAAATGGAACAATACAAAGGACTATGAAAGTAATTGGAATTAACGGCAGCTCACGGAAAGATGGTAATACAGCTATCATAATCCGCACGATATTTGAGGAACTGAATAAGAGAGGTATTGAAACCGAGTTTATCCAATTGGCCGATGTCGATATAGAGCCATGCCGTGCTTGTTTTGCCTGTAAAGGTAAAGGTAATTGTGTATTCCGCAAAGACGGTTTTGCCGAGGTATTTAGCAAAATAGTTGGAGCTGACGGGATAATTCTCGGTTCGCCGGTTTATTCAGCAGATGTTTCCTCTCGAATGAAAGCATTGTTGGACAGAGGTGGCGTTGTCGCTGCTGTCAATCCGGGAATATTGAAACACAAACTGGGCGTGGCAGTTGCCGCCGTTCGTCGTGCCGGAGGTATGACGGCGGTCGATACAATGAATCATTTTTTCTTAAACAAGGAGATGATAGTTGCTGGTTCCACATACTGGAACATGGTTTATGGGCGAGAAATTGGCGATGTTCTTAAAGATAATGAAGGAATTGCCAATATGCGCAATCTCGGTCAGAACATGGCTTCAATCCTGTTCAAATTAAATTAATGGTAACGAATCCGATAGCAAGTAACCCATGATTGAAATAAAAAACCTCGAAGGCATTTCATTCGAGCAAATATATACGGCTTTCAAGTCAGCTTTCTCGGATTACGAAATCAGCGTGGATAAGACAGAATTGAAGTCAATGCTGAAACGGCGAGGCTTCAATCCGGCTTTATCATTCGGTGCATTCTATGATGACAATATCGTGGCGTTCACGTTTAATGGTATTGGTAAATACTATAATGGCAAACTTACTGCATACGATACGGGAACAGGTACAAGAAAAGAGTTCAGAGGGCAAGGACTTGCCAAAAGAATATTTACGCACTCTATGCCATTCCTGAAAAATGCCGGTATAGAGAATTATTTGCTTGAGGTGCTTCAACATAATAAAAGAGCGTTAAAAATATATGAAAGTCTCGGTTTCGAGATTTTACGAGAATTTAATTTCTTCACTCAAAAGAAGCAACTGGTTGTTAACCATCTATCTGACAAACCTGCCAAATGCTCCATCGTCGCGCTGAAGTCTGAAGATATTTTGTCAGCCCAATCATTCCATGATTTTACCCCATCCTGGCAGAATGACATTGAATCTATTAAGAGAGCAGGTGATGATTTGGTGACGTTGGGAGCTATGGTTGATTCTGTTTTGTCAGGATACTGTGTTTTCTCTCCAAAGTCCGGTGACATTACCCAGATAGCTGTTGATCCGACTTTCCGCAGAAAAGGCGTCGCATCTTCCTTGCTAAAACAAATGATTGAGATGACTGAATCTGAAATAGTAAAAGTAATCAATGTCGAATCTCCAACTCCTTCTTTGGACGCATTTCTCGCGTCCAAAGGTGTTTGCCTCGCCGGTAAACAATTTGAGATGGTTTTGACATTATAAAAATGTAACATCAAATGACACCGAAAGAAGTACTGGAGAAATGGATTGATTGTTTCAACGCGTCCGACGTGGAGGGAATCGCCGCGCTATATGCGGACGATGCCGTAAACCATCAGGTGGCGAACGCTCCCGTGGCTGGAAAAGAAGCCATACGCCGGATGTTTGCCGGGGAGTTCGCAACGGCTAAAATGGTTTGTATTGTTGAAAATATTTTTGAAGATGGAGAATGGGCTATATTGGAATGGAAAGACCCATTGGGGTTGCGTGGTTGCGGCTTCTTCCATATCAAAAACAATCTTATTGTATATCAGAGGGGCTACTGGGACAAACTTAGTTTCTTGAAGCAACACAATCTTCCAATCGAATAGACGTTTTGTAATGCCAAAACACTTTTACAATGCCATACATATCAGTTGAAAGCGGAGCATTGACCGCCGAACAAAAGAAAGAACTTATTGAGCGGCTGACAGCGACAGCCGCCGAAATAATCCATATTCCGGCGCAGTTCTTCACCGTAACCATTAAGGAATTGCCGGATGAGAACTTTGGTATCGGCGGCAAGTCGATTGACGAAATCAAGCGAAATTATAAATCTTGATTTGCAAATAGATGGATAATGAAATTCGAAAATAAGAACTATATCTATTGGCTATGCGCCACAATTATCGTCATGTTCATGCTACCTTTCGTTGAGGCTCAGCTCGCATCGGAGTGTAGCGGCATGGTGTTGTGTATGATTTTGTTTCATGACTTCATAAGGTAATTGTAAATGGAAAGAATCACTGATCAATGCATAGTCGCTCGGCAGTTTTCTTAAATAATACAAAAACACCCAATTTTACATTATTGGGTGTAAAATTGGGTGTTTGTTTTGTAATTTGCTGATTTCCAACATTTATTGCGGAGAGAGAGGGATTCGAACCCCCGGTACAGTTGCCCGTACACCGCATTTCGAGTGCGGCCCGATCGACCACTCCGGCACCTCTCCTTTTCGGTCGCGGGAGGAGGACTTGCCCCGTTCTCCCGACCCAAAACCGTTGTTTTGGGACTGCAAATATAGACATATTTTTTATTTTCGCACATTTTCGTGCGGAAAAAATCACATTTGGTTGAAAAAACGCCTCCGGAGGCCCTGTTTCTGCCGCTTTTCCGGAATTATTCGTACCTTTGACTTCGTCGAAGATACGCCCGCCCGGCAAAATGCAGGCAAGTTTGCTTTTGCTTTCGCCGGTTCGTATCTTTGCAAACGGACGGACCCGCTTCGCGCATGCAGTATTTTCCGTGCGCGGCCGTTTATAAAGATGAACGATACTAAAACCGGTACGGTTTTCGTTTGGTATCTGAAGAACTAACGCAAACATTACGTGCGCTATGAAAAAGTTGAAAATTTTATTCGGAACCGTCATCCTGTCCGCAGGCCTCGCAAGCTGCTCGTCGGCTTACTACGCCTCGGCGGGGTATGCTTCCGACGATCTCTACGCCGTGCATGACCGCGCGGAGATCTCCCGCAGGAAGCAGGCCGAGGCCGAGGCGCAGCGCGCTGCCGCCGAAGCCCGCAGGGCCGAATGGGAGGCGCGGATCGCCGAAGCGAAGGCCGCTGCCGCGGAGAATAGCTATTACGAATACCGCTCTGCGGACGCAAATCCTTACGAGAGCGTGTTGGCCGACGACTATGAAAGCGCTTACGCGCGCCGCCTGCGCGGATTCGAGTCGCCGACCTACAAGATGCCATCGAGCTACATCAATGCCCGCTACGGTTCGGCCTTCAACTACGTGTCGGCCTACGACCCGGCGTTTTACAACATCGTGGTCATGGGCGACCAGGTGTGGGTGGAACCCAAGTACATCACCTCGATGTTCGGATCGTGGGGCACGGTGATCTACTCCGATCCGTGGTACTACGGGTGGAACAGGCCCTGGGGTCCGAGCTTCTCGTTCGGCAGCTGGGGCTGGAGCTTCGGGTGGAACTCGTGGCACAATCCCTGGTACGGACCCGGTTGGGGACCGTGGTACAGTTCGTGGTACGACCCCTGGTACGGACCGGGCTGGGGCTGGGGTCCCGGATGGCACGGGCATCATCATGGTCCCGGATGGGGGCCGGGCTGGCACGGACGGCCTTATCATTCGAACATCGTGCGCCGGCCCAATCCCTA
>URQP01000128.1 GCA_900550025.1 uncultured Porphyromonadaceae bacterium | reverse complement strand
CCCTCTGCTTGTAAGGCAGATGCTCTGAACCAGCTGAGCTAAACGCCCTTTCTTTGGGAAAGCGATGCAAAGGTACGACAATTTTCCGACACTCCAAATTTTCCGGCAGAAAAATTGCGAAAAAAATCGCGCGCACTGGAAATTTCAGTGAAATTACCGGAATTTTGCGGGAAAATCACTCGCCATCCTCGATAATAACGTCCTCATCCTCGTCGACAATCGTGTTGAAATCCTCGATGCCTACCATCTCTGAAATAGAATCCGTCGACAATGTGTCCGGGGGCAACACCGTGTGGCAATTCCACGTCCTTCCGTTGATAGGCACAGCCGGCTTGTCGGAAATCTTTCCACGATAGCGGCTGAGCGACTGGTCTTTCAGCACTTTTTCCATAAAATAGGCATATACTGGCATTGCCGTATGGCTGCCCTGCCCCATTCTTCCCGTGCGGAAATGGATGCTGCGGTATTCTCCACCCACCCAACATCCGCCGACAAGGTTCTTGGTCACACCGACATACCATCCGTCGCTATTGTTGTTCGTAGTACCTGTCTTTCCGCCGAAATTAGTGTCGAAGCGGTGTATGTCGTAGCCCCAAAGCCCCATCGAAGTGCCTCCCGGCTCGGTCATGCCGGCGAGCAGCATCTGTTGCATAAGGAACGCCGACTCGTAGGAAATCGCCTGCCGCTGTTCCGGCTTATGCTCGTAAATCACCTTCCCGTTGCTGTCCTCTATCCGTGTCACGAACGAAGGGGTATTGTATCTTCCGCCGTTCATCACCGTGCAATAAGAATTCACCATCTCGTAGAGCGTCACGTCGGAAGCGCCAAGAGGCAACGAAGGGGTGGCGCGCAACGGAGAATGCACCCCCATGCGGCGGGCCACGTCAATCACATTGCCGATGCCTACCTCGTCGCCCACGGCCACGGCCACGGAATTTATGGAACGCGCGAAAGCGTATTTCAAAGTCATCGACCTGCCGGAATAATAGCCCTCGGAATTGCGCGGAGCCCACTTCACAGGTTGTCCGTCGCCGTCGAAAGCGTCATACTGCCGGTATTGGTCCACTCGCTCGTCGCAAGGCGACAACCCTTTCTCCATCGCAGCCGTATAGACGAACAGCTTGAACGTCGAGCCGGGCTGCCGGTGGGCCGTCACCTTGTCGTATTTCCAATGGTCGAAATCCACATCGCCGACCCATGCCTTTATATTACCGGTCTGCGGTTCCATGGCAAGGAATCCACAATGCATGAAACGCACCATATAGCGTATAGAGTCCATCGTGCTAAGCATCATGTCCTTCGTGCCTTCCTTGTAGTCGAACACCTTCACGTGGTGCGGATAGTTCATATAATAGTCCACGGAATCCGGATTGTCCGGGAAATGCTTCGTGAGCCGCTTGTAGGCCTCCGTGCGTTTAGCAATGTTCTCGATGAAACCCTCAATCTCCTGATGGTTAGCATCCTGCCATGGGTTAGTGCCGCCCCAGTCTCCGTTGAAATTACGTTGAACCTGCTCCATGTGTTTCATAACGGCCTCTTCCGCATAGCGTTGCATCCGCGAGTCGATGGTGGTATGGATTTTCAAGCCGTCGCCGTAAAGGTCGTAACCGTTGGCCTTGCACCATTGCCCTATGCTGTCGGCAAGAGCCTCGCGGAAATAGAGAGCGTCGCCGTCGTAAGATGTAGTGACTTTGTATTTCAGTGTGATTGGAAGGGCAGACAAGGAGTCGCGCTCCGCTTTGGTAATCACGCCGTGGGTATACATATTGTTCAGCACCACATTCCTGCGGTGGCGGCTGTTTTCAGGATTTATGCGCGGATTATAGTAAGTGGTAGCCTTCAGCATCCCTACCAATACCGCACACTGGTCGGTGGTAAGCTCCGACGGTTTCTCGCTGTAGTAGGTCTGCGCCGCCGTGCGTATGCCGTAGGCGTTGCTTCCGAAATCCACGGTGTTGAAGTACATCGTCAGAATTTCTTCCTTGGAATAGAACATTTCGATTTTCACGGCCGTAATCCATTCCTTAGTCTTCATTATGAGCATCCTCACTCCCGGTATATATCCGAGCAGACCGGTAGAGTACTCCGTACGCGTCTTGAACATATTTTTCACCAACTGCTGGGTTATGGTGCTCGCCCCGCGCGCATCGCCGTGCACCACCATATCCTTCACAGCCGCAAAAACGCCCTGAAAATCAATGCCGAAATGCTTGTAGAAACGTTCGTCCTCGGTCGAGACAAGAGCCTTGACAAGCATCGGGGGAATCTCGTCGTAGGTGACAGGCAGGCGGTTCTCGCGGAAATACCGTCCCAACACCACACCGTCGTCGCTGTAGATTATGGATGCCACGTCCTGCTTCGGATGCGCTATGGCATCAATTCCCGGCGATTTTCCGAAAAGCCACAGGAAATTGACGTCGACCATACCGAGATACACGAAAAACAACACAACGAAAGTGACGGCGAGCATCCCTGCCCTCTTGTACCAGCGCGCTTCCTTATATGTGCGTTTATACCATTTCCAACCCGCCTTGGTCTTATGCCACACGAATTTGAACAAATCCTCCAGCCGCAGCCACAGCCCTTTGAGGAATCCAATTTCTGTCGAGAATGCCATTGTCTAAGGATTTACAACACAAAGTTAGCAAATTTTCAATTTCGTGTCCCGCAAAACGCAGAAAAATGCAGCCAAAAGCCGCCCGGCTACATTTATGCAACAATATGCGACATATACGCAAGTCGTGACTACGTAGCTAAAACATTGGAGATTTTCACGCAAGCGGTTTCGATAATTCCACGATAATTTTGCATTGTTTACAAACCTATAACCACACAATTGGAAATGAGAAAATTTTTATTCCCTTGCATCGCGCTTCTTGCGTTTTGTGCCGATGCTTCCGGAAAAACGGAAGTAATTATCCCCGACGGTTACAGCAAAGTCGTATTCCAAGACGAGTTCGACACTGACGGCATGCCCGACAACGGCAAATGGGGTTACGAACAGGGCTATGTCCGCAACGGCGAATTGCAGTACTACGCTGCGGCACGCAAGGAAAACACATATATAAAAAACGGCAACCTCCATATTGTGGCGCGCAACGACAGCGCGGCTATCGACGACGCTGTGGAGAACTTCATCCCGGCTACCGACGTGCGCGGCAAGGCAAGCAATGGCAAGAAGGACATCGGCGCATTCGAGTACAACGGCCTGAATGCAGGTGTCGAAACAATCACTACAGGCGATAACAGCAACATCGCTTTCATCTCCAACGGTTCTGAAATAGTGGTTACGAACAGCAACGGCGACGCTATGGAAGTGGCTGTATACTCTGTTGACGGCAAGCTGCTCTACAACGCCCACGGCGTGAACGTGACAATCAGCAAAGACAACCTTGCAAAGGGAATAGTAATAGTTAAAGCTACTGACAACAATGGTTCCGCAACCAAGAAAATGGTTGTAATGTAATGTGACGCGGCTATTGCCGCAGGTTAAAAGGTTATGAGGTTATATGGTTATGGGGCACATAGCCTATACCTCATAACTAATTTAACCACACTTTAAAAATTCGGACATTATGAAAAATTTATTCTTTACAATAGCGTTCTCCGCATTGCTCGCATCACCGGCAATGGCGGAAGAACTCACAGTGACCCACTCGACGTCTGGTGACTTCGAGACGGAACTGAATGCCGCCTTGGCAGATGCACAATTGTCGGCCGACCAAGTCACATCGCTGAAAGTTGTCAGCGCAACGGCTGCCGACACTGAAACACCGGCGGAAATGAATCTTACCGACTTTAACGCCCTACGCAAGGCTTTGTCTGCCACATTGCAGAATCTCGACCTCTCGGAAGCCACGCTGAAAGAAAACGGTGTTCCCTCAGGCAACACTTACGGCGACAATGCCGGCGCATTGCGCGACATGGCAGAACTCGTCACTGTCACTCTTCCCGAAGGGCTTGTGAAAATCGGCGGCGGGGCGTTTGCCCGTTGCAAAAAATTGGAAACAGTCAATTTGCCGGAAACAATCACGGCTATGTGGTATTGCGCATTCAAAGGCTGCACTAATCTGAAAATCTCCAAAATTCCTTCCGGCGTAAAGACAATCCAAAATGAAGTATTCCGCGACTGTCCGAACGTGACGTTCAGCGAACTTCCGGCTGGTCTTGTCGAAGTAAAGGACTACGGCTTTTATGGATGCAAGGCAATAACAGTGTCGGAAATGCCGGCTGGCTTGAAAGCAATAGGCCGTTCGGCTTTCGCAAGCTCCGGCGCGGCATTCAGCGAATGGTCCGAAGCTATTGAAAGCGTAGGTGTCTCTGCATTCAACGGCTCGAAAGTGACATTTACTGAATGGTTTGACCCGGAAGCCACGACTTTGCCAGAAGGAATTTTCGGATATGCTTATTCGTTGACTGATTTCACGATTCCAGCAACAGTGACAGAACTTCCGAAACAAGCATTTTTCGTAGCCACAGATTTTAATTTGACCCCTGAAGGTGAAAACTATAAAAGGACACTGACATGCCGCAACATTGTCCCTCCGACGGCAGTTGCATCAGAAAACGATTCGGAGAAAAACAGCAGTGCTACATTCTATCAGGAAAATCAATATAACAATCATATCACCTTCAGAGTGCTTAAAGAGGCATTGGAGGCATACCAAGCGACAAAACCTTACAGCACGATGGCCATAGAGGTGCTGACAACGCAGATGCCGGTTGCCGTAGAGGGCGGCGAGGCTACTGTTTCGACTGAGCTTGGCGAAGCCGCAGAGGGCATGCTTCCGGTCTATGAGGGCAACACCACAATCACCATCACTCCGGCCGACGATATGACAATCGAATCGGTAACCTACGGCGAAACTCCTGTGGAGGTAGAGGACGGCGTGGTGACTATCGACGTGCCGCAGACTCCGGAAACGCTCACCGTAACCCTGAAGAAATCGGGAGAAGAGGCAGGTGTTGAAGGCATTGCTTCCGATGACGAAATCATTGCGACTACCTACTACAACTTGCAGGGCGTGGAAATCAGCGAACCGGCTGAAAACGGTCTCTACATCCGCAAGCAGACCACAGCCAACGGACGCACTATCGTTGAGAAAGTGATGCTCAAGGCAATGTAATGCGACAGAGGCTTAAGAGCTTCAATCCAACGGCGGCACAGGCATCGCGCCCATGCCGCCGTTTTTTGTCACAAAAGGGTTTGATGCCATTTTGCGTGGCAGGCTACATAAACGGTGTCCTCCCCTGTTTGCTCTGCAAATAGGGGAGGTGTCACGAAGTGACGGAGGGGTTGCACGATTCACCGCCTTGCGGTGAAAACAGACAGTGTGCGGGGATTTCACTGCTCGCAGTGATTGGTCAACCCCCTCCCGGCTCTGCCGTACTCCCCCTATTTGCTACACTCCGCTCCGCAAACAGAGGGAGACATCCCGATGCTCACGACTATTATCATGCAACTCAGCTACCTTAATTCTACCTTAATTAAGCAAGCTTTTTGTATTGTTCTCGCCTTTCGCTATCTTTTCATAAGACAGGATGCGGCTCGGCACAATCAAATTTGAAAACTTCGTTTTCATTTGCTTCTGCGCTCGCCTTTCG
>URQP01000127.1 GCA_900550025.1 uncultured Porphyromonadaceae bacterium | reverse complement strand
GCCCCGACCCGGAGAAAGCCGTAGAAATGCGCCAGTTGATTGAGACCGTAAAAAAGGATGGCGACACAATAGGCGGCACAATCACCTGCGTTATAAAAGGATGTCCTGCCGGATTAGGCGAACCCGTGTTCGACAAGCTCAATGCGCGTCTCGGCTACGCCATGCTCGGAATCAACGCGGCTAAAGGCTTTGAAATCGGCATGGGATTCGATGGTTGTGCGAGAAAAGGCAGCGAAATGAATGACCTATTCTACAACGAGAACGGCAAGATTCGTACACGCACCAATAATTCCGGCGGTGCACAAGGCGGACTGTCGAATAGCGAGGACATCTACTTCCGCGTGGCTTTCAAACCAGTAGCCACCCTGCTTAAAGACATAGAAACTGTTGACAAAAACGGCAATCCGGCTATTCTTCACGCCAAAGGCCGGCACGACCCATGCGTGCTTCCGCGCGCCGTCCCTGTCGTGGAGGCAATGGCGGCAATCACTATTATGGATTTCTATCTTCTTAACCGCTTGTCGCGTTTCTGAGATATGGGATATTACGATTTCTCCACCTTCCTTAAACAGCATTTTCCATACAAAGTGCAAAAAATCGCCATCAACGCCGGATTCACCTGCCCAAACCGCGACGGCAGCAAAGGATTCGGCGGATGCACATACTGCAACAACCAGACATTCAACCCCGGATATTGCCGTCCGGAAAAAAGCATAACGGAGCAATTGGAAGAAGGAAAGCGTTTTTTCGCAAGAAAATATCCCGAAATGAAATATCTCGCATATTTTCAAGCATACACCAACACCTACGCCGACTTGCAACAATTAAAGCGTATGTATGAAGAAGCGCTTGCCGTTGACGATGTAGTAGGTATTATCATAGGTACACGCCCTGACTGCATGCCACAAGAATTGCTCGACTATCTTGCCGGCTTGTCACGGCAAACATTCATTATGATAGAGTATGGGGCAGAATCGGCCAACGACTCGACACTTGCCATCATCAACCGGGGACATACATGGGAAGACACTGCCGATGCTGTCCGGCGGACAGCATCGAAAGGCATTCTATGCGGGTTGCACCTTATATTAGGACTTCCCGGAGAGGACGAAGACGACATATTGGCGACTGCCGACAAAGTTTCCGGATTGCCCGTCGATGTAATCAAACTCCACCAACTGCAACTAATCAAAGGAACTAAGCTCGCCCAACAAGTGGAACAAGGAGAACTGCAAATATGCCAATGGAGCGTTGACGAATACATTGATTTATGCCTGCGGTTCATCGAACGCACACGCGGCGACATCGCCATAGAGCGTTTCGTGTCGCAATCGCCCGACAATCTGTTGATTTCGCCTCGCTGGGGACTGAAAAACTACGAATTCACCAACCGCCTCAACGCCGAAATCCTCCGCCGCGGCATCGTACAAGGCTCGAAATATTGATTTCAGAAACCGTTAGTTCCGTCTCCACACTAATCGTCCGCGCCACTGTTCTTACTAAGCCATTGGCTTCTGCGCATATCCGGCAAATGCCTGATAGAGAAATTCTCGAAAGTGGCCGTGAAACCGTCGCCGTCAGGACAGGCTCCCATCACTCCTACCATCACCGGGTGATTGTCCTGCAGCCATGCGTTGCGCATCATCACATATTCCTCATCGTCGAAGGAATAAAAAATCTCCACGGCATCCAAACGGCGAACCGCCTTTATCCAGACAAACGGCACAGGCTTGTCTAAAGGTATTATGCTCCAGTCGCTCGTGCGGTGTGTCACGACAGTGCTAAGATTATATTTCCCGTCGACAAACTCTATCCCGGCTTTGATATAATTCTCGTGATCGATGCGAAGCATCAGCCCTGACTGGTCGAAACGAGTATTATAGCCGCCTGATATTTTTACCTTCACTTCAAACTCTCCGCCGCGCAAAGCATACAGGAACGGCGCATCGTCCACGGTAAACCCATAATGGGAAATCCGCCAATAATCCGTATGGGGAGTGACATCCATCAAAAGAGTGTTGCCCTCAATCTTCCATTGTTCCGGTTCATTGAACCATTGCATCTTTTCCAATGATTGCGCGGCACAGCCAAACGAAGCGGCAACCATCAATCCTGCCAACCATAATTTTTTCATTTCCTTGTAATTTACTAATGCCTTAAACTTTTTATTACATACCGGATAACCATCCTTTTTCATTACTTTTGCAAAAGTAATATACTATCATACACCGTACAATGATTATAAATAACCATTTTTCACTCCAAAATGGATACAATAGGCTTACTCAACAAAGAATTTTCACGGCAGGACTTTCCTGAAACACAGCACCGCACTGAAATGCTGGACAAATATAAGGACATCGCCCGCAACTATGCGCTGATGGAAAATAACATCGCCGTACTGAGCGACCTACGCACACAGACAAGCCATATTTATTACGGCGGTTTCTCACGGATGCTTGGAATGGAAAAATGCGGGGAAGAACATACGGTGGCATCTGTCTGGGAAGAAGACATCTTCAAGCTCATCCATCCCGACGATTTGGCCGGCAAGCACTTGCAGGAACTCAGCTTTTACCATTTCATCAAACGCCAGCCAAAGAAGAGACGCACTGCCTACTATCTGATGAGCAAACTACGTATGCGGACCAGATCGAACGGCTATATAGACACTCTGCACCGGATGTTTTACATCCATTCCGTTTACAACGACTCCCTATGGCTTGCCTTATGCCTTTACAGTCCTTTAGCTTTCGACATTCCGGCAAAATGCCTGATAATCTATTCTGTCAACGGGCAAATGACAAAATTGAACAAACATAGTGGCACAAAAATCCTATCCAACAGGGAGAAACAGGTATTAAGCCTTATAGACAAGGGGTTTACAAGCAAAGAAATATCCTTTACGCTATCAATAAGCATAAATACAGTAAGCCGTCACAGGCAAGAAATCTTGGGGAAACTGCAAGTAAAAAACTCCATAGAAGCCTGCCGGACAGCAAAAGACCTCAATTTGATATGACACCCTATAAAAAAAGCGAAGTGTCGGAAACAGGCGGCATTAAGCCCCAGCTCCCCGGCACGTTTCCGTCCAAAACTGATTGTCCTACTTACAGAGCGCCTTGCCAAGCTCCTCCAATCCGGCTTCTCCGGGCAGACCTGGATAGGCATCTTTCATAGCATCCACAAAAGCCTGTGCCGTTCGGTTTGCTGCAAGCAGTTCTTTCATCTTTTTCAGGTAAGTGATTTTAAACTCCACCGCATCGCGTGTAGCAGCGCCTCCGTGTCCGCCGACAAACAGCGTCGCACCCGAAGCCAATGAGTTCTCCGCCTCCGCTATTTCCGCGTCGATGGCAGCCGGTGACGACACTTGCAAGTGGCTGACATGTGCCTTTACCGGAGTCCAATGCGTATAATAAACCTTGCCGTCTATCAAAATGCTTGCACCCGGAAAATCCGTTGTTGCGCCGCGACGGAACTCGAAAGCCACCCCAGCCCAAGTCTGCGTAGTGCCGAAAGCCACTTCCGCAGCCCTGCCTGTCGGCATATCTGTCAGGGCATCACCGAACGCCTGAGCAAAGCCCTGCATCATACCGCCATAGATTTCGCCTTTCGTAAATTCAGGCATACCCTCTGCCATAACCACATCATGGCTTCCGGTTCCGCCTACATGATAGTCGGTAATACGTTTCTCCACCGGCTTCTCCAACCGGGAAAGATAAGCGTCAAACTCAACTACATTGTCCTTGAATAATGGCTGCTCCATAGTCACAAGCGCATCTTTGCCCTCAACGATGTAACTTGCATCGCCCAACGCATCGTTGGTGTAATAAACGTGCAGTTTGAAATTGTCGAGGTCATGCACCTCGAAACGTCCTTTTGTCTGTGCCATAACTGTAATTGTTAAAATATTCAACAAAATAAATAATGCTTTTCTCATCATCATTCTATTTTAATATCTATAAATGTCGCTTTCAATAGTAACTAAAAGTTTCTTTATTACTTTTACACTGCAAAGGTAACACGCAATTATTGGCAAAACAAGTAGGTTCGTCGGCGTAAGTAGCTTACACAAATGAAAGCATTGCTGATTGCCAAGCAATTATAACCGTAATTTTTTGAAAAAAAGTTTTTTGCCGCTTTTAAGAAATCTACTTACCTTTGTAGAGTAGTTTGAAACACATTGTATTATGGACAGAACAATGATAGAAGATGCCGTATTTCCGGATTGCCCGATACGCAACATCTTATCAAAACTCTGCGACAAATGGTCGCTTTTGGTAATATACACGCTCAACAAAACCGGCAAATCAGCCATACGTTTCAAGGAATTGCAGCGCGACATACCCGACATATCGCAAAAGATGCTGACCGTGACCCTGCGCACGCTGGAAGACGACGGATATGTCACCCGCACCGTATATCCCGAAGTACCTCCAAGAGTGGAGTATGCGCTGACACCGCGCACCCACTCTCTTCTTCCGCACATAAACGCATTAATAGAATGGGCAATCGAGAATAAAGACGCTATTATGAAAGACAGGAAAAAGGCAAACGCAAAAAGATAACCCTGCCATTAAACACTAATGCCAACTAAAATAAAAGAAAAAGGAACGCCGCATAAGAAAAGATCTTACGAAGCGTTCCATATATGTGTAATAGTCAGAACAAGTCTTGACTATTACAGATACTCCATTAAAGCGGACATCACACTTTGAAATATTCGCAACACCGGCATCACTACCGTCCATTTGCTCGACAGATTTTTGTTTACAACCTTGCATCGCAAACATTCCGGCAAAAACCAATAACACAATCGTTTTCTTCATATATCCCTTATTTTATAATTAATTTTCATCCATTTACAGATGCTTTACATTATCTTTACACCTATCTTATAGCGGATTAGGACAATATTTTACAATGCAAAATTAAAGCGACCGAACAGGATGCACAATAGTTAAAATTAGCCATTTTCATTATGGATGAAGAGCAAAAATTAAAGGAACTTTTTACAGAACAGGATTTTCGCGAATCAGAGAACGGCAATTCCGAGATATTGGCACAAAAGAAATCATTGCACAATCCTTTGCAGAAACAGGAAATGGCATTGCAGTCCTATCCGACTACCAAAAAGACATCAGCTACATTTATTCAGGAGCTTTTGGCAATAAAATAGGATTAGAAAACAATTCAATAAACGAATCTTCAGCTTTCGAAGAAATTATTTTCAAGCATGTACCGCATGAAGAACTAATCGAACGGCATATATTAGAACTGCGCTTCTTCCAACTGCAAAAAGCATTGCCTATCAGTGAACGCCCTTATTACTGTATGCTCAATTCTCTTCATTTCAAAACGGCAAACCAAGAAACCATTCCTATTCTCCACCAATCTTATTATTTGGAAAGTTTCCCGAACGGGAGCATTTGGCTGGCACTGTGCCTCTATACTCCCTTTATTGAAAACAACAAACATATAATTCGTGAGATAATCAATAATAAAACCGGAGAAACTGTATTATCCGACAAATACAAGCAGCTTGACAAACAGATTCTTTCAGAACGGGAGAAAGAAGTGATATCGTTATTGGCAAAAGGGCAAAGCAGCAAACAAATTGCAGACATCCTGAACATATCAGTAAATACGGTCTATCGCCACCGGCAAAACATTCTTGCTGCGTTACAAGTCAGCAATACGGCGG
>URQP01000126.1 GCA_900550025.1 uncultured Porphyromonadaceae bacterium | reverse complement strand
CCACCGCCAAGGCGGCAGGTTACTCGGCAACAGCCCCCATGGGGCTGGCTTCTTCGGCGACAGCACATTACACCCCATAAACCGAATGCCCTCATTTTTCGGACAGCAATATTTATTTTTACCGACAACATAAAAAAGCGGGGAGGTGGATGCCTCCCTGCTGTGTGTGCCGCGCTGTAGAAACTAACGCTTAATGAACAAACACCACATCATCACGTTTTTCATACCATCTGTAGTATATGGACGATGCCTCCGAAGCGCGGCTTTCAAGTTTCTATCACCTACTCTGTCCAGCCCGGATTCTGACCGAGATCCGGATTCAACGTAATCTGTCCGCTCGGTATCGGGAACAAATAATGCTTATACTCGTATGTGCGGCTCATACCGTTAGAAGCGTCAAGATAATTTCCTGCCACTACATCACGTCCGCATTCCGAGATATTTGCATCGTTAGTGACGTTTGCTCCTTGAACGATTTCCGGATTCTTAGTGGTGTCGAGTTTGTCAAGCTGATGCCAACGGATAAGGTCCCAGTAGCGGAAATCGTTGTCGAACATCAGTTCGCAGCGGCGCTCGCGGCGGATTTCCCAAATCAACGGACTAACTCCCATATCGTTGTCGCCAAGGTCGGCCGGGGTTGTCGTGATATGCGGCAGACCGGCACGGTCTTTCAGCAAGTTGATGGAATTGTTAAGGTCGTCGTTCGTGATAGTTCCAAGCTCTGCCTTAGCCTCGGCAAAGTTCAGATAGACCTCTGCCAGCCAGAACAACGGAGCCCAAGTGTAGTTTTTGCTGTTGTTCTCGCGGTAATCTTTCTCCATATCCAAGTTGTCGAACTTGCAGATAGAATAACCGGTAGAAGAAGTCATTGCCATACCGCCCGGCAGGCGCATCCAGCCGCGGTTACCGTAGCAAAGCACAGTATCAATCTGCATAGCGAGACGCTTGTCGCGGTTGTCGAGAATATCCTTGATATTGAGGTGCATCTGACCGTCGTTGGCCGACAATTCCAATTTCGCAACATCGTCAACACCGTCAACCGGGAGCGTGCCGTCGAGCTTCAGATAAGAGTCGAACGCATCCTTCGACATACCGTTCTGCTCCGTAGACGTGCAGAGGTAGTTGATCGTGGAGTGTCCCATTACGTCCTTCTGATAAGCCTTGCAGAAGATTATTTCCGGATTTGCGCTCAAATCAATTGAATTGTAAAGCGATTGATAATTAGTGCAAAGCGAGAAACCCGGCATTATGGCCTCGCAAGCCTCCACGCAAGCCTCGAGGAAGCGTGTGGCGCCGGCAGCGTCAGGAGCCTTACCGTTTTCCTGCTCGTTGCGGTACTTGCGGAAAGTCCCTTCCCACAAGCAGATGCGGGCCTTCATTGCCTGAGCCATGGCGCGCGACCAAGTGGTCTTCGACGATGACTCGTTAATATTCTTAACAGCGAAATCGAGGTCTTCAAGCACTTTGTCCATCACCTCGTCGCGGTCGTTGCGGGCAACATAAAGTTCCGGGCTGTTGACATCCAAAGGCTTGTCAACCCAAACGCAGTCGCCGAACTTGCGCACCAAGTCCCAATACTGGTAGGCGCGCATCAGACGTGCCACGCCGAGCCAATGGTTCTTGGTGGCATCGTCGAGCGATGTGGCATAGCTTTCGATAGACTGTATCATCACATTGCTGCGGCGTATTTCCGTGTAAGTGGCGGACCAGCTTGAATTGGCAGCCGGAATATTGACATACTTCCAGTTTTGGAAAGTTGCGCCGGCCTGATTGTCGCTCGGCGACGGAAAATAAAAATCGCCGTTGCCGCTTGTCCCGTAGCCTGTGAACTGGTTATAGAACGTGGCAGCATATCCTTCAATCGACGACTCGTTGTTCCAAAAGTCGGGATTGTTCGTAAATTCATCGAGCGGCTCCTTTTCAAGCATATCGGTACAGCTTGAGAACGTAAATGCCCCTAAGAGCAACGCTCCGAATATTAATGATATTTTTTTCATAATTCTATTGTCTTAAATGTTAGGTTAGAACGTCAATTGCAAACCGCACGAGATGGTACGCATCATCGGGGTGATACGTCCCCATGTACCGTTGCCATTGCCAGATACTTCACTCGAGTCGATTTCCGGGTCAACCGGCGCGAAACTGTTGTTAATAAGCTCGCAAAGGTTCTCGGCCGTGAAATAAACGCGGAGTTTCTCGATATACCATTTCTTAGTCAAGTTCTGCGGGAGAGTGTAACCAACCGTCAGGTTCTTGAAACGGAGATATGAGCGGTCAATCAGATATTTCGATTGCGGATAGAAGTTGTAAGCACCGGTAGCAACACCCGAAACCGTACCGCTTACGCCGTTGCCCGGATACAGGCGCGGCCACCAAGCGTCGGTATTGTCAGGAGTCCAGTAATCCATCTGGTTCTCGTAGATACCGTCGGCACCACGGGAGAACGGCATCACGAACGCGCCGGTCGACCATTGGCTCCACTTGCCTACGCCTTGGAAATACATGTCGATGTCGATGCCTTTCCAAGAACCGCCGAGACGGAAGCCGTACTGGAAGCGCGGGGTTGAGTTACCGATAACCTTCAGGTCGCCCATATCGCTCGTTGTTCCTTTGCCACCGTCTATCTTCCCATCGTTGTTCAAATCCTTATACTTGGTGTCGCCCGGGCTGTACTGGAAGTTGCCGCTTCCTACCAAGCCGTCCTGATTTGCCACACCGGGAGCATAGCCAGTGCGGTTGCCTTGAGCGTCCCAAGTGAAATCGTCTTCGGTGAACAGGCGGTCAGTCTCGAAACCGTAGATGTCGCCGTAAACCTTGCCGGAGAAGTAGTCGCTGAGAATGCCTGTCGGGTTGTTCCATTCGGTAACGACCGTCTTGAAGTCGCTCACGTTACCGCTCACGTAGACATTGAAGTCGCCGAACTGCTTGTTCCAGCTTGCCGACAATTCCCAACCGCGAGTGCGGAGCGAACCGTTGTTCCCGTAAGGAGCGTCCGCACCGAGAACGTCTGGAAGCACAGTACCCGGGGCAAGCATGTCCAAAGTCTTGCGCTGGTACCAGTCGAACGTAACGTTCAAAGAGTTGTTGAAGAAACCGAGGTCCAAACCGATGTCGGCAGTCTGGATGCGCTCCCATGTCAATGTCTCGGAAACCATCTTAGGCAAATCGTACATTGTCAGGCGGCTGCCCTTGGCGTCAAGCCAATAAGAATTGCTCGGATTGCCTATAGTCTGGATATACATATTGTTACCAACCGCCTCATTACCGATTTCGCCGAACGAAGCGCGCAGCTTACCATTGCTGATGATGTCGCGGAGAGGCTCGAAATATTTCTCCTGACTGAAGCGGTAGCCTACCGAACCCGACGGGAAGAAAGCCCAACGGTCATTGGCCGGGAATGAAGAAGAACCGTCTATACGTCCGTTCAGCTCCAACAGCCAGATTTCGTTCCAGTTGTAGTTGATACGTGCGAAATAGCCGGCCGTGCCCCAATGCGAATGCTCGCTGCCAACAAGCTGCTCGCCGGAAGCAAGGTTAAGCTCCGGAAGATTGACGTTGGTAAGGTCGCGGCGTTGTGAATAATGCATGCGGTACGTGCCTCCCTCGGCATTACCACCGGCCATCACATTAAAGTTATGCTTGCCGAAATTAAATTCATAGTTGGCATAGACATTCAACGCCCAGCGGTTGTTGTAACGGGAATCCTGATATACGTATGAGGAACTGCTGTACATGCTCGGAGCATCTACAGTACCCCATGTGTTATAACCGAATACCGGGCTTCTAACCTCGTCGACAAACACGTTACGGTTGGTATAAGTATAATCCGCATTTAATGTCAAACCGTCAATGATATTTGCCTTCAGGTAACCGGTCATACGGGTAAATTTAGTATGGGTTTCATCGTCAGCCGCAGCTTTGAGCAATGCATACGGACTACGGAGGTCGACACCGTCAATCATACCGTAAGGATAGAAGAAACTTCCCCAACGCCACATATACTGATAAGGCGTTTCTGTCGGGTTTGGTTTGGTATAGGTACGGTCTGTATACTGGAAGCGCGCACCTACCTGTAACCAGTCGGTCACGTTCGACTGGATGTTTGCCGTAACATTGTAACGGTGCAATTCATCGGGATTTGCTGCAAGCACGCCCTCTTTCTTGTCGTAACCGAACGACAGGTAGTAGGAAGTGCGTCCGCTCGTACCGTTGACATTGATATTGTGACTCTGCGAAGGAGTCCAGTCACGGTAGTTGATGCCTACCACATCCCAGTCGGCATAGAACAATGCCTTTCCTGTTGCCGGGTCAAGATAGTAGTCGCCCACATCACTGAGACTCTGGTACGGCCGCAGGTTGCGGTACTGATCGTCCTTCTTATAGCCGTGCTGCTGTTGCCACAATTTAGCAAGGTCAATCATAGTCTTGCCGTTGAGGTCGGTGCCCGGAGCGGAAATTGGCTGGTTGAAATACATACCGAACAATTCCGGGTTGGAAGTACCTGCATTGCGGTTAACCTCCATCATAGCCTCCAACTGGCTCGGCACATCCGCATAATCCGGAAGGATTGAAGGAGTACCCCACGAGAAGTTGTTGGTGTAGTTGACAGAAACCTTGTCTTTAGCACCGCCCTTTGTAGTGATGAGAATCACACCGAAAGCAGCGCGCGAACCGTAAATGGAAGTCGAGGCCGCATCTTTCAACACCGACACCGATTCGATGTCATTCGGATTAATAAGAGTCAAATTCTCAGTAGGGATACCGTCGACGATGATATACGGCGAACTGGTCTCATTGTTACTCAACGTACCGACACCGCGGATTGTCAACGTAGGCTGCGCGTCGATACCTCCTTGGGTGTTGATTACCGAAAGACCCGGCACGATACCCTGCAATGATTTAGCCACGTCCATCTGCGGCTTTGCCACCAAGTCCTTATCGACATTTACCGTCGAAACGGCACCCGTAAGGTTGGCCCTTTTCTGCTGGCCGTAGCCCACGACCACAAGCTCGTCGAGCAAGGCGTTGTCCTCCTTCAGGACAATGTCCATGTTGGAGGCCGCTTTCTGCTCTACCGTGGAATAGCCGAGATAAGAGAAAATGATTGTAGAACCGGGAGCGACTTTGAGGGTGAACTTACCGTCAATATCGGTAACAATACCACGCGTAGTGCTTCGCTCCATCACATTGGCACCCACCAACGGCGCGCCGTTTTCATCCTTCACCGTTCCGGAAATGGTCATAGTGGCCTTCTGGGCTGCCACAACCTGCGGAGCGGGAGCAGCCTTAACTTCTACCCCCCCCCAATTTCCGGAGAGGCACAGCGCAGCCATTGCGGCTACAGCCAGCCCTCGGTTGGAAATTCTTTTTCGTTCAGGTAATTTACACATACTGATTAAGTTTTGGTTAATGTTAGCTTGGTTTAAAAGATTTAAACTACGTAAAGTTACACCCAAACATCGAACCGTGCAACAATTTTACCGATATTTTTACAGAAAATTCACAAAAGCTGTGTTTACGATGCGAAACATTTCCCAAAAACTATGTTCTACAACACAAAATCCCGGTTTCCAATATCAAATGGTTGCTCCTCTCAAAAAAATCAGTATATTTGCATAATACAGGATGCACCTCGGCAGAGGCAAATCTGAAAACTCTGAAAACTCCGTTTTCATTTGTCTCTACTCTCGACTTTCACTATATTTGGATAATATAGGCTGCGGTTCGGCAAAGTTTTTCAAACAAGTTTGAAACTTTACGCTCACCTTTCACTATA
>URQP01000125.1 GCA_900550025.1 uncultured Porphyromonadaceae bacterium | reverse complement strand
CCGCCACGAAAACGAGCAACATATACGGTGCGCCTTCGGCCATGGTAGCGTCGTTGCGCGACACCCATGCCGTATACACGTATACTATAGGGTAGTGTGTTATATAAATCGGGTAGGATATGTCGCCAAGGAATTTGCAGATTCGTGACGAATGTTTGCCTGTCAACCGTCCGCCGGCTCCTATCGAGACAATGAGCGGGAAAATGAAAATTATGCAAAGAGCCTCGTACAGACCGTTTGCCCAGACGTTTTCCTCTCCCCCGATGCGGGGCAGGGAAAGGACAAGCACAATCAACAAGCTGCTGTAGAGGAAGGCGTGCTTTATCCGGGGCATAATCCATCCCATGCGGAAAAGCAGTAAGCCGCCGAAGAACGGGTACAACAGTCGGATGAAGCCGTTTTTTTGCTGTTCGAGGTTCAACGCCCATCCGCCGACCATATCGCCCATTGGCGTTGTAAGCAGATGATGCGTTGTTGCGCATGCCGCCAGCACTACGAAAATCCATAGCAACGTCTTGCTGAAACGGCGTACCACAAGCGCATAGAGGATGTTGGCGATGTATTCGTAATAAAGCGACCATGCCGGTCCGTTCAGCGGATGCATCTCGGTCCATCCCCTTACATCCCATTTCAACGGCAATGGCAGTAATGTGCAGCCGAGAAGCATTATGGCCACCAGTTTGGCTACAGGCGTACCGGCTATTTGCGGAAAGCATGGAGCGGCTTGGAAATAGAATAGCGCGCCGCCTACGAGGCTGCCCATCACGACCATCGGATGCAGGCGTATCAGGCGGCGTTTGAAAAATGCCCCTATGCTCATTCTGTCCCAACGGTCGTCGTAAGCGTAGCCTATCACGAAGCCGGAAAGCATAAAGAAGAAATCCACTGCAAGATAGCCGTGGTTTATAATCTGTATAAAGTGGTTGCCTCCCGCATGGGCTTCGAAGAGATGGAACACGATTACCATCAGTGCGGCCACTCCCCGGAGCCCGTCGAGTATCTCGTAGTGTGGCTTGGAAGCCAGATACGCCGTCGCCTGTGCCATTATTTCAGTTTTGCGAGGGCTTCGGCGATGCGGCGGCACGCCTCGCGGATGTTGTCGTCGCTTGTGGCGTAGCTCAGGCGGATATATCCCGGTGCGCAGAAAGCGTCGCCGTTGACTGTGGCTACGTGGGCTTCTTCAAGAAGATACATGGCGACATCGTTGGCATCGTTGATTACGCGGTTGCCGTAGCTCTTGCCGAAATAGGCGGAAACTTCAGGGAATATATAGAACGCTCCTTCCGGATGGTTGATTTTCAGTCCCGGTATCTCTTTGAGCAAGGAAGTTACGAGGTCGCGGCGGCGTTCGAACGCCTTGCGCATTTCTTCCACGCATTCCTGCGGGCCGGTATAAGCCGCTTCGGCAGCTTTTTGGGCGATTGACGAAGGGTTGGATGTATATTGTCCTTGCAGTTTGGTAGTTGCTTTTGCCACCCACAGCGGAGCGGCGATGAAACCGATTCTCCAGCCTGTCATGGCGTATGCCTTCGATACGCCGTTTACTATTATTGTGCGGTCGCGCACGTTTTCGAATTCGGCAATCGAGGTGAACGAGCCTGTAAAGTTGATATGTTCGTAAATCTCGTCAGAGAGAATAAGTATTTGCGGATATTTAGCTATCACGTCGGCAAGGGCTTTCAGCTCGTCGCGCGAGTACACGCTGCCTGTGGGGTTCGACGGCGAGCAGAGCAGCACCATCCGTGTCTTAGGCGTGATTGCCGCTTCCAATTGTTCCGGGGTGATTTTGAAATTCTGGTCGACACCGGCAGGAACTGTTACGGTTACGCCTTCCGCGAGCTTTACCATTTCCACATAGCTTACCCATGCGGGTGTAGGAATAACGACCTCGTCGCCGGGGTTTATCGTTGAAAGAATCACATTGCACAGCGATTGTTTTGCTCCGCCGGAAACCACAATCTGCTCCGGAGCGAAATCCAAGCCGTTCTCGTTCTTCATCTTTGCGGCGATGGCTTTGCGTAGCGACATATAGCCGGCAACCGGAGTATAGAACGTGAAATTGTCGTCGATGGCTTTTTTTGCGGCTTTCTTTATGTGGTCAGGCGTATGGAAATCGGGTTCGCCCACCGACATATTGATTACATCGACACCTTGAGCTTTGAGTTCGTTGCTTTTTTGCGACATCGCCAGCGTTGCCGACGGCGAAAGAGCTTGGATTCTTTGTGAAATGTGTTCCATTGTGTTTTGCTTATGAAAAGTTTGCGCTTATGCGTTTGCAAAGTTACGAATTTTATGCCATATCACGCTCTGTAGAGCTATAAACTGCATTAGCCAATGCCGGTTTATGCAAATTTGAAGTGCAATTGCAAATTTACATAAAACCGGCAAACGTTTTATAGTTCATTAATTTTATATCACGTGTTGTATTTTCCAATGAGCCGGTGTACACAATCGCCTTTTCACTGATAACGTCAGGAAATTCGGCACAAAATGTTTTGATGCCTTTCTCGAATTCGGGATGGTAGGTCTCTGATGATTTAATTTCGAACAGATTGAGCAAACCGTCTTTTTTAATCACGAGGTCGACCTCATTTCCATTGCTGTCACGATAAAAACACAGATTATTTCCTTTCCCGTTGTTGAGGCGGTGCTTTAAGGCTTCTGTTATGACAAGGTTCTCGAATAAATGTCCGCGCATTTTGTCTCGTTGTAATTGGCGGGCGGATTCTATTCCGAGAATGTTGCAAGCCAATCCTGTGTCGGTGAAATAAATTTTCGGCGATTTGGTCAGCCTTTTCCGGGTGTTTGTGTAAAACGGTTGTAGCATTACGATTATGTATGAGGCCATTAACACTGACAGCCATGATTTCACAGTATTTGATGATACACCCAACTCGTTCGACAGTTCTGAGGCATTGAACACGCTTCCTATTCTTGTCGCGCAAAGTTGCAGGAATTTTTGAAAGTTGTTCAAGTCTTTTATGGCCAATAGGTCTCTTACATCTCGCTCAAGATATGTGCTTATATAGTTGCGGTACATCATTTCGGGTGTTTTCCCGCCGCGCCACACGGATGGATATAGCCCTTTGAATATCAATTCATCTGATGATGTCTCTGAGATGTCTATTTCACTCATAGAGAAAGGCAGTAATTCGAATATTGCTGTGCGTCCGGCTAATGACTGTGTTACTGATTTCAGCATGGAGAAGTTGGAACTTCCGGAAAGTATAAATCGCAATCTCGGGTTGTCGTCAACCATTCCTTGTATGTAAGAAAACAATAGCGGTGCGTTTTGCGCCTCGTCGAGTATCATCCCTTTTGAGGAGCTGTTTAAAAATCCGACAGGATCGGAGACGGCAAGTGAGCGGATGTCGTAATTTTCTAACGAAAAATACGGTAATTCGGGGAATAGATGTTTTATCAGGGTCGTTTTCCCTGATTGTCTTGGCCCAGTGACTGTTATTACGGAGTATTCACTATATGCTTTTCTTATCGATTGTGATATGTTCCGTTCTATATACCCATTCATATTATGCAAATTTGAAGTGCAATTGCAAATTTACATAAAAAGGATGGAAAAGCAAATGAAATCGCATTTACTTTTCCATCCTATAAAAAACGGTCGTATGCTATTATTTATTAATGCTGTTGACTGTGGTCTTCAGGAATTCTTTGCCATAGTCGGAAACGTATGCGGTCAAGGCAACTGTGGGGACGGCCACTTTTATTTCGCCTTGCGCCCACGAGCTTATTTCGTAAGGGTTGTAATAGAATACCAAAGAGTCGCCTTCGGGGTAGAAATTTTCAGGAACCTTCACGTCGGCAACGGAGAAAACCACGCCGTTGCTTTCCAATTCCTCGATTTTGCAGCCGTTGTCTTTTGCAAGTTGGTTGAGTATCAACTGTCTTACGCCGTTGTTGTCGGTAAACAGTTTTCCGGCATCAACCACGGTGTTGTCGGCAATGTTGTAGTTGACGTATGCCGCGCTGTAGTATCCGTGTGCTCCGCCAGTGAATCCTTGGCTTACGATATGGAATGTCATGATATCCTTTGTTTGCCGTAGAGTGTCTATCACTATGTTTTTCGATAGCAGCACGCCGTTTTCAGGCTTGATGGGTATGGTACTGATTTTTTCGGCTCCAGTCTGTAAAAAGTCGACTGGTGTCGAAATGAATTTTGCGACAGCCGCGTTGAATCCTTTCGACACGGAGTCTTCCGGGAAAGCTGCGGCCAGCAGCCGTTTCGATATTTCGCTTGTGGAATCGGCAGGAACGGTCAAATCGACTTTTGCGGTAGAGTAGTAATCCCTTCCTTGTGCGATTTCATCCGGCACGGTCAATTTGTACGAAGCCTCGTTCTTGATGCTTGCGAACGTCGGCTGTGCGGCATTGCTTTCTTCACTTTTCTTGCCGCAGGCGGGCAACAGGATTAATGCCGCGAGCAGCCCTGCAATGATTTTTTTCATATCTATCGGGTTTATTTATTAGGATAACATTTATGGTTTGGAAAATGTTTAAAACGCGTATGGAAGTTTTAGAAATATCCGAGCATGCGGAGAAGCCATGGGGTGAGCATCGCGGTGAAGATGCCGTTGAGGGTGAGGCCGAGGCTGGCGAATGCGCCGTAGCGGTCGCTGACGGTAATCGCCCGCGATGTGCCTACGGCGTGGGCGGCCGCCCCGAGCGACAGCCCTTGTGCTATCGGGCTGTTGACGTGGGTGATGTGCATCACGCTGAACCCTGTCATCCCGCCTATTATGCCTACGGCTACTACCACGGCAGCGGTGAGCGACGGTATTCCGCCAAGTGTTTCTGTGACTTCCATTGCGATAGGAGTTGTAACCGATTTGGCGGCCAACGACATAACCACTTCGTGCGAGGCTCCGAACAACTCGGCCACGAATACTACCGAAATTACGCCTGAAATGCACCCTCCGAGTGCCGACAGCAATATGGGTAGCAACTGCTTGCGTATCGACGACAGTTGTTTGTAGAGCGGGACTCCCAGCGCGACTACCGCCGGTTTCAGCCAGAAATCTATGTAGACACCGCTTTGACGGTAGGTCTCGAACGGTATGTCGTTGGCCAGCAGAAAAATGATGATAATCGCGATGGTTATCAATATAGGATTGAACAGCGAGCTGTGGGAGCGCACTTGGATTATTTGCGCTAAGGCATAAACAATGAATGTCAGCGCAAGCAGGAAGTAGGGATTGTTAATGTATTCCATTCTGAAGCCTCCTTACTAATTGGTGAATCCATCCTGTCACTACGAACACCACTACCATACTTATCACCGAAGCCACGACTATCGGTATGAGTTGTGCCTTTATTACGTCTAAGTAGAGCATCAGTGCCACTCCCGGCGGAACGAAAAAGAATCCGAGGTTCTTAACCAAGAAATTGGAGATGCCTTCCACCCAGCGCAGCTTTATCCATTTCATCTGGAGGAATAATGTAAGCAGAAGCATACCTATGATACTTGACGGCAACTTTATGCCGGTGAGCCACACAATAAGCTCGCCCAAGGCCAAGCATCCGAAAATGATAGCGCATTGGAATACCATAACACAAATCTTTATAACCTAAAATAAACTGGCGGCAAAGGTAATGCTTTTTGCCGTAGCGGAGGTGATTGTCCGCCTTTTATTTTTTCACTATCAATGCACTTAGCTCATAGAGCAGATAGAGCGGCAGGAACACTATCGCGAGTGTGAACGGGTCGCCGGTAGGGGTGATTATTGCGGCGAGAATTAGTAATACCACGATGGCGTGCCGGCGGTAGCGGCGGAAAAACGCGCGG
>URQP01000124.1 GCA_900550025.1 uncultured Porphyromonadaceae bacterium | reverse complement strand
CGCGGGCTATGCCCGCCGGAAGTACGCTTCGACAGGTACGGCAACGACCGTTTCCAATCGGAAACAATCGACATTGGCGCATACGTATGGATTCCGGAGGCGGAAAACACAGAACAGCAATGAAAACAATAATCACACTCGAAAAAATGCGGTTTTTCGCGCGCCACGGAGTGATGCAGCAAGAACGCGCCACAGGCAACTGGTTCGAAGTGTCTGCCAGACTGGAATATCCGTTTGAACAGGCAATGGCAGACGACAACCTGTCAGGCACGCTCGACTATGGGGCGGCATACGAGACTATCAGGCTGGAAATGGCGACACCGTCGAAACTCCTCGAGCACGTGGCAGGACGTATAAAATCGGCATTGGAACGCCAGTTTCCGGAAATAGCGGGCGGAGAAATAACCGTCGCCAAGCTGCATCCCCCCATTCCCGGCGCAACCGGCCCGGCATCAGTGACCGTGATATGGTGACATCTCCAAAATTCGCAGATATTGCGGAACTGCGGAATCAACCGCTGCACAAAAAGCACAAAAAGCAGGAAAGTGTTGCATATTAGCGAGGAATGTAATAACTTTGCACCGCTTTTCGCAATCTCTGGCAAGAGAAGGAGCTTGTTATATTGCGATTATTATTAACGTTTTAATTTATAATAAAATGGATTTGATTAAAGTTGCCGAAGAGGCATTTGCTACAGGCAAGCAGCATCCGGAATTCAGACCGGGCGACACTATCACAGTGGCATATCGCATTAAGGAAGGTAACAAGGAACGTATTCAGCAATATCGCGGTGTGGTAATCCGCATCTCCGGCGAAGGCGAGAAAAAGCGTTTCACAGTTCGCAAAATGAGCGACAACATCGGCGTAGAGCGTATTTTCCCGATTGAATCGCCGTTTATCGACAGCATCACTGTCAACAAATACGGTAAGGTACGCCGTGCAAAACTTTACTATCTGCGCAAGCTGACCGGTAAGAAAGCACGTATCAAAGAGCGCCGCGTAGCCGTTGCAAAATAACAGCACCGTGTTCCAACACGAATAAAAATGCGTGGACGGAAGCCATCAGAGGTTTCAGTCCACGCATTTTTATTTATATTCCAACTTTTTCGTAACTTTGCCACATTATTAATCACATTATTAATGAAAAAGATTCTTAGATTATTTACAATCGCGCTTACGGCCACGGCCGCGCTGACCTCCTGCATACAGGACGAGGCGCCGAACGCCGAATGCGACATTCTCACGGTCACCCTGCCGGAAGAAATACTCGAGTCGACACCCGTCATAACCAACAACGCCGTGACTATCCGCGTAAGAAGCACGGCCGACATTTCCAGCCTCGCACCGGTTTTCACCGTAACCGACGGAGCGACGCTCACACCTGAGAGCGGCTCCCTGCAAGACTTCGCCAACGCTGAAAACAACACAGTCTACTATACCGTCAAATCGGAGGACGGACAATGGGAAAAGACTTATCCGGTGCAGGTGATACAACGCAACATAGCGTCGGAATACACTTTCAACTCCAGCGAGCTCGACGCTTCGACAGGACAATACACCATATTCAGCGAGCTCGACGAAAGCGGAACGTCCGTAATGACATGGGCATCGGGCAACCCGGGGTACGTGATGTGCGGAGTAGCCCCGCAAACAGCACGGCAACAATACGGTGACGAATACGTTGATCATATCTACGAATTTTTCCCGACTTCGGCCGTATATCCGGAAGGCACCACGATAGAGACCGACGAAAGCAGTCCGTCGAAGACAAAATACTTTATGAACGGCGGCAAACGGGCCGTACCGGAATACATCCATCTCGTGACACGCTCCACCGGATTCTTCGGCAGCAGCATAGGCATGCCCATTGCGGCCGGCAATATCTTCCAAGGATTTTTCCAAACCACAATCGCGACACAACGCCCGCGCGAGGCCACCAAGTTCGGCGAGCCTTACCGCTACGAGCCTGTGTCGTTCAGCGGAAGCTACCGTTACACGGCCGGCGAGATATTTACCGACGAGAACGGCAACACCGTGCAGGGGAAAAAAGACATATTCTCGATTTACGCGCTGTTCTACGAGACCGACGAGAACACCGAATACCTCGACGGCTCAATCCACGAGATGAACTTCTCGCACCCCAACTTGGTGGCAATAGCCATGCTTCCTAATCCCCACGAAAGCAAGGAGTGGGTCGACTTCGACATACCGTTCGCATACGTTACAGGCAAGACAATCGACCCTGAAAGGCTTGCAAACGGAGAATACAAAATAGGAATAGTAATCTCGTCGAGCGCCGACGGCGACTTTTTCCGCGGAGCTGTAGGCAGCACCCTCGACGTGAAGAATTTGAAAATTGACCGCAAAAAAGAAGAAACAGAATGAAAAAGACAATCATAGCGGCACTGCTCGCCATCACGGCGACCGCCGCACCGGCACAGGTAAACCGCACGCAAGCCCTAATCAACGCCGCACTGAAGGGCTGGGACATTGAGCTGAGGATGGGTTACAACCTCGGCGGCACATCGCCGATACCGCTCCCGGAAGAAATCCGCAAAATAGACAGTTACAGTCCGGGGCTTCCGCTGTCGTTCGAGGCAAACTTCATCAAACGCTTCGACGCGGACAAGAAATGGGGCCTGCTTTTCGGGGCGAAAGTAGAGACAAAAGCGATGGAGACAAAAGCCACAGTGAAAAACTACGGCATGGAGATAATCGGCGATGACGGCGCGCGTGTGTCGGGACGCTGGACAGGAGGCGTGCAGACCACCGTCGAGAACTATTACCTCACATTCCCCATACTCGGCACATACCGCGTACACCCGCGCACAAACATCAAGGCCGGAGTATACCTGTCATACCTGATGCGCAGCAAGTTCAACGGATATGTCTACGAAGGCTACCTGCGCAACGGCGACCCGACGGGAGAAAAGACATCGTTCACCGACGGACAGACCGCAAGCTACGACTTCTCCGACGAGCTGCGCCGCTTCCAGTGGGGAGCGCAAGTGGGCGTGGACTGGCAGGCGTTCAAGCACCTGAAACTGTATGCCGACCTCACTTGGGGACTGAACGACATATTCAAGAACGATTTCAAGACAATCACATTCGATATGTACCCCATCTACGTGAACCTCGGAGTGGGATACGCATTCTGACAATCTAAAAAACATTGTTACTTATGATTAAAGCAGTCATTGTGGGCTACGGCAACATCGGGCGCTACACGCTCGACGCGTTGCTGGCGGCCGGCGACTTCAAAATCGCCGGCATAGTGAGGCGCGACGCCACCAACATCCCGGACGAATTGAAAGGCTACAAAGTAGTTTCCGACCTGAGCGCAGTGGAGGCCGATGTGGCCATCCTATGCACGCCCACGCGCAAAGTGGAGGAATATGCCAAGAAAGCGTTGGCATTGGGAATGAACACAGTCGACAGTTTCGACATCCATACCGGCATAGCCGACCTGCGCCGCGAACTCGACGCTGAAGCGAAGCGTCACGGAAAGGTGTCGGTCATATCGGCAGGATGGGATCCGGGAAGCGACTCCGTAGTGCGCGCCCTCTTGCAGGCATGCGCCCCGAAGGGCATCACCTACACCAACTTCGGACCTGGCATGAGCATGGGCCACACCGTAGCCGTGAAAGCCATCGAAGGAGTGAAGGCGGCATTGTCGATGACCATTCCGCTCGGCACAGGCATACACCGCCGCATGGTATATGTGGAATTGTGCGACGGCTACAAGCTCGCCGACGTTGCGGCTGCCATAAAAGCCGACCCTTATTTCGCGAGCGACGAGACCCACGTCATTGAAGTTGATTCAGTCGACGAAGTGAAAGACATGGGACACGGCGTGAACATGGTGCGCAAAGGCGTTTCGGGCACGACGCAGAACCAACGGTTCGAGTTCGACATGAGCATCAACAACCCGGCACTTACCGCCCAGATACTTGTAGGGGCGGCACGCGCGGCGATGAAGCAGCGTCCCGGAGCCTACACTATGATAGAGATTCCCGTTATCGACCTTCTCGAAGGCGACCGCGAGACCCTCATCCGCCATTTGGTGTAAAGAGTGTTGAAAGTTTAATGTTGAGGGTTGAGAGTGATTACGCTCCCAACCCTCAATTCTGAACAAACAGTTCGAAAGCGTACTGCTGTATCCGCCACTGCCCGCTTGCGTTTGTTTATGCTTCAATAGACGGCACAGTCCGGTGTAAGTGAAGCCTTAATCCTGCCCGGCTGCAGCCCTTCATCCGTTTTCAAACCGGCACCGGTAACTTCCAATTCAATATACACGAAACCGGTTCCGGATTTTGGAGAATCGTCAGGAGAGAGAGTTTTTTCCGTGCGGTATGAGCAATTTATATTAATGATGCCATTTGCCCTGTGATAAATATTCTCTACAGTCAGCCCCTCGCCTTTCAGCAGCCTCAAAATAGCAGCGCCGCCAAACTTATCGGAGAATTGCCGCTCCGATATGGCTTTCCCGCCATATTCCCTGAACTGATTCCCGTCGAAAAAATAATAGTAATTGTAAAAACACCTTCCCGGTGAGAATGTTTCATCTTCTCCGTCGGCCTTAAAGCTGTCAAATCCTTATTTACTGCACTTTAAGCAATTATCACCTATGCGTTGCATCTCTCCCGGCATTGAGAGCGGAACCAGCCCGTTGTCAGCACATTTCCAGCAAAAAGACTCACCCGACGGACCTCCATACCCGACAGTATAGAACATTATTGCAGGAAAATCAGCAATCTGCATCACCTCCGGAGACACGTAGAAATCGCCATCAAGAGTGTCACATACGGCAACACCATCCTGCGTGCTGTAATACAGATAGTACTGCCCCCATTCCATTTCCCCGTCGCCGCCGGTCACTTCATAAACAAAAGCCACCATTTCCTCTTTGCCGTCCCCGCTGAAGTCACCATACTTCACAATCCATTTATTTTCCGATTCCAAGGCTTTCCGCGGCACAATTTCCTCTATGCGCATCAGATGCTCGCCATAGGTCTTGGGAGCGGCGGCATAGCAACTACACAAAAAAAGCGTACTTAAAAGAAAAATCATTCCTGCTTTCATTCGCATTGGTTAATGTTAAAGCCTGTGTCAATATCATTTGTCGAGGTAGAGGGTGTGGAGAGTGCCTTCATAGTCGCATTCCACGGTATAGAACGTGCTGGACTGCGTCTCGGTAAGCGTACAGGCAAGAATCTTCGCCCCCGGCAACTGCTCTCCGACAGTCTTGACAATATCCTTGGAGACAAGCGCACCGTTCAAAGGGGTGGTAGTGAACAGCCAGCCGCCATCATTGGCAAACACGGCGGTCTTAGCCGCACCGCCAGTGACAAAAGCTATCAGGTACGCGCCATCTTTCACCACGACGTTGTAGACGACGGCATCCGGATATTTTTCCGACATCGCGGAGGAAACACCGGCATTGGCCGGAGCAGGCAAATACTTAGCTGTCCCGGATTTTGAATTCGTCACGTCGGACTTGCGCACCAAAGTGCCGTCTTCGGCAAAATACAAATCGTAAACCACCTTGTTGCGCTCGACGGTCACGACATACACGGCAGCCAAGCCCTTGCGGTCGGCACGATGCACCCCGACCGTCTCCCAAAGGGAATAAGAGTCGGAAAGTTCGTCCTGCGCCTTTTGCGGCAGTTTTTCATAACACGACCGGCGATACGTCATCACCCAGCCATTATGGTCGAACCACGCCTCTGACGGATTTCCATGGAATGAAAAATAAGCAATCTCGTATCCCGGTTCCGTAGCCCACTTATCGGCACTACAATTCGGGAAAAGCGCTCTGAAAGCACTTTCCGATTTGTAAGAA
>URQP01000123.1 GCA_900550025.1 uncultured Porphyromonadaceae bacterium | reverse complement strand
TTCTCGCCCGCATAACAGCTGTCCAACCCCGACTGCATCTTTTCGGACATATACACTCGCAGCATGGAATAACAATCCTTAACGGGACAACCTTTTCCAATGGAGCGATAATGAATACTGATTATTCCAATTTTAGGAAACCGAGTCTTATAGAATTTTAAATCAAACAAATATCACAATGGAAACAACACTTTATTCTACATTCTTAGATGACAAAGAAATTGCCTGCCGGATTTACGAAATGCTGGCAAATGACATTTTAGGCAAAGAACAATTGGAAAAGATAAAGTTGCGATATGATGACATGTATCGCAATTTCTTCAATTATTCCAAAGACGAGGCGCAGAAACTGGGATTGAAAGACGCTATTTGGGAGTTTAGTTCGGGAGTAGAGCCTTTTACGCCTACCGGATGGAACCGTTATTACGAAGACACTATTACCGTACCTATACCTATAACTCATCCGGATTTCAAGGATTTGACTACACGCACAGAAAAACGTGGAGCGATAGGCCTTGATCTTCCTACATGGTTCAACCTGAAAAATAATGACAGGCGGATTATGCTTGTGGCACAAGATCCACTGCGAGGTAATACATGGTATTCTGATGTTGATAAATTCCCCAAAGGGAAAACTGGGCGCAAAGAAGATTATATATGCATAGATGCGTTGGTGGCATCTCCGTTTGGACTGCATGGTAAAAGTTGGAGAGATAAAAAGAATGGAGGTGGCAGAATGGCATTACTTGTTGAAAAACTTATTGAACACGGTTATGGCGTTTACCTTACCGACTGCAGGAAATATTTTGTATATGACCATAAAGAATCCGCCGAGTACTCTAAAGAGAAGAAAAGCATATACAAGGCTATTCTGCAAAAAGAGATAGGAATCGTTAATCCACAAAGGATAGTGGCTGTGGGCAATGAGGCATACGACTATTGTCATGAATTAATCGGTGACGATGTAAGATTGCTGCATGTTCCTCACATTTCAGGACTTGCAGCAAAAAAACAAAAGATTTTTTTCGAATTGGATGAAAATAAAAAAACTACTATAGAAGAACTTGTAGAAAGATATGCCAAATATATTATCAGCGAAGGTAAATAACGGCAAGGAGATGCTTTTACAATACGATTTTGCAGAGGTGTATCGCTAATTGATACATCTCTGCAATACTTTTGTGCTGTAATCATAAAAGCAGCATAAAGATGAAAGAAGCAAAGGCACGGAAAATTGAGTTGGCTACAGTCCGGCTTATCATCAGGACTCCTCAAGAAAGGGATGTACATGATATTTTCGTTCTGATGAGCGACTTGGAAATAGCGGCAAGCACCGGCTTCAGACCGATGAATACGCTTAGCGAGGCTGAAGGGAAAATCCGCAGGGATATGAATAGTGGACTAATGTTCTGCATTTCGGAAAAGAATCTTCCGGAAAAAGTTCTCGGTGTTTTTGAAGTCACACCGCACAAGACAAATACCGTTTCGGGCGAAAAATGCAATTACGAGATATGTTATTTTCTCCATAAAGAAGCCCGAGGGAAAGGCTATATGACGGAAGTTGTGAAGAGAATGAAACGCTATCTGTTCGATGAGCGGATGGCGGATTCGCTGACCATTGCCGTCCTGCCGCGGAATGACGCATCGCGCAGGGTTGCTCTGAAAAACGGTTTCACATACGAAGGTCTGGAAAGGAAATGCGGCACGAATTATCTTGACGAAGTTGTCGATCTTGAATATTATACCCTTTACAAAGAGGAATACATCAACCCTGCTGAAAAAGTCCGCAAGGAGAATCCGGCCATTGCGGCAAGGCAAAAATGGATTAATGAGGGCGGAATCCTTTATCCTATTCCCGGCTATGCTTCGTTGCTTGTGTCTCCCGGTAACGGAATCTTCCGCATCTATGAGCATCAGCCTACCAGACGCTTGGGGCTGGAGAAGATAGATGATACTTTCAGATTTGATTTCAAAATTTATGACCTTGACTGCGAGGAGGTTTTGTCAAAAGTCATAAAAACGTGGACATCAGACCTTTTCAGAGAAAGTAACAAAAATCTCGGTGTGATTTTTAATGGGATTAAAGGTACAGGCAAGACCATTGCTGCAAAACTGCTTTGCAACCGTATCGGACTGCCGGTAATTGTAATTTCCAAACCTGTTGACGGTATGTTGGAATTTATACAGTCGCTGCATTTTGAGAGCATTATCCTTATCGACGAAGCGGAAAAAACTTTCCGTGAAGAGCAGGAAGTTCTGCTCAAAATGATTGACGGAGTTTACAACGACATGCGGAAATTGTATATCCTGACAACCAACAAACTTTCGATTGACGAAAACCTTCTGGGTCGTCCGGGGCGTATCCGTTATATCAAGGAGTTTTCAAATTTATCGTCCGGGGCAGTCAATGATGTCATAGATGACAATCTTAAAGACGCGTCGTTGAAAGAAGAGGTTCTGAAAGTGGTTGACAGCCTGGAAATTTCAACCATAGACATTTTGAAAGCTATTATTGACGAATGCAATATTATGGGGGCTGTTCCGTCAGATTCTACTTTGAACATTCCGAAGGCAAAATACAGGATGCAGATAATCAGGTTTGGCAATCTCGACTTGAAGTCCCATCAGGAAGTGAAAGACTATATTAAAGCGCATTTGGCTTACAATGAATCTGTTGCAGGTTGGTTGCGGAAAGTCATTGGTACGGATGAAAGCAAAAAGAAACCGAAGAAAAATATGGATTTGATAGATGAAATGTTCGATTGCAATGTGGAAATAGAATGGCAGGCCACTTCCACTTTGTCCACATATATCGGCAAGCGGTTAGGATACAGGACAGTGGCCAGCGAACCTGACCGATATGGCTTCTTTACTGTCGAATCCGATTGGGACGATACGGAATTATGCTGTCTTTGCAATGAGATTGACATACCATCACTTTATAGAGGAAACTTATAATTGCAAAAGATAATATGAACGACAGAATTTTAAGCAAGGAAGATATTCTTTGTATGCAATACGCCGGGATGAAATCATCACGGATAATGAATCCTGATCTTGCACCGGAAGAATATGCGGAAGCCTTTGAAGCATACATAGACAAAGCTGAAAGTGTGATATCCATGCAAGAGGAGTATGGCGTTACTACGTTGACATTTCAAGATGAACGCTTTCCTGATTCACTCAGAAAGATAGGACACGATTGTCCGCCCATGATTCATTGCTTAGGTAATATGTCGCTTCTCGTTCCGAAAGCCAACCGTATAGCTATCATTGGCGCACGCGCAGCTTCGCCAATCGGACTAAGAAAAGCATATGAGTTGGGAAAACAGTTTGCGGAAAAAGATAACATCATCGTTAGTGGTCTTGCATTGGGCTGCGACAAAGCGGCACACGAGGGTTGCCTTGATGCCGGAGGGCGGACGATAGCCATTGTTGCTTCCGGACTGAATATCGTGCATCCAAAAGAGAACGTCTCTCTCCAGCAACGAATTTTGGAAAGCGGTGGACTTATCCTGACTGAGCAACCTTTCGGCGTGAAAGCCAATCCCGCAAGGCTTGTCGCACGGAACAGGTTGCAGGCAGCATTGTCGAGTACTGTTATTTTAGCAGAATGCCCGCAGCAGAGCGGAAGTAGGCATACCATGCGTTTTGCCCGTAAATATAACAAACACTGTCTCGTGGTTTCATATCCTGAATACACCGAGGTCAATGCAGGGAATGAGCGGCTAATCAACTCGAATCTTGCAGGAAGCATCTGATGGTATGAAGAAAGTTGTCGAATGCTTCATGGTTCGTCAATGTCCCTGATTTGAGCTAAAGATATTTTTACAGCTATTATTAATGACGATCCAAAGTCGTAACAATATGGTTATCAAAGGACAATACACCTCGGCAGAAATATTCACCGATAATATTGAAGACGCGGCCTTGCAGTGGGTAAAGGCGCAATGCGACCATCCGGCTTTCGAGTCGGTGAAAATAGTCCAAATGCCCGATGTCCATGCAGGGAATTCCTGCAATGTCGGCACGGCATACAGGATTGGTGCATATCTTAATCCGGATCACGTGGGAGTTGACATCGGATGCACCATTTCCATGCACAAACTCTCGTCGATAGTCGCTCCGGAAGATTACGCCTTGCTTGACCACAGAATCCGTGAAGCCATTCCGACTGGTATGGAGATTTGCAAAAAGAACAGCCTGAACGAAAAGGAACTGTTCCGTTTCCTTAACTCGCAATATCAGAAAGCGCGTTCGGCTGCTCCGGAACTGATTGTGGAAGCCCCGCGCATAGATGCCCGCTTTATCTCGGATTTCTGCCGGAGGATAAAGTTGCAAGAGGCTATCTTTTATAAAAGTCTCGGCACGCTCGGCGGAGGCAACCACTTCATTGAGTACGGCGAGGATGACAATGAGCGTGAAGCGTGGCTGACGATACATTGCGGCTCCCGGAACGTAGGGGTAAAGGTTGCTAACCATTGGCACAATGTCGCGGCAAATCCCAAAAGGGCGCAGTATGTCGGTTATCTGTGGGGTGACGCGCTTAGCGGTTATCTGTCCGATATGATTGTGGTTCAGGCGTATGCACTCTACAATCACCATATCATCCGCGACCGTATTTTCGCTATGTTGAAAAAGCTCTGCAAGGCCAAATGCGTGGAATCAATACTCACTACTCACAATTATGTTTCCGTATGCGAAGAATATCCCATGCTCCGCAAAGGGGCTGTTGAGGCCGCCGAAGGTGAGCGCTTCTGCCTGCCTTTCAATATGCGTGACGGGATTGCCATCTGCGTGGGTAAGGGAAATGCGGAGTGGAACTGCTCCGCGCCGCACGGAGCAGGGCGTGCCATGTCGAGGAATGCCGCAAAGAAGGATATCGGGATGGAGGATTTTGAGGAATCAATGAACGGCATATTTTCTACGTCGGTTTGTCCCGGGACACTTGACGAATCGCCGCAGGTATACAAGCCGATGGAAGAAATATTGCGCCTGATTGAGCCGACCGCTGAAGTCATTACGATGGTCAAACCCCGCTTAAACATTAAAGATATTCCCAAATGAAAAAGTACATACAACTCACTGCCGGATGGGGACCCGCGGAATGCGCCCGCGCCGTCACGCTCGTTTCCAGTGGATTGCTTAAGACCTTTTCAGTTGTATGTCTGATAGAAAGCCGGCCGCATAATATGACACCATGCAGCAATATCCCGATGCAGTATGTGTACATCGTTGATTATCAATAGTATAGCGCTCTAAAAGGTACAATCAGCAGGTTGACAAGTATCTGAGAATGTGTAAGTTAGTGATTTTTAGCACCATTCTCGGCTTGTACCTCCATTTTGGAAAGTAAAAGTAAGTGTAATTTCTTGAATATCAAAATGTGCGGTACAAAAACTTGTGAAAAATGGCGTTTTTTGATGAGAAAAGGTACAAAATGGCTCTGAAACCGAGCGGGACATTATGATTATTTTGCGAAGTATTCAGTCTTCAACCAATAGGCATAAATCGGGTCCTGGAATGAGATTTCACCGGCCTTATTATTCAATATGTCATTCTTGATAAGGGTAGCCTTTGAGCGGGATATTGAGGTCGTTGAAGAGATTTGATAGCGATGCACCACTTCAGTTGAACTGATGGTCTTTTCTCCGGCTATAAGGTTAATATAGTTTAGTTGCTGTGTGATCAGTATTTCAGTGATTGTTACAAATGACGACTTATGTGACAGAAATCGCTATTTCTTAAGATTGTATTAGCAGTAATAATTTGAATAGAAAAAGAAGTATTATTTCTTTTATTGTTCAAAATATCGCTATATTTGCAGTATGGACAGGCAATTAAATGAAATAGGAACCATTCCAGTAACGACTTCAATCATTGAATCGTTATATCCGGAA
>URQP01000122.1 GCA_900550025.1 uncultured Porphyromonadaceae bacterium | reverse complement strand
TTTCTGCTCATGGTTTCCTCCATTGGAATATTGATTTTATTATATCATATTCCCCTGTTACTCTATCAAAAATATGATAAACTCTCCATTATTATACTATGACAGTGTGAGTTAACAGTAAACCAAAGAACAATATGTCGATCATGAAAGAATGCTCCTTTGTGTTTCCCGTGCTTATGATTATTACAAGCAAAATAGCTATTGACTAAAACATTTACACAAAATCAGTGTTAAAAATATAGCCGATGCAACAAAAACAAAATACCACTGAATTTGGAGAAAAATTATGATTTTTAAGAAACCTGTTTTATCAGATGGAATTACAGAAAGCACTTTTGAATGCAAAAGAGATGGATTGACGATTCGTGGAACAATCTACCGTCCAAAAGGAGATCATCTTCCGATTGCAATCGTATGTCACGGATTTATGGCATGGCAAGACAGTGTGAAACATTATGCGGCTTTTTTGGCTGAAATGGGATATGTTGCATTTACATTTGATTTTTGTGGCGGTTCTGCTATGTGTGGAAAAAGTGACGGAAAAACCACAGAGATGTCTGTTCTGACAGAAACCAAAGATCTGAAAGCGGTCATTGAATATGTTAGAAATCTTTCCTATACAGATTCTGAAAAAATTTTATTGATGGGATGCAGTCAGGGTGGTTTTGTGTCTGCTTTGGTGGCAGCAAAGAACAACTTTCCGATAGAAAAACTTGTCCTGTTTTATCCGGCATTGTGTATCCCGGATGACGCCAGAGCCGGAAAAATGATGATGGCAAAATTTGATCCGCAAAATGTTCCCGATACTTTCCGCTGCGGACTGATGAAATTGGGGTGATGCTATGCAATGGATGTCATGCAAATGGATGCCTTTGCAGAAATTAAGAACTACGCCGGCAGGGTGTGCATCGTGCATGGTACAAAGGATAAAATCGTAGATGTTTCTTCTGCCAAACGTGCGGCAGAAGCATATAAAAGTACGATGCCGATCGGAATGCAAGATTCCAAACGGGTGCAACTTCATTTTATAGATGGCGGAGGGCATATGTTTTCGAAAAAGCATGATGTCATTGCAATGAAATTATTAAAAGAATTCGCCGCAAAACACGAATGATTTTCATCTGATACCATATGGACAAATCTCCACCTTTAAAGACTTGACAGTTGATATAATCTGCCATCACCTCGGAACATTCGTGTTCCGAGGCTTTTTTATGCCCGAATACTGCTTTTTACGGCGGTATTCGAGCAAAGTGTCTGCGTTCTTTGCAAAATTTCTTTTATATTTTTCAAGGTGTACTCGGTCGGAACTCCTATGCCGATGTCATTCGTTCCGATTAAAATCACAAGATTTTTCGGGTTTATGTTCAAGGCGTTACATTCAAGCCTTTCCAACAATCTGTCGCTGTCAACGGCAAACAATCCCGCACCGATTGCGCCGCAAAATTCAGGCTTATCGGATATGAAAATCTTTGTGTTCAACCGCTTTTGCAACACTTTTTTCAAAAACGTGTTTTCGGGCAGATGAAATAGTCCCCCTTGGCTTGCAACTAAACCTAAAAATCGCATAATTTTTAAGGCTTTTGCCCTGTTTTGGGCAGAAGCCTTTTTGCATATTTAATAAGATTTTCTTCTTCGTGTAATATTAAATGTGTCGGCTGTAAAATTAACATAAATTTAATTGGATTTTCATTGACACATATAACACCTTACAATATAATAAAAGCAAATATATAGCTTATAAAGGAGGTTCCTTAATGACGAAAAAAATAACCGCAATATTCTTGGCATTGTGCATGGCAATTTCCGTTTTGCCGATGACCATTCAGGCGGCATCAAAGCCCGATATTAAAGTTGGCGACTATGTTAAAATGGGCGCGTATAACAATGCCTCAATTCTTTGGCGATGTGTAAGCATTGACAATAACGGACCGCTTATGCTTGCAGACAAAATTGTTGACACCCTTGCATATGATGCCAAAACAAATGACAACAGCAATTCAAAATCACACAGCAGAAGCTATAAGCGTGATGATTACGGTTCTAACTATTGGAAAGACAGCAATATGCGTTCTTGGTTAAATTCGACCGCAGCTGAAGGCAAAGTCGATTGGCTTTGCGGCAACCCTCCGAAAGACGGATATGTAAGTGGTGTGGGAGCGTACAACGAAAAAGCGGGTTTTCTCAACGCTTTTTCAAAATCTGAAATTGCGGCAATGAAAACCGTTACCCAGCGTTCTCTCGTTTCTCATCCCGAATACAACAAGGGCATAGTTGATGGAGACGCAAATTCGGATTTGTTATACTACACCGATATTTCGGAAGCGGTGGCAAACTACGACAGTTCATATTTTGAAACTACAACCGAAAAGGTTTTTCTTCTTGATGTAAAGCAGGCTAATGCCGTGTGGAAAAATCTCAAAGGTTATTATGTTGCGTATAATAATGACGGTATGGCTTGGCCTTATTGGCTTCGCACTCCTGTTACCGATTGCAATCACGATATGCGTTATATCAGTTCATCGGGTCAGGTCGGTCGTTATGCTCCGTGGTATTCCGATTTGGGCGTAAGACCTGCATTTTATCTCGATTCCGAATATTTTGTTACAACTTCCGGCAGCGGCTCACAAAGCAGTCCTTATATCGGCTCTGCTCCAAATAAGCAAGAGGATGATTATACAATTTCGGAACCTGCCGAGGACGCAAATCCCGATTGGAATGTCAGCACCGAGCAAAGCATTCAGCTCACCCTCGGCCCGTGGTATTCAAATGACGGAAAATATTCTAATCCTACCATCCCTGTTTATACCATCCAAAAAACACGCAGCGACACGGAAAATATGGTTGTTGTCGTTTGCGGCGAGGGATACACAAAAAGTCAGCAGGGCAAATTCATCAATGATGTCAAACGACTTTGGCAGGACGCTATGAAATATGAACCGTATCGCAGTTATGCCGACAGATTCAATGTTTACGCTCTTTGCACAGCTTCCGAATCGACTTTTGACAATGGTGGAAGCACCTTCTTTGATGTTATAGTCGACAAATATAATTCGCCTGTTATTTCTAATAATCTCCACGGAAGTCAGTGGAAAAATCATATTTTTGAGAGATGTATCGGTCCTGAATTTATCGAGAAAATTCACGATGCTCATATCAAAAAAAAGTGTGATCCAAACACAATTCCGTCCGGTTCGGAATATGAGCCTTATTATTATGTTCACGATTATATTGCTCAGTTCGCTATGGTTGTAAACACAAAATCAGATTTCGGCGGTGCTTATAATAACCGTGAATACGGCTTCCATTATTTCATTTCGCCATCAGACAGTTATCGTGCGTCAAAAACTTTTGCACACGAGTTTGGACACGGTTTGCTCGGTCTCGGTGATGAATACAGTAACGGATATTTGCTTGACGATAAGGAACTTAAATCACTCAATCTTTCCTCGGTTGAAGACCCGGAAAAGATAAAATGGCGACAGCTTTTAGGTTTTAGAAACACATATACCTGCCGCAATGCTTACGGCTCAAAAATGCTTGTTTCAAGTTATGAGTGCATAATGAGAGACACAAACTATCAATTCTGTGAGGTTTGCCGTTTGCAGGGCTTCAAGCGAATGTCTCAGCTTGTTAAGGATGTAGACCTTTATGTTGCAACTCCCGAGGTTAAGGAATATACGGGCGCTTATTCAAAGCCGTCTGATTTTACCAACCTTGAAACAAGTTCATATTATAATTACACATATAATCGCAATGACCGACTTTTGAGCGGCAACAGCAAAAGCAGATTTAATACTAATATGAACGGTAAAAAAATCGAGCTTAGAACTGTTATTCAAAACATTTCAGATAAAAATGCACGACAATTAAAATTCAAAATGTGGATTAAGCACTCCGACGGAAGCGTTGCGACCGATTCATCGGGGAATCCGCTTCAAACAGTACAAACATTTGACATTCCTGTTTGGAATGATAAGGCAAATTTCTGGCCGCTCGGTGCTTTGGATCACATCAAAAGCGACTTTAATTCAGGCTTAAAGAGTTGCTCGCTTATTTATCAAATTCCGTCTGATGCACAGCTTAAGAGCGGCGATACCGTGGCATTTCAGGTGCTCGATGAAAACGGAAATGTGCTTGCAGACGACAATACGGAAACACAGCGCTACACAACCGTTTCAATTCAGTATAAATTTGAGGACGGCTCTGAAATTCCAAACACTGCCGGCGGAACATTTACCGTGCCATACGGCACAAAGCTTGATTTAACACCGGCAAAAACACTTTATGATTATGAATTTATAAAGGTTGACGGCTTGAATAAGCCTATTGTTTCGGACGGAACGGTTGTTACATATTATTACAAAAATAAAAACGAAGAACACACTCACAATCTGACTTTGGTTGCTGCGAAAGCTGCCACCTGCACTACTGCGGGCAATTCCGCATACTACACCTGCGATGGCTGTGACAAGTGGTTCGCAGATGCAACAGGATCGGTAGAAATTACCGATAAAACCAGTGTGAAGATTCCGGCTCCCGGACATACCGCAGGCACAGAATGGAAGTCTGATGATACTAACCACTGGCATGAATGTTCTCGTTGCCACGACAAAAAGGACGAAGCGGCTCACGATTACGGTTCTGACAATGTTTGCGACACCTGCGGATATTACAAAACTGTACCGCACACTCACAATCTGACTTTGGTTGCCGCGAAAGCTGCCACCTGCACAGAGGGCGGTAAGGAAGCATACTACAAGTGCGAAGGTTGTGGCAAGTTCTATGAAGATGTACTCGGTACAAAGGAAATAACCGACCTTGCATCTTGGGGCAATATTGCTAAGATTGCCAACACCACAAAGCAAACCGTAACAAAGGCAACCCCAACAGCAAACGGCAAGATAGTAAATTACTGTTCGGTATGTAAGAAAACTCTTTCAACAACAGTAATTCCAAAGGCATCAAGCATAAAGCTTAAAGCAACATCATTAACATATAACGGAAAGGTTAGAACACCTAAGGTTATTGTTAAGGACAGAACAGGAAAGACACTTGTTAAGAATACTGACTATACTGTGTCTTATGCAAAAGGCAGAAAGTATGTTGGCAAGTACGCAGTAAAGATTACCTTTAAGGGTAAATACAGCGGAACAAAGACGCTTTATTTCACAATCAAGCCAAAGGCAACAAGTATTTCCTCACTTAAAGCAGGTTCAAAGAAGTTTACAGTAAAGTGGAAGAAGCAGGCTACACAGACAACAGGCTATCAGGTACAGTACAGTGCCTCAAGTAAATTCAGCAAGGTTAAGACCGTAACAGTAGGCAAGAATACAACAGTATCAAAGAAAATTTCAAAGCTTTCGGGCAAGAAAAAGTATTATGTAAGAGTTCGCACCTATAAGACAGTTAAGATTAACGGCAAATCCATAAGGATTTATTCAGGCTGGTCAAAAGCTAAGACTGTTACAACAAAGAAATAAAAACTATACCGTAACCTTTGATTCTGCCGGTGGCTCTGCAGTAACGACTCAGACTATCGAAGAAGGTCAGAAGGCAACCAAACCTGCCGCTCCTACCAAGTCTGACGATACCACCAAGCCTTCGGATGATGTTCAGAATCCGCAGACCGGCGACAACAGTATGAGTGGCTGTGGATCGCTCTGCTGTTCGTCAGCGGCTTCGGAGTTGTGACAACTACTGTTTATACTAAAAAAGAAAATCTGTGAAATAACAGATAGCTAACCATTTAAGGATGGCGGTAGCGGAGCTTCCGCTGCCGCCTTTTCCTTACGAAAAGGATTTCTTCGGAAAGAAATCGAACAAGGAGAAATCAAATGGACGAACAAGAAAAAGAAATTGAAGAAATACTCAGAACATTTGACAAAGCACCTTCGCCTTCGTCAGAGAATAGTGGGGACTTTGTCAATAATTTGATATAAAAAAAGTAAAAAAGAGGGGGATATTTAC
>URQP01000121.1 GCA_900550025.1 uncultured Porphyromonadaceae bacterium | reverse complement strand
CCGCGGGCCGACGCTCAGGTAGACACGCAATTGTCGCAATATTGGGCGTTGCCTTCTTATTACAATCCCGCGGCTACCGGGACCATCGACTACATACACATAATGGGCGGCACGAAATTGCAGTGGGTGGGCATACCTAACGCCCCGGTGGCGTTTCTTGCCGCAGCCGACATGCCTGTGAAGATTCTGAAAAAGCGTATCGGCGTGGGGCTTGTCCTGCAACAGGAAAGTCTCGGGTTGTTCTCCAACCTTAATGTCGGGGCGCAAATCTCCTATAAGATTAATCTGTTTAAAGGTGTGCTGAGCATCGGCGCGCAGTTCGGCATGTTCGACCAGCAGTTCAAGGGCACGGAGGTGTTTATCCCGACAGACGACGACTATCACGAGGAAAACGACGACGCCATCCCGATGGAGGACCTTCACGGGACGGCTTTCGATATGAATTTCGGGGTGCATTACACCCATAAATGGTTCTGGGCAGGCATCTCCGCCACGCACGTGATGGAGCCTACCGTGTCGCTCAATACGGAGGAGGGCACTTCGGAGACGCTCTACGAGTCGCAGGCGGGCAGGATGTTTTATTTTATGGGGGGTAGCAATATTCCGGTAAAAAATACGTTATTTGAAATACAGCCGTCGTTCATGGTGCGTACCGATTTCAATATGGTGCAGCCGGAGGTGACGGCAAGAGTACGTTATAAAAAGTTCCTTTCCGGTGGCGTGGCATACCGTTACAACGATGCCGTCTCCATTCAGGTGGGGGCTGAGTACAAGAACTTTTTCGTGGGCTACAGCTACGACTATCCTTTGACTGCAATCAACAAGGCGAGCAGCGGAAGCCACGAGGTGCTTGTGGGGTATAATGTGAAACTGAACATGTCAGGAAAGAACAAGAATAAACATAAGAGTATTCGTATAATGTAAGATATGAGAAGAATTGTAAGTTATATTGTGCTGGGGCTTGTCGCTTCGTCTTGCGCTTTCTCGTCGAAATCGTCGATGGGTGGCGATGGCGGAGAGGTGACCGGTATTTATGGTACGGCTATGGGAGAACCTACTCCATACGGTATGGTGCTTGTCGACCGTGGTTCTATGAAGACCGGGCCTGCCGAGAACGACAGCGTATGGGGAATAAAAGCGGAGCAGAACGGAATGTCGGTAGAGTCCTTCTGGATGGACGAGACGGAAATAACCAACGCGAAATACAAGCAGTTTGTGTTCTGGGTGCGCGATTCCATTATCCGTGAGCGGCTTGCCGACCCGGCATACGGAGGCGACGAGGAGTACAAGATTGAGGAGGACGACGAGGGAAACCCGATAACTCCTTACCTCAACTGGAAAAAACCGATTCCGTGGCGCAATCCGACAGAGGATGAGCAGCGTGCCATCGCCAGTGTCTACCGCCGCAATCCGATTACGGGAACTATGGAGCTCGACCCCACGCAGATGAACTACCGCTACGAGGTGTTCAACCTGACGGAGGCCGCAAAGCGCAAGAACCGTCTTGACCCGGCGAGGAGAAACTACAACACCGACGTGCCGCTCTCCGAGGAATTGCCGATGATTTCCAAGGACACGGCGTATTACAACGACAACGGCGAGATTATCCGTGAGACGGTGACGCGCCAATTGTCGGGCGACTACGATTTCCTCAACACTTATATAGTGAATGTGTATCCCGACACTACGGCGTGGATTAACGATTTCGAGAACGCTTACAACGAGCCGTATACGCGAATGTATTTCTCGCATCCGGGATATAGCGACTATCCGGTGGTAGGCGTTAGCTGGGAGCAGGCCACGGCTTTCGCCAAGTGGCGTACCGACTTCCTGAAACGCTCGCTCGGGCGGCAGGGGGTGTATATCGAGCCTTACCGTCTGCCTACCGATGCCGAATGGGAATATGCCGCGCGTGCCGGAAACGAGGCCAACAAATATCCGTGGGAGGGCGACTTCCCGATTTCCGACGACGGCTGTTTCTATGCCAACCTGAAGCCCGGCGACGGAAACTATATCAAGGACGGCAATCTGATTACGTCGCGTGTGGGCACCTACGACCCGAATGACTTCGGAATCTATGATATGGCCGGTAATGTCAGCGAATGGACATCGACGGCCTACACCGAGAGCATCGACCGTCTGACGAGCGACATCAATCCGGAGTACCGCTACAACGCGGCTAAGGAGGACCCTTACCGCATGAAGCGCAAGGTGGTGCGCGGCGGCTCGTGGAAGGACATCGCTCACAATGTCCGTGCCGATTTGCGCCAGTGGGAATACCAGAACGAGCAGCGTTCGTATATCGGGTTCCGTTGCGTGCGCACTCAGGTAGGGTTCGCTAAAGGGAAGAAGTAAATGTGTATGACAATATAAAATTGCTGTATTATGGGCAAATACAAAAGATATAAGAATAGGATTGCAGTGTTCCTTTCGGGCGAGAAGGGACAGCGTTTCTTCAATTTCGCCTACAGTATAGGTGCCGCTGTCGTGATTTGGGGCGCGCTTTTCAAGATTCTCCACCTTCCGGGTGGCAACGCTCTGCTCTCAATAGGTATGGGTACTGAGGTGCTTATGTTCGTGCTTACGGCTTTCGACCGTCCGCCGAAAGAATACCATTGGGAGGAAGTATTTCCGGTGCTTGCCTCTAAAAACCCTGACGACCGTCCGGAATTCAAGGGCGGCGGAGGCTCTGTCGTAATCGGAGGCAACGCCGTGGCTGGTGCTGACGGCGGCGCGGCCGTCAGCGGTGGTGGCTCTGTCGTGGTTGGCGGCTCCGCGGGAGGCGGTGTGGTTTATGCCGGGGAAGGCGGCGTGCCGGATGTGGAGAACCTGTCGACCGTTACCGAAAAGTATACGGAACAGCTTTCGGCTATTTCCGAACAGATGGAGAAACTTAAGGAGACCACCGAGGCGCTTAACAACGTTTCCAACGTCTTGCTTGAAAGCTACCGTGCCATAACCGACAATTCAGACAATATCACGGAAAGTTCCGCCGGATATGTGGAGCAGATGACGAGCCTCAACCGTAACATAGCGGGGCTTAACACCATATACGAGATACAGCTAAAGAGCATATCGTCGCAGCTCGACAACATCGACAAGGTGAACAAGGGACTGAAGGACATAAGTTCAATGTACGAGCGTTCGGCCGCCGAGAGCAACCGCTATTGCGAGGAGACGCAGAGAATGGCGCAGTATATGCAGCAGCTCAATTCCGTGTATGCGAAGATGATTACAGCCATGACCATCAATATGTACAATCCGGCGATGGGAGCGGCTGCCGTGCAGCAGCCTGCCGCGCCGGTGCGGCAACAGGAGCCGGAACAGCCGGAGCAGGGCGGCGCGAAACCTGAAGAAGAATAGAAACTGTGGTTTTAGATATATAGGAGATACTGTAACAGAATGGCAGCTAGTAATAATATAGGGCGTATGTCCCCCCGTCAGAAGATGATAAACTTGATGTATATCGTCCTGACGGCTATGCTTGCGCTCAATGTGTCGAGCGACGTGCTCAACGGCTTCAACCTCGTGGAGGACGGGCTTGTGCGCACCAACCGCACGGTGAGCGACCGCAACACGGCCCTCTACCAGCAACTGGAGGATTTCGCCAAGCAGAATCCGCAGAAAGGCAAGGTGTGGTACGACAGGGCTACCGATGTGCGCATACGCACTATGAAGCTGTATGCGTATATCGACTCTTTGAAGCTCGCGATAGTGAAGGATGCCGACGGCGACGATGCCGACATGGATAACATACAGGGGCAGGACAATCTGGAATCCGCGGCCAAGATTATGCTTACTTTCGGCAACGGAAAGAAATTGCAAGCCGGAATGGCTGATTATAAGAATTATATATGCGCGCTGGTGAACGATACCACGAAGCGCAATTCCATCTTCAAGGCTCTTTCCACCGACCCTATCGTGCAGAAAGGCACGCTGGTCAAGACCCCTTGGGAAATCGGGATGTTCGAGAATATGCCTGTGGTGGCGGCTGTCACTCTCTTGGCGAAGATTCAGAACGACGTGCTGTTTGCCGAGGGTGAGGCTTTGTCGACACTGCTCAATAATGTGGATGCCGGCGATGTGCGTGTCAACCAGCTCGACGCTTTTGTCATTCCTAACTCCCGATTGGTGATGAGGGGTGGGAAATATTCGGCCAACATAGTGCTTGCAGCCGTCGATACCACACAACGGCCTTCGATAGTCATCAACGGCCGCCAGTTGCCGGAGGATTCCAGAGTCTATGAGGTGACGGCCGGAAGCACCGGCACGTTCGACTATACCGGCTATCTTGAAGTGACACACGGCGACGGCACAACCTCGCGCCACGAGTTCCATTCCGACTATACCGTGATTGAGCCGATGGCGACCGTCTCGGCTACTATGATGAATGTGCTTTATGCCGGAATCGACAACCCGATAAGCATCTCCGTGCCCGGTGTGGCGCAGAATGCCATAAGCGCCACTATGACCAACGGCTCGCTTACGCGCAACGGTGATATTTGGAATGCCCATCCCACGCAGGTAGGGGCGGAATGCGTGATTTCGGTAAACGCTACCATCGACGGACGGCCGCAGACAGTGTCGGCCACTTCGTTCCGCGTGCGCAAATTGCCTGACCCGACGCCTTACATTGCTTATAAGGACAGCAAGGGCAACGAGATGCGCTATAAAGGCTCGCGGCCTTTTGCCAAGTCGCTGCTGCTCAGCGTGCCGGGCATAGAGGCTGCCATCGACGACGATTTGCTTAACGTGCAGTACCGTGTCGTTTCGTTCGAGACCGTGGTGTTCGACTCTATGGGAAATGCCATCCCGGAGACTTCCGACGGCTCTAAGTTCTCCGAGCGCCAGAAGAACAGTTTCCGCCGTCTGTCACGCGGGAAGCGGTTCTATATCTCGCGTGTCAAGGCTATCGGCCCCGACGGCATAACGCGCGACCTTGCGCCGATGGAAGTGATTGTTAATTAATTGTTTGGAAATTTTATGCCACGATATATGAGAAGTTTTAGAAACATACTTGCGGTTTGCCTTCTGATAGGGGCTGTCATGCCTTCCTATTCGCAGGTGGTGCGCAAGAGAGACAGAAAGGAAAAGGACGATTCCGCCACTCCGGGTGTCACTTTCCGTATGAAGGAATTCTACGACATTCGTCCGGAATCCGATGCCAACAAGATGTGGGAAAAAGTGGTTTACCGGCAGATTGACCTCACCAAGCCGCAGAATATGGCGCTTTATTATCCGGAAGAGCCTACGGAGAATCAGGAGAGCCTCTTCCGCCTGATTATGAAGCTCGTCACTGACGGGCAGGTGCCGGTCTACGAATACCTCGACGGGCGCGAGCTGTTTACTGAGCAGTATAAGGTCAACGTTAAGGATATGCTCGACCGTTTCCACATCCTCTATACCGAGGGCAAGGGAAGCACGGAGAAGAATCCCAAATTCGTCATCGAGGAAAGCGACGTGCCTTCAAACGAGGTGCTTACTTACTATGCAATCGAGAATTGGGAGTTCAACACCAACGAGAACCGCTTGCGCAACAACGTCGTGGCCATTTGCCCGGTGCTTCACCGTTCCGACGATTTCGGCGGCGAGCCGATTCGCTATCCGATGTTCTGGGTGAGAATGAGCGATTTGCGCCCATACCTTACGCAACAGAACATTTTCATAGACGACGATAATAATCTTGCCCGCTACAACTATGACGATTTCTTCCAGATGGGGATGTACGACGGCGAGATTTACAAGACGCGCAACCTCCGCAATATGTCGTTGATGCAGATGTTCCCCGACCCCGATGAGTTGAAGCATGCGCAGGATAGCATAGAGAACCGTCTCGCCTCCTTCGACAAGAATCTGTGGGTGCCTACCCGCGAGGAGATGGAAGAGCGTGCCGCCGCGGCCGAAGAGGCGCGCTTGCGTGCCGAAGGCAAGACGGACGACATTGTCGTGAAAGAGCGTGACGGCGGCGATGAGGAAGCCGTGGAGGAGGAAGAGCAGGAGGCTAAGGAGCCTAAGAACAAGCGTTCGGTCCGTAAGAGTTCCGACTCTAAGAAAGATAAGGAAAAATCAAGCAAGAAGAAAAAGACCAAGGTCAAGAACAGCAGTGTCGGTAAAAAATCGTCCAGCGGAGCGGTACGTTCCGTGCGGCGTA
>URQP01000120.1 GCA_900550025.1 uncultured Porphyromonadaceae bacterium | reverse complement strand
AATTTGAAAACTTCGTTTTCATTTGTCTCTGCTCTCAACTTGCACTATCTTTGCAATCGAAATTGAAATGTAAGTAATCATGGCAAAGGGTATCAAATCCGAGACTAACCGCGGCGACTGGAAGCCGGACAGCATTTTTTCATGGACTGCCGAAACCGACGGGCAACTGATAGAGGAGATAGCAAAAAAACTCACCGACCACAAGCGCAACTCGATAAAGACATTATTGAAATACGGACACATAGCCATCAACTCCACTCCTGTCACCCAATTCGACACAGAAGTGAAACGCGGCGACAAACTGTCGGTGAATTTCACACGCCCGTTCGTAGTGTTCTACCACCGCCGGATAAAGCTCGTGTACGAAGACGACGACATTATCGTAATCAACAAAAGCAACGGCATACTGTCGGTGTCGACCGACAATAAAAAGGACGGCACGGCATACAGCATAATGCGCGACTATCTGAAAAAGAAAGACCCGCGCCTTAAATTGTTCATAATCCACCGTCTCGACCGCGACACTTCGGGGCTGATGATGATGGCAAAGAACATCGAGGCGAAAGAGACGATGCAGCATAATTGGAACAATATGGTGCTCAACCGCAAATATGTGGCGGTAGTCGAAGGAAAAGTGGAGCAGGAAGAGGGAACGATACGCAGCTATCTGGCGCAGACATCGCAACACGAGATGTACTCCACCGACAATCCCGAAGAAGGGCAGCTTGCCATCACACGCTACAAACGTCTTAAAACAGGCAACGGCTATTCGCTTATGGAATTGGAGCTCGACACCGGCCGCAAGAATCAAATCCGCGTCCATATGAAAGATTTGGGACACCCCATAGCGGGAGACAAGCGGTACGGAGCAAAGACAAGCCCCATACACCGCCTCGCCCTGCACGCCCGCACATTGCATTTCGTGCATCCCATAACGAGAAAAGAAATGCTTTTCGAAACCCCGGTTCCACAGAGATTTATGGCGACAGTGTCACGATAACAGGATTTTCCGCCCCACCATCTTGCATTCAGCAATTTATTTGTAAATTTGCAGGAATTTCGGAAGAAGCTCCTAAAGGAACGAAAAAAACACTTACGTATGAACATATCTTATAATTGGCTTAAAGAATACGTTGATTTCGACCTCACCCCGGAAGAGGTGTCGGCCGCCCTCACTTCTCTCGGGCTTGAAACCGACGGCGTGGAGAAAGTAGAGACTATTAAAGGTGGATTGGAAGGTCTGGTAATAGGGAAAGTGCTTACTTGCACCGACCATCCCGACAGCGACCACCTTCATATCACCACGGTCGACCTTGGCGACGGCACTCCGGTTCAGATAGTATGCGGCGCGCCGAATGTAGCGGCAGGTCGTAGCCACTATCGGCACAAAGCTCTACGACGGCGACAAGGAATTCACGATAAAGAAATCGAAAATCCGCGGAGCGGAGTCATTCGGTATGATTTGCGCCGAGGATGAAATCGGAGTAGGCACATCGCACGACGGCATAATCGTCCTGCCGGAATCGGCAGTTCCCGGAACTCCCGCAAAAGAATACTACAACGTAAAGGACGATTATGTGTTCGAGGTGGATTTGACACCTAACCGCATTGACGCGGCTTCGCATTACGGAGTGGCCCGCGACTTGGCAGCATGGCTTCTCCGCCACGGCAAGCGTCCTAACCTGCGCCGTCCCTCTGTAGATTCGTTCCGTCCCGACAGAGCTGACGGAGCCGTAGAGGTGACAGTAGAAAACGAAGAAGCCTGCCCGCGCTATTCAGGTGTCACAATCCGCAACGTGAAAGTGGCAGAAAGTCCGGAATGGCTGCGCAATTACCTGAACGCCATCGGACAACGCCCGATTAACAATATCGTCGACATAACCAATTTCATACTGAACGCTTTCTGCCAACCGCTCCATTGCTTCGATTTGGCAAAGGTGAAAGGAGGCAAGATTGTCGTGCGCACAGTAGAGAACGGAAAGAAATTCACCACTCTCGACAACGTTGAGCGCACCTTGACCGACAAGGATCTGATGATTTGCAATTCGGAAGAACCGATGTGCATCGCCGGTGTGTTCGGCGGACTTGATTCCGGCGTGACGGAAACCACTACCGACATATTCCTTGAATCGGCTTGTTTCCACCCCACTTGGGTACGGAAAACAGCACGCCGCCAAGGTCTGAATACCGACTCTTCGTTCCGCTTCGAACGCGGCGTCGACCCCAACAACACGATTTACGCCGTGAAACTTGCAGCATTGCTCGTAAAAGAGCTTGCCGGCGGCGAGATATGCGGCGACGTTTTCGACCACTACCCAGCAGAGGTTCAACGCCCGGCAGTTTCATTGTCGTATGACTATATAAATAGCATTGTGGGCAAAGTCATAGAGCCGGAAGTCGTGAAAGGCATTTTGAAATCGCTTGAAATGGAAATCACGGCAGAACACGACGGCGTTCTCGAACTGCTTGTGCCAACTTACCGCGTGGATGTCACACGTCCGTGCGATGTGGTGGAGGACTTGCTCCGCGTCTATGGATACAACAATGTGGAGTTCGGCGAAAGCCTGAAATCAAGCCTCTCCTACCGTCAGGCTACTGACGAGTCGAGCCGTTTGCAGACACTCGTCTCCGAGCAGCTTACTGCCGGAGGATTCTACGAAATAATGAACAACTCGCTGTCGGCAGTATCCTACTATGAAAAGTTGGAGACAATGTATCCGCTCGCGCATTGCGTGCGGTTGCTCAACCCATTGAGCAACGACCTCGCCGTGTTGCGCCAGACCTTGCTGTTCGGCGGACTGGAAAGCCTTTCGCACAACATCAACCGCAAGAATCCGGATTTGATGATGTACGAGTTTGGCAACTGCTATTTCCTCAATCCGGAAAAGCTGTCCACACCTGAAGCTCCGCTCGCGCCATATTCCGAAACCTACCGTTTAGGACTGTGGATTACCGGCAACATTGTTGACGGCAACTGGGCAGCGAAGTCGCGCAAATCGACGGTATACGACCTGAAGGCTGTTGTCGGGAATGTGCTTGCGCGCCTCGGTGTGGCAGACGACTTGGTTGTGGAACAAACCAAAAACGAATTATTTTCTGCCGCGCTTCAATACAAGACCCGCAGCGGAAAGAATCTCGGATATGCCGGAATCGTGAGCCATAAGCTTTGTAAGGCAGCCGACATAGAGCAGGAAGTTTATTTTGCCGAATTCGACTGGATGCCGCTACTGAAGCTCTCGATGAAAAAGAAGATGGAATTCACCGACCTTCCGAAGACCATGCCTGTAAAGCGTGACCTTGCTTTGCTCGTCGATGCGGCAGTCACGTTCGCCGACATAGAGCGCGTGGTACGCTCGACAGAAAAACGCCTGTTGAAGAGCGTTTCGCTGTTCGATGTCTACGAAGGTAAGAACCTCGAGGCCGGCAAAAAATCATACGCCATCAGCCTTGTGCTGCAAGACGATGAAAAAACGCTGACCGACAAGCAGATTGATGCCGTGATGTCGAAAATCATAACCAACCTGCAACGCCAGCTCGACGCCAAGCTGCGGTAAACAGACAAGAATTACATAATAAAAAATAGAATAACTGATATATGGGAAGAGCTTTTGAATATCGTAAAGCAAGAAAATTGAAACGCTGGGGCAATATGTCGCGGACGTTCACGAAAATCGGTAAGGAAATCACTATTGCCGTAAAGGCGGCCGGTCCCGACCCTGCGGGAAACTCGCGCCTGCGTGTGCTGCTGCAGAACGCCAAGGCGGCAAACATGCCTAAGGACACCGTGGAGCGCGCCATCAAGAAAGCTACCGACAAGGACGCGAGCGACTACAAGGAAATCGTTTACGAAGGCTACGGTCCTTATGGGATCGCCATCGTTGTAGAGGCCGCTACCGACAACAACACCCGCACCGTTGCCAATGTGCGAAGCTATTTCAACAAATTCGGCGGCTCGCTCGGCACTTCGGGCAGCCTCTCGTTCCTGTTCGACCACAAATGCGTGTTCAAAGTGGCGCATAAGGACGGAGTCTCTTTGGAAGACCTTGAACTGGAGCTTATCGACTACGGCGTTGACGAGGTTGACGACGAGGACGACGCAATCGTGATTTACGGCGCGTTCGACTCGTTTGCCGACATCCAGAAATACCTTGAGGACAACGGTTTCGAAATCCAAAGCGCGGAATTCGAGCGTATCCCGAACGACTACAAGGAAGTCACCCCCGAACAGCGAGAGCAAATCGAGAAACTGCTTGAAAAGTTCGAGGACGACGACGATGTGCAAAACGTTTTCCACAACATGAAGGAAGACGACACCGACGAAGAAGAATAATAATTACTTCATTTCAATATCCATGCTGTGGATGTGAATCCGTGGCATTTAGAGGGAGCCGCAACGCTCCCTCTTTTGTTTTTAACAAATTTTACCCCCCCCCGAATTTTATTTCGTAAATTTGCAGAGCAATCTTAAAAACATAATGAAAAAGTACTTGTTTACGGCTATATCCGTAATTGCCGCGGCAGCCGCATTCGCGGAGGAAAAAGCGGATACGGCACAGGCCTTCGGAAGCGGCATCGTGCTGCCCGAAATAGAGACAATAGGCGAGTCAAGCGGACGCTCCGACGCGCTGTCGCTCGATATGGGAAAGGTGCAACTGTCGGGACGGAGGTTGCAGACGTTCCCGTCGATGACTGGCGAGCCCGACCTGATAAAAGCACTCACAATCCAGCCGGGAGTGTCGGAAGGCGTGGAAGGGTTCTCCGGCCTGTTTGTCAGGGGAGGAACCAATGACCAGAACCTGATTAGCCTCGACGGCGTGCCTGTCTATCAGATAAGCCATTTGGGAGGATTGTTCTCTTCCTTCAACACGGAAATTGTAGACAATGTGACATTCTACAAGTCGGCTTTTCCAGCCAACTACGGCGGAAGGCTGTCGAGCGTCGTCGACATATCCACGAAGGCGTCCGACCTTTACGAATACCACGGCGCGGCTTCTCTCGGACTGACAGCCGGGATGCTCCACATAACCGGCCCGATATTCAAAGGCAGGACAGGATTCGACCTGTCAGTGCGCCGCTCGTGGTTCGACGTGCTGACGGCTCCCGCGCTCGCCGTAATCAACGCCACCAAGGACGAGGGCGAGGACAAGACGATAGCGCGCTACGCCTTCACCGACATCAACGCCCGCATAGACCACCGTTTTTCCGCCGCCAACCGTCTGCGCTTCGGTTTCTATTGGGGCGACGACTATCTGAAAATAGGCAGCAAGAACGAGTCGACCGAATCCTTGGAACGCAGCACCGACCGCTTGCGCTGGGGCAACATTGTGGCATCCGCCGCTTGGGACTATATGTACAACCCACATCTGAATTCGACCATAACTGCCGCATACACGCGCTACAAATCGACATACCGCCGCGAGAGCATCGACGAATACGATGATGGCGAGACACAAGAGCGCGACAATTCGTGGCGCACCGACCGCAATACCGTCAGCGACTTCCTGCTGCGTGCCACGTGGAAATACGGAAGAAGCAACTACTCGCTCGATTTCGGGGCGGACTACATACACCACCATTTTACACCGTCAGTGGTAGAAAGCACAATCCAGCGGGATGACCTGACGGACAGCCGCACATACTCCGACTATGCAATCAACGCCGACGAGGCGGCGGCATTCGCCGACTTCAAATGGGAGCCTGTGGCGTGGCTCGGTCTTGACGCGGGACTGCGATTCTCGGCAATCTCCATCTACGACCGGTGGGAAACGGGCATAGAGCCACGCCTGCTTGCAAATTTCAAGATAAGGCAAGGGATGAGCGTGAAAATCGGATACGCGAGGATGACGCAGTTCGTACAGCAAGTAAGCGACAGCTACGTAAACCTGCCCACCGACAGTTGGATGCCTATGGGTAAGGAATCCGACCCGCTCGTGAGCGACCAGATTTCCTTAGGCGCATACTACGACCGTCTGCCGGGATGGGCTTTCTCCGCCGAAGGCTACTATAAATGGATGGACGGAGTGGCTGAAGTCAACGAGGACTACAGCTACGGACTCGACAAAATGCAGAACATACTTTACGGAAAAGGACGCTCATACGGAGTGGAATTTTCCGCCGCCAAAACCACCGGAAAGCTGACCGGGACGGCAAGCTACGGACTGATGTGGGCGGAACGCAAAATCGGCGGCATCAACGGCGG
>URQP01000119.1 GCA_900550025.1 uncultured Porphyromonadaceae bacterium | reverse complement strand
ATTATCAATTTTAATCATACCTACAACACACAAACGGACTTTATTTCCAAGAACGATTCCCAGAAACGGCAACAGAGCCTATAAGAAAGATTAAAATTTCAGATAATTGTATTTTTTAAAATTATCTTTTATTATCTTTGCAAACATAAAATCATTTAAATACCAAACCGATATTTTTTAAAATTATGAGAAAACTCAGAACCACATTAGCCACATGTTTATGTTCCATAACGGCATTTTCCACATTATATGCAGAAAACATCTGCATCTCAACTCCCAACACTACCCTCGTCTTGGACGCCACAACAGGAAAAGAGTTGAGATACACCTATTATGGAGAAAAACTCACACCCACCGATTTGGAAAACATCGGACAAGCCAAAGATTTATTCCAAATGGTGTATCCGCCTTTCGGCATGGTATGCCTTAGCGAAACTGCCCTATCGGTTGTCCATTCGGATGGAAATATGTCGACACAGCTTGCCGTAGAAAACATACAAAAATCCACAGACGCCAATTCATCGGTCACGACAATACGGCTTAAAGACAAAATATATCCATTCCATGTCGACATAAACTACCGTACATATACGGATTCCGACATCATAGAGACATGGACAGAAATCACCAACAATGAAAAGAAAGAAGTCATCCTGACAAAATTCGCCTCAGCATATCTGCCGATACGGAAAGGCGACGTATGGCTAACGCATTTTCATGGCTCATGGGGTGCGGAAGCAAGCCTCATACAAGAGCCTCTGATTCCCGGTGTCAGAGAAATCAAAAACACTGACGGTGTGCGCAATTCCCAAACCGACCATGCGGAGGTAATGTTCTCATTAGACGGCAAGCCACAAGAGAATTATGGCCGCGCCATCGGGGCAGCCCTATGCTATACTGGAAATTACAAATTACGCATCGACACAGAATCAAGCGACTACCACCACTTCTTCGCTGGCATCAACGAAGAAAACTCCTTTTATGAATTATCAAAAGGAGAGACATTCACAACCCCGGTGCTTACATTCACATACAGCGATGAAGGGACGGGAGGTGTGAGCCGGAGTTTCCACAAATGGGCAAGAAACCATATCCTGCCACATGGCGACCAAGCACGAAAAATATTGCTTAACAGTTGGGAAGGCGTGTATCTGCACATAACAGAGGAGAAAATGACACAAATGATGGACGACATTGCAGCCATCGGAGGGGAATTGTTCGTGATGGACGACGGCTGGTTCGGCAACAAACATCCGCGCAATACCGACAAAGCCGGACTGGGCGATTGGACCGTAAACAAAGACAAGCTACCGAACGGCATCGAAGCCCTCACTGAATACGCCAAAGGAAAGAACATTAAATTCGGAATATGGATAGAGCCTGAAATGGCAAACACATCAAGCGAGTTATACGAAAAGCACCCGGACTGGATAATACAAGCCCAAGGGCGCGAGATAACACCCGGACGCGGAGGCACACAAGTAGTGCTGGACCTATCGAATCCGGAAGTACAAGACCACGTATTCAACATAGTCGACAACCTGATGGCTACCTGCCCCGACATCGACTATATAAAATGGGACGCGAACATGTCGATACTCAACCATGGCTCGAATTACCTTCCGTCCGACAGACAGAACCTCCTTTATATAGAATACCATAGAGGATTGGAGAACGTTCTGCAACGCATACGCTCCAAATACCCTGACTTGACAATCCAAGCATGCGCAAGCGGAGGAGGAAGAGCTAACTACGGCTACCTGAAATATTTCGACGAATTCTGGGTAAGCGACAACACAGACGGACTACAAAGAATCTATATGCAATGGGGAGCATCATACTTCTACCCGGCATTGACCATGGCTTCACATGTCTCCGACATTCCCAACCTGCAAACACAACATTTGATTCCGCTTAAATTCCGCATAGACGTGGCCATGAGCGCACGCTTCGGTCTTGAGCTGCAACCTCAGCACATGACCGCCGAAGAAAAAGAAATATGCAAAAAAGCCATTTCCGACTATAAACAAATACGCCACATAGTCCAGTTTGGCGACCTTTACAGACTTGTCTCGCCTTACAGCGGTTTAGGGCTTGCTTCCCTAATGTATGTCACCCCCGGAAAGGAGGAAGCTGTGTTTTACTGGTGGAAAATGCAACAATTCATCAATGAGCATTACCCGAGAGTAAAAATGGAAGGTCTTGACCCGGACAAATACTACAAAATTAAAGAGCTCAACCGCACGGACAAATCCCCATTAGCATTCGAGGGGAAAATTTATTCCGGAAAATACCTTATGGCAAACGGTCTGGAAATGCCATACCGCCACAGCTACAAATGCGATTATGCAAGCCGGATAATCCATCTGGAAGCCATAGACTGACCGACAGCTACAAATTATCGACAAGTGCATATATGCCAATGACAACAGGCATATATGCACTTTTCTTATGCTTTAAAACATATTAATAAATATTCATTATCTCACACCAACAGCCTATCTTTGTATAAACAACCGGAAAATCCAAAGCAAATGAATCAAAACAACCTATTATATAAAGTCATTAATTTTTATATCGACGGATTCAAGAATATGACAGTTGGCAAAACATTATGGACGATCATTTTACTGAAAGTGTTCATCATATTCGCCATACTTAAATTGTTCTTATTCCCTGACTTCCTAAGCTCTAAAAGCTCCACAGAAGAAGGCAAAGCCGATTATGTGCGTTCCGAATTAATTAACCGAAACAAATAATCAACACAGATGGAAGATTTAATTTCAGTAGTCGACTGGTCGAGAGCGCAATTCGCCCTTACGGCCATCTACCATTGGCTGTTTGTCCCGCTCACCCTCGGATTAGGGATAATCATTGCCATAATGGAAACTATTTATTATCGTACAAAAGACGAAAAATGGCTTGCTACCACCAAGTTTTGGATGACTTTGTTCGGTGTCAATTTCGCTATCGGGGTCGCAACAGGCATTATTCTCGAATTCGAGTTCGGCACAAACTGGTCAAACTACAGTTGGTTCGTAGGCGACATTTTCGGAGCTCCGCTTGCCATCGAAGGCATTTTGGCATTCTTTATGGAATCGACATTCATCGCCGTAATGTTCTTCGGATGGAAAAAAGTCGGGCCGAAATTCCATCTTGCCTCCACATGGCTGACTGCCATAGGAGCAAGCATCTCCGCACTGTGGATACTCGTGGCCAACGCATGGATGCAGCATCCTGTGGGAATGGAATTCAACCCTGACACTATGCGCAACGAAATGGTTGACTTCTGGGCAATAGTGACATCGCCCATGGCTGTCAACAAATTTTTCCATACCGTACTCAGCGGATGGACGCTCGGCGGAGTGTTCGTTGTAGGAGTAAGCTGCTGGATGCTTCTGAAAAAGCGCAACGCCAACCATTGCTACCGCAGCATGAAGGTAGGCGGATGGATAGGCACGATAGGCATCGTGCTCACATTAGCCACAGGCGACGGCTCGGCCGTGACCGTGGCAGAGCACCAGCCTATGAAACTCGCCGCAATGGAAGGGCTATACGACGGCTCGCACGGACAGGAAATAGTGGCATTCGGAATCCTCAACCACGACAAGCAACCCGGCGACAACGCAGAGCCGTATCTGTTCGACATCTCCATCCCATACGGACTGTCAATCCTTGCCACGCACAATGCCGACGCATTTGTGCCGGGCGTGAACGACCTGATAAAAGGCATATCGTTCACACCTGAAGGCGATACCATAAACACCGTATCGTATGCCGAGCGCATAGCGCGCGGAAAAGCGGCGCAACAGTCGTTGGAAAAGTACCACGAGGCAAAGCAGACCGGCGACACCGCAGCAATGGCAATTCATGCGGAAGCGATGAAAGCAGACTTCGATTATTTCGGCTACGGATACCTCAGCTCTCCGGAAGAGGCCATTCCTAACATTCCGCTTACGTTCTACACGTTCCACGCGATGGTGATACTCGGCGGCTACCTCCTCATATTCCTGATAGCCTCGCTGCTGCTTGCCTACAAGCGCGGAATTATGGAAAAAGTCCGCTGGGCAAGCCTGTTCCAACGCTTGGCAATCATCACAATACCGTTAGTCTACCTGTGCAGCATCTGCGGATGGGTAGTGGCAGAAGTAGGACGGCAGCCATGGACGATACAGGATCTGATGCCTAACTGCGTGGCAATATCCGACATAAGTGCTGGATACGTGCAGACAACATTCGTGATTTTCGCCGTAATTTTCACGGCTCTGCTCGCAGCCGACATCTGCATAATCACGAAACAGATTTCCAAAAAATCAAAAGAAAATCTCGACACAGCAAAATAACGATACAACTATGATAACCTACGAATTTCTTCAGAACTACTGGTGGCTGCTTATCTCGATATTAGGAGCGGTCCTCGTGTTCCTGCTGTTCGTGCAGGGCGGACAGACAATGCTCCTGACCACCAAAGAAGCAACATATAAGTCAATGATGGTGAACTCGCTCGGACGGAAATGGGAATTGACGTTTACCACGCTCGTCGTCTTCGGCGGGGCTTTCTTTGCGTCTTTCCCCCTATTCTACTCCACCAGCTTCGGAGGCGCATACTGGCTGTGGATGATAATCCTGTTCAGCTTCATCGTGCAAGCCATATCATATAAATACCGCCAGAAAGAAGGCAACGTCTACGGCACACGCACCTACGACACTCTGCTGTTCATCAACGGCATAATCGGCCCGGTATTGCTCGGGGTGGCTGTGGCAATGATGTTTTTCGGAGCAGAATTTACCGTGTCGAAAGCCAACATCCTCAATCCGCAGGCATCGGCAATATCGCAATGGGGGCCGGGACACGGTATCGAGGCAATCTTCAACTTCAAGAACCTTATACTCGGATTCACTGTCCTGTTTCTTGCGCGCGTACAGGCTACACTATATTTCATCAACAACATCGACGACAAGCGTATGCACGAAGAACTGATGCCGGGATTCCGCCTTAACGCCATCCTGTTCGTGGTGTTTTTCCTCACTTTTGCCGCATTGCTGCTGACAGCGAAAGGCGTAGCCTACGGAAACGGCACGGCTGAATGGACAGACTACAAATACCTGCACAACTTCATAGACATGTGGTGGGTACTGATTATATTTTTGATTGGCACTCTATCCGTGCTCTATGCCATCGGACGCACCGTCTTTACGAAAGGCTTCACGAAAGGGATTTGGTATTCAGGCATCGGGACGGCGTTGGTGGTGATGTCGCTGTTCTGGGTGGCAGGCTACAACGGCACGGCATACTACCCCTCATTGCTCGACGTTGAAAGCTCGCTTACGATACGCAACAGTTCGTCGAGCGAATTCACGCTGACAGCGATGAGCATAGTGTCACTATTGATACCATTTGTGCTTGCATATATAGTCTACGCATGGTATGCAATGGATCGTGTGAAAATAACAAAGAAAGAAATCGAGGAGACCGCCGCCGAAGAAAAATACTGATAAAAGTTGAGTGCTTAGTGTCGAGGGTTTAATGAGATTTTCATTAAGCCCTCGATTTTTTCCAACATATCACCAATACCGTTACAAGCACAAAAAATACTGCTGAAGTAGCCAAAGACAAGATGGAATTAAGAAACACTGTTTGCGAAATGAAATCCTGATAGTCCCAATATGAGCCATCCATCGGCATTCCCCTGTCAATTATAAAACGGAAAGCCAATGTCAACCCACACGTGATAACGCCAAACGCCGTAACCGAGACTTTTAATTCTATATTCGCATACGATGCCCAAATAAACAGCAACATTCCGATAAGATACAAACAAAGCAACGCCTCCCCTACCATATTATTGCCTACCGGCACAAACGACAAAACGACAGCGGCGACCCTTTGCAGCAGCAACATCCACAGTCCCGATTTCGACCATACACTCAACCTGACATTTGGAGAGAAGCAACCATGAATATATTGCCACAAAAGCGCATCCCCAAAAAATCTGACTGAAAACAAGCCCGGTATTACCTCCATCATAGGAAAAGGCACCTAACGCCACCGGCAAAAAGAAATCCTGCAAAGAAGCTGCAAACCCAGCCAGCATAATCAAAATCAGTCCTATTCCCAACGCTTTTTTATTTGAGGGCGTTATAACTTTATCTGTGTGGTGATAAATGTACTAAAATCTGTTAAGTCCGCTGGTGCAGCTT
>URQP01000118.1 GCA_900550025.1 uncultured Porphyromonadaceae bacterium | reverse complement strand
CCGCAAAACGCTGTCAACCACACCGTTAGATTGTGTTAAATCGTGTTAAGAAGAACACAGGAAAAGCCCTTAACCTCCATAATACGCAAACAAAGCGGCATTAGAAAACAAAAAAAGCCGGGCGGATAATTGCCGCCCGACCAAATAGACAATGGTATGAATAATCTGTTTATTTCACAGCCACCCTATAAACTGCATCGTTGAATTTCACAATATACAGCCCTGCCGGAACAGCCCATTCATGGCTACCAGCCTCAACTGTCATATTTGAAATCAATTGTCCTGCCACATTATATATATAAGCTGTTCCAACAGAAACGGCATCAATATGCAAAGCGCCATCCGCGCCATATACAACAGTACCAGTATCAAGCGAAGTGTCATCAACTCCACCAAACTCAGTATCGAATGTATATTCAGCGCGCTCCGACACACCTGATTCATAGCGCGCCTCGATGCCGACAGTATGAGTACCCGGAGTGACACCTGTCAAATCGAAGGAAGCAGTCTGGGTAGTGCCCTTAGAAACTCCATCGAGGAACACCTCATAAGAAAGCACGTTGCCAACATTGGCAGCAACGCCGTCTTCTTTCGGTCCCACATAGAAGTCGTCGACAGAAGCCACATATCCGTCATAAGCGACATAATGGACAGCTAAATACACCTCCTGACCCGCATATTCCGAAAGATCGATAGTATATTCGCCCCAATATTCGGAAGGCAATTCGTCTTCCGCTGCAAGCACTTCAAAAGATTCCACATCGTCATCCGTAGTGGATATGCAGAATTCCACGCTCTCAATCACAGCAATTGGGTATCCTTTTGCAGCTACTCTAAAGACATAATCATCACGTATCACCTGCTTCGGAGATATCAGCCACTTATCCGCTTGTGCATTTTGCGGAGAAAAGAATGCCACAAATTTATCGCCAGTTTGTGCCAGCATGTGAGAATCAAAGTTGATAGCAGGAGTAGTCTCGTAAGGATTAAACACTATCGGCGCAATAGTTGCTGACATGTTGTCAGCAGTGCCCGAACCGGGGAATGTCACCATAGAAATGCCGACAGTAGGATAACTAATCATATAAACAGCCATACCATCATTGTCGATACTCTTCCAGTTGCCAAAGCTACCTTGGGCGAAATCCTCATAATCCTCGAAGCTGTCGCTGAATCCAAGATCTTGGTTCCACTTAACTGTCACATTGTAGTTTCCGCTTTCGCCTTCCGTCACGTCGGTAGTAATATTATATGGAGTATAAATCTTTTCCTTAAGTGCTACCGGGACTTCCACGTCGCCGCTGACGGTCAACTCCTGACTCCAGTCCTCATACTCATCCGAAACTACGGCAACCATATACTTACCGTCGGGAAGCGAGGGAATAGAAGCCTTACCACCGGCAATCGTAACAGAATATTCGTTACTCGTCTCAACAGATACGAGACTGACAGACAAGCCGTCGGCCGAAAGTTTATTATTAGTAGTGACATTGAAAGTCACGGCGGAATATCCTTCCGAAGGAACGTTGAGATTCACCTCCGACATTTCACTTTCCACGCCGCTCTTGTAAACCGCTTTTACTCCAAATGTGTAATCGCCCGGCTGCAAATCTGTCAACAGATATGAATAGCCGTCGGTAGTCCCCACCTCTTCACCGTTCTTATAAATCTTGAACGATTCGTTAGGATTGGCTGGAGAATGCTGCGGTACACGGCGTGCCTTCATCATCTTCGCCTCTTCATAGTCCGGCTGGCCTACATAGAAATCGTCAACCATCAGCATAAACGCCCCATAGCGGTTGGTATCGCTAATGTAATGTATTCCGATTTTCACTGTCTGACCCTGATATTCCGAGAGATCATACACTTTAGCTACCCACTGCTCATACGAGACTGTTTCATAGTTTCCCGATGATATTATTTCAAAATCACTTTCTTCCGGATTATCAACAGTGGTTATACCCACCTCGAATCGCTCCGGATAGCGGTCGGCAGCCTTAGCCATAAAACGGAGGATGTTGTCTTCTTTCACTTCGATAGCCGGAGAAATCAGCCAATCGTCATTAGCCCTGCCTATCGACGTGCGTACAAATCCCACATATTGCTTCCCGCTGTAGGGACGAAGCACCGGATAATCGTACCACCATGCCGGCTCCACTGTCAGCGGATTAATTATCTGAGCATATTGCAAAGCCCCACGGTTAGGATAATCGCCTTGTATCGGAGCGGCGGCCAACTTGTCGCCGTCGATTCCTGTCCATTCGCCGAATTGTATAGCAAAATCGTCGTAGCTCTCGAAATCGTCGAAAAACGACGGTTCTTCCTTATTCCAAGAAAGCAGGACATCGTCCTTCCCAGAAAAAACATCGTGCTGCAACTCCGCATTCAAGGCAAACGGCTCGCGCACATCGTCCTGAAGCACAATGTCAAGCTCTTTCGTTTCGCCACTCGCCACTGTGAACGTCTTCACATATTCGGCATAGCCCGGCTTCTCGATCGTTATCCTATGCTCTCCTGATATTACGTCGAGCGAGCATTTACCGTCGCCGTCAAGCACCGTGCCAGAATAATTCAGCGAATATCCCACGTGGTACAACGAAAACTCCAATCCCGACAAGTCGCCGCCATCGACGGCCGTCACCTCCACATTCACTTTTGCGTCATACTGCGCAAAACATACAGAAGCCGTCATCAGCGAGATGAGCAAAAACAAACTTCTCAATTTCATAGCAGAATATTTTTTCTTTTATAAAAAAGCGGATTGCCACATTCCGATGTTAGCAACCCGCTTTTCACTACACAGTCAATTATTTCTTGATTATACGCTCTGTATAAACATTGTCACCGGTCTTCACAGTCATCAGGTATACGCCTGCTGACAAGCCAGAGACATCAACTGAATTAACACCATCTACAGCAAGCACAACCGCACCGGAAAGCGAAGTCACCGTAACGTCAGCCTCTGCCACGCCGTTGATGTAAACCACATCCGCAGCCGGATTAGGATAAACACTTATCTTGCCGTCAGATTCAAGCGAGCATACGTTCGCATCGCCATACAAGCCGGAGAATCCGCTGAACAAGAAATCGTCATACATAGAAGCCATGCCTCCCTGTGCAAAGTGGCGCAATGCCACATAAATTTCCTGACCGGCATACTGGCTCAAATCCACCTTATAGTTTTCCCATTCGCCGTCATAATAAGGCAGCTTTGTCAAATCCATAACCGTATCGAAATCGGAAGTCTCCGTATTACCAGTGGTGCTTACCAGCACTTCCACCTGCGACTGCGCCGAAGGAAGAACTGAATTCACACTTTCGTAATTGCGCGCATAGAACGAAAACTCTGAGTCGGCAGTAGCCATCATCTTCTTGCTTATAATCCAATCTTCGCTGTCGGAGCCATCGTCAGGTACGGCAGCAAGCAGGAACATCTTGCCTGAAACCGGATGGATATAATTATTCCAGTTATCATCGCTCACGGCAAGGAAAGCGAAACGCTCCCCGACACCCGGATAGTTCAGATTTGTGAAATTGAAGGTAGCCTTATTATCCTCGTCAATAGTCGTGAAATCGGCGAATACCTTGTCACCCGGCTTGGAATCTTCGAAATTGTAATATTTAGAGTCTGAGCCGAGAGCCTTTCCAGTTACCGGCAAAGTAATAGAATAATCCCCCTCGAATTTGACTGTCATCACATCGTCGATTTCAGCATTGCTGTCTTTAGCGTCGAAAGTCAACGAGAAAGGCACCCCGCCCTTGGAAGCGACAACAGTGCCGGCAGCAAGCGTAGAAGAGAAGTTGCCGGTACCGAATGTTACGGAAGCGACTTTCAAATCGGTCTCACCGTCGTTGAGTACCGTCAATATGTTGCCGGAAGAAACCGACTGCATATAGTTGACCGTTCCGGCATTCCATTCCGGAAGGTTGAAAACTGCCTTCTTGTCGGCGAGATAGTCGATTGTCACCATATCGAGAGCCACGCCGCAAGCCTTATAATAATCATCCCCTTTATAACGCCAGCGGAACGCCACTTTCTTGCCAGCATACTCCGAAAGGTTAATTACCTCACGACACCAGTACTCATTGTTCTTGTCGGAAATCAATGCAAGCTGTTTCCACTGTCCGTCAGCTAATATCTCAAAATAGCAGCCGTCTATGCCATCGTACTCCGTCGTGGTGTTCTTCACAAGCCCAGTCTCGTCCTTCTTCAATGACACCGGCATCTCATTACCCCAGTAGAAACTGATGTTGACAGGCTCTTGAGGCAACACAAAATCAGGAGTGGTAAGCGCGCTTTCCGAAGCGTCCATCACTAACGAAGCGGCCACGCTCGTCTTGCCCTCATAAGGCGATGTAGTTGTTGGATCCCAACTTGTATAACCGTTAGACGACTCTACATTCCAGCCGAGTGCCGGGAACGTTTCGCCCTCGAAATTTTCCGTATATGGGAACTGGCTTACAGTGCAGTCAGGAATTGTCTTGAATGTCCACACAGCCACATCCGTAGCATCGCCCTTGCCGTTATAAGGAACGACTTTCCAATTGTAAGTAGTGGCATATTCCGCAGACGGGATTGTATAAGTGGTGACATTGCCGAGGTCAGTTCCATTAACAAGGTTGGTAGCCTCCGCGTCACTGCCTACATACAATTTGTAGCCTGTAGCAAACATAGCATCTTTCCATTCCAGCTTAATATTCTTATTATATACATTCTCCGCACCGTCGGCAGGAGCAACCAGTTCCGACAGCCCGGGAACGCCGTCCATACCATAAATTGCAGGAAGCACTATCTGGTCAAGATATACCAAACTTGTCTCAGGCACTTGGTCAAAGCCGATTTCCACAGCCGTGTAGACCCATTTCAGGTAACAGTTGTCGGAAGCTGGAGTACCGAGGTCAACGGTGACATCCTCTACTTTATTATAGTCATCAATTGTTTCATAAGGTGCGGTCCACACTACGTCCCAAGTCTGTCCGCCATCCTTGGAAAATTCAAGCTGCACATCGTTCTCGGCCGCGCTCGCAGTTTCGCTCTCGAATTGGTTATAGTAAGTGAACGAGACTTCCTGCTTGCCGCTGCTAAGGTCAAGACGCGGGGAAATCAGCTCACTCGCTCCGTCCATCGACACTGAAGCATATGCCGAAAAATCGCCTTCGAGGGCATAGCCAATCTGCGACCAGCCTTTACCGCTCCAGCCTGCCGGCGGTACCGATTTCTCGAACCCTTCCAATGTGTAGCCTGATGGGAGCATGACCTTTGTAGCCATCACATGCAACTTCGCCTCGTCGCCGTTGGTCTTTATTACGATATCCCCCTCCGCAGGACTTGTGAGAGTAGGCATATATGCCACTTGGAACGACACCTCGTCGTTCTTCTCCAAAACGGCAGACTTGTCCAAAGTGATTGAGAATCCTTCAGGAAGTGTCACGTCAGAAATAGTCAAAGCAGATGCACCGACGTTCTTCATAATAATGTCCTCCGAATATTTCTTCGCACCAACATAGACGTTGCCGAAGCTGTAACGGTCAAACGAAAGCTCAGGCTTAGGATTAGTGATAGGCGTGAAAGACTCAACTTTCACGTCATCGATATAAGCACTGTTGCCTTCCTTCACCTTGAGGTCGTAGATGAAAGCGATCTTCACTTTCTTGCCTTGGAACGCGCTCAAGTCGAGCTCGGCGGGATAGACCTGCCATCCTGTCCACGGATAATCAACTACACCGCTTGCTTTCAGGTCGTCAGGATCTGTCATTGACCAAATTACCTCCGCATCGTCAACCGTCTTGCCGGACTCTATCACCCCCACCTGAAGGTCATAGTCACCGTCCATAGCTGCAACGGCGGCTTTCCATTGGAACGTAAGGCGGTAGGTGCCATTCAAATCGAGTTCGGGCGTTATTAGATATTCCTTGCGCGGACCCTGTGCAGTCTCGTCATAACGACCTGCAAACTGAGAGTCGCACTCCATACAGTATTTCCCGGAAACAGACCCTTTACTTGCGTAATACAGATGCCATGAATACCGCGGATAAGTACCCTTGTAGGCACCCTGCACATCCCAGCCATCAGGATACTTGAGAGTGTAGCTCTCCGTAGATGTCGTGACATCTTCAAAATCCTCGTCCAGCAATACGTCTGCCGCCGCGCCGAAAGGAAGCGCCGCCAACAGGAATAGCGAGAGATAGAATTTTTTCATAATAAAATGTTTTAGTTAGAAAATTGAAATAAGGTGAGTTCTATCAATTCAATTTATCCTCTTGTATCAGACAGCAGAACT
>URQP01000117.1 GCA_900550025.1 uncultured Porphyromonadaceae bacterium | reverse complement strand
GTTAGGGACACGTTCTCCGAAGTCGCATTGCGCGGCTACGTATGAGTATGCGCTGTCGGCGTTGAATACGATTTGCGGTCTCACGGTGTTTTCTGCCGCATTGCCGTCGGCCGCCGGTGTTTTTGTCCCCGATGAGTTTGAGCAACTAATCATTATGAACAGCAGCGAGGAGAATGCCAGTATGTATTTTTTGCAATTCATATCGTTAGATTTTATCCATCCCGAAACGGTGGCGGAACTGGTAAACGAGCATCCATACGGCAACTGCCGCGGCAAGGAAGTCGGATACCGGCATGCTTGTCCATACGCCGTTTATTCCCATGATTGGCGGGAGCAGTGCCAATCCCGGGAGGAGGAACAGCAGTTGGCGCGACAATGAAAGGAATATTGCGGTCCATGCCTTGCCTACCGATTGGAAGAATTGGCAGATGATTATTTGTGAGCCGACAACCGGGAACATGGCAACGCTTATCTGCAAAGCCGACAGTGACTGTCCTACCAAGGCCGGGTCGTCGGTGAATGCCCCTACGAACAATTGAGGGAACACTACGCCGAGGAAACATCCTAAGGATGTGACTATCGTGGCCGCTATGATACATAGTTTCAATGTCTGTTTCACGCGGTCGAAACGTTCCGCGCCGAAATTGTATCCGGTGATTGGTTGCATGCCTTGCGCTATGCCCATGATTATCATCACAAAAAGCATCTGCACTCGGTTGATGATTCCGAATGCCCCGATTGAATAGTCGTTGCCATAAGCCAACAGGCGGTTGTTGATGAATATCGTCACGCAGCAGGCGCATACGTTCATCATAAACGGCGACATGCCTATGCCGAACACGTTTTTGATTATGCGCATCCGCAAGTTGAAGCAGCCGCGGTGGAATCTCACGTAGCTGTTCTTGTTGGCGAAATGAGCCAAAACCCAAATCATCCCGATGAACTGTGAGGCTATTGTCGCCAACGCCGCGCCTCTGATGCCCCAGTCGAACACGAATATGAAAATGGGAGCAAGCACCACGTTGCATCCTACTGTGAGCATCGACGAAAGCATGGCCTTTTTTGGATAGCCGGTGGCGCGCATCACGTTGTTGAGGCCTATCATCACGTATGAAATAGGGCTTCCGGCGACAATTACCTGCATGAAGTCGCGGGCGTAAGGCAAAGTGTCGTTGCTTGCGCCGAAGAAGCGGAGAATGTTGTCGAGAAACAGAAGCGTGATGCCTCCGAAAACGAATGCGTTGACAACGCACATCACCGCCACGTTGCCGAGAATCTCTTCCGCGCCTTTCTGGTCCTTTTGTCCGAGGCGTATCGACGATATTGTGGCTCCTCCCACGCCTACGAGTGTGGAGAAAGCTATCAGGAGGTTCATCAGCGGAAACGTTATGGCGAGTCCGGAAATGGCGAGGGCGCCTACTCCGTGGCCTATGAATATGCTGTCGATGATGTTATAGAGGGATGTGAGCGTCATGCCGACGATTGCCGGCAATGAATACTGTGTGAGCAGTTTTCCTACCGGGGCGTTGCCCAGTATGTGCGGATCATTCTTTACCATAAACAACAATCTTTTCCGCTGCAAAGATACTGCAAATTGAGCGCAATGCAAAAGAGTTGTCAAATTTGAATGGATTTGAATGACTTAAACTTGACCTATTTGTAGATATAGCCGACTGTGCAGCTATATTATGCAATATCGGGGCGGGGAATCCGTTATATAGGTATGGCTAATATGTATGATAAACGGAGGGCGTGGAAATGGGCGTTCCTGCTTGTTTCGGTGCTGATGGTGATTTTGTTCCTTTATGTTTCCAACGACCTTGTGAAGGATATGTCGGAGCAGGAGAGGGGACGTATGGAGATTTGGGCGCAGGCTACCAAGCAGCTTGCCACGGCTCCGGTGTTCTCGACAGACGGCGCGGGCGGGATGTCGTCTGGCGACATAGATTTCCTTCTCGGCATAATCGAAGATAACCGCAATATTCCGGTGTTGCTTGTGGATGACAGCGACAATATCCTGCAATACCGCAATTTCCGTCTGCCCGAGCCTATCGACAGCCTTATGCCCTACAACCTGTCGGACAAGAACCGCACTTTCCTCGACAGCAAGCTCGCCGCACTGAAAAACACCAAGAACCATATAGAAATCCATATCGACGACCATACCGTGCAGCACCTTTATTATGAGGATTCCACGCTGTTGAAGCGCATATCGTACTATCCATACATACAATTGGCCGTTATGGCGATTTTCGTTGCGATAGTCTATTTTGCGGTGATGAGCACGAAAAAGGCGGAGCAGAACAAGGTGTGGGTAGGATTGTCGAAAGAGACCGCCCATCAGCTCGGCACGCCGATTTCGTCGCTGATGGCGTGGGTGCAGATGCTGGAGGCTTCGGGTGTTGACAAGGAGATTGTCGGCGACATGGACAAGGACGTGCAGCGGTTGTCGGTGATAGCCGACCGTTTCTCGAAAATCGGGTCGAAGCCGGAGATGCAGTTGGCTTTTCTTTCGGAATCGGTGGAGAAAGGGCTTGAATACATGCGCGCGAGGATTTCGTCGGGTGTGAAGCTCTCAATCAGTCTTCCTGACGACGATTGTGGGGTGAACCTGTGCCTGCCATTGTTTGAATGGGTGCTTGAAAACCTCACTAAAAACGCAGTCGACGCAATGCAGGGCAAGGGAAGGCTTGACGTTACCGTTGACCACGACCGCCAAAAGGCGTATATCGACGTGGCCGACACCGGGAAGGGCATCGCCCGCAAGGACTTCAAGACGGTATTCAATCCCGGCTTCACGACCAAGAAGCGCGGCTGGGGATTGGGGCTGACACTTGCAAAGCGCATAATTGAGGAATACCACGGCGGCAAAATCTACGTGAAATCGTCGGAAGTAGGTGTCGGCACGACGTTCCGCATCGAATTGCCTGTTGTGAATTCGTAAAAAACAATGTTATATATGAAGCGTTTTTGTTTGCGGAAAATGCAGGAGAGTGTTGAGGAGTGCCTCCGCAACTATCCGATGGAGATAATCACCGGCGTGATTTATTTCTTTATTAAAATCGTGACTGATTACAATTATAGTATCAGTGACCGGCCTGACCTGTCGGAAACGCAGGTGTTTTTCCCTGTGGTTTTTGTCGTGACCTATGCCTTGAACACGTGGGTGCGCCGCAAGATTGCGGCGGCTTACTATGCCGTGCCGTTGCTGATGATTGCGCTGTTTGCCTTGTTCTACAAGGAATTGCACGGTTTTATCGACTCGATGGGCTTCGGATGCACGCTGATTGCTGTGGTTATGCTGTTTTTCGCGTGCGCCAAGAATGGCGGAAACCGGGCGTTCTCGGCAGAAACTCTGTCGAAAGCCGAGGATTTGGCGTTGTCGGTGTTCACCGGGATGCTTTTTACCGGCGTGATGAGTGCAATCTACGGCTCTGTGGAATATCTGTTCGGGGTGGTAATCAACGCTTATGGCAAGACACTGTTCTTTTCATTATACATAGTCATGCCGGTGCTTTTCCTGACGATGCACGGCAAATCGTCGTCCGGACCGGGAAAGTTTGTCAAGGTGATGCTAAACTACATTCTGCATCCTGCAATATTGATTTATGCGGCAATACTTTATCTGTATGCCGCGAAGATTGCCGTGGAATGGACATTGCCTGAGGGCGGTGTGGCCTATATGGTCTCGGCATTCGTGATTGCCTCGCTTGCCGGGCAGATGCTTCAATTGGTCGATGCAAAAAAGATTTATGGTTGGTATTACCGCAATTTCCTGTGGATTGCCATAGTTCCGCTTGCGCTGTTTTGGACAGGCGTGGCCTATCGTGTCAATGCCTACGGTTTCACGGAGGCGAGGGTCTATCTTGTGGTTTTCGGAGCGTTGATGACGCTGTTTGTGCTGATGCGCCTTGTGCGGCGTATTTATGTGTACCAATGGATGCTTCTTGTTGCGGTGGCGGCGGGAGCCATTTTTACCTACATACCCGGAATTTCCGCCGACGACATCGGTTTGCGCTCGCAGATAAACCGTGTCCGCTCGTTGGCTTCCGAGTTGGGGCTGCTTGGCAAGGGTGGAAAGCTCACCGGTACGGCTCAATTCTCACCCAAGGACGAGGCGCAGCGCCAAAAGGCTCTGGAGATTTGCGAGGCTTACGATTATGTATACTACAATATTTCAGATGAGCGTATCAGCGACTATGCAGGACGCTCCGCTATGGTTGAGCGTGTATTGGGCAAGAATGAGCTTGACAGTTCGAAATTGGATGTTAACAAGACTTTCATCTACCTCCAGCTTCCTGACAACTTGCCGCTGCCTGTGGAGGGATATAGCCGGGCATATTTTGACGGAAGCATTGGCGGCGACATTATCCGCTTTGGCAACGGCGGTAAGATTCCGTTGCCCGGAAAGGCTTATTTCGCACGGCATGCTGATTTGTGCGAAAAAATGGCTGATTCCCGGGATGGCGATGATAGCCGGCAGAGCGTCGAGCCGTTCATCTTCCGCAACGACACATGTATGGTTGTGTTCGACCGGCTTTGCGGCTTCACTGAAGACGGCAGTTGGGCAGTTGCCAGTGGCAGCAGTTGCTATGTGTTCGTGAAATAGCAATGCTTGTTGCGCTGATAGGCCTTTGTTTTGCTGTTTTTGACATCGGTTTGTGCGAAATAATTTGAAAAAAGTGTTGCGCCGTTTGCATAATTCGCAGAAACGCCATATCTTTGCAATCGCTTTCGGCAAAGAAGCCGAACGGTCCCATAGCTCAGTTGGTTAGAGCATCTGACTCATAATCAGGGGGTCCTTGGTTCAAGCCCAAGTGGGACCACACAGCAAATCAAGCAGTTAAGCTGTCCGCTTAGCTGCTTTTTTGTTTGCGTTAGTTGCAGTTTTCAGCTGTTATATAGCCCCGGGTTAAACCGAAAACTTAAATGGAAGTAACGGCTAACGTGGTGTGTTACAAGTCAAATAATATGTTTCATTAATTTGAATCGGATAGGCTGCGCTCTGCCAAACCACAATAATCAGATAATTGTTTTCTTGCATTTGCTCTTGCCTTGCATCATCTTTGCCGGTGATACAGCAAAGGCAACCATACAGAGGATGCCAATAATCCACTTTATTCAGACATTCTTAAAACAGGAATACTGATATAGAACCAGTTGCTGGTGTCCGTATTTTTGTGGGTACCAATAGCTTTTTTTCAAAAAAAGTGTCATAAAGTTGTAAATATCAAATAAAAATATTATATTTGCTGTAATTTTGGCGAATGCCAATTTCGGGCATAGATAAGGTGAAGAGGCGTTATGTCTTCTTGTGTGTGAAAAGTCATAGGAAACTTGCAGAGGATTTCCTGTCGCTTTCACCCGGGACGGGCATACAGTTCCACGCTTCTGTGTATTTAAAAGGGATTAAAAAGTCTTCCGGGAACTGGGTTGACATTATTGGCAGATTATGCAAAAGTTCGGTTTCATTATCTCGGTGCTTACTCTTTTGCTGTCTTGTGCGTGTATGGTGCATGCGCAAGCCGCACCCGATGATGCGGGGACTTTCTATGCGGCCGATTCAACATACATCTTATATAAGACAGGAGTTTCTACCGTCGATACGACATTCAACTACAACGGGGACAGTCTCGACCGTTTCATATCCTCGATACACATGACAGAGGCGAACGGCAGCAAAGTGTACGTCGAGATAAACTCCGGGGCATCGCCCGAAGGCGATGCCGGCGACAACAAGCTTCTTTCCGACAGACGGACAGAGGCACTGGCATCATACATCATCCGGCATGCCGGGCTGTCAGAGAAGCAGATAAGGAAACACTCCGAGGGTGTAGCATGGAAAGACTTGCACAAAGCCGTAAATTACGACAACAGCACGCCTTACCGCAACGAAGTTCTCCGCATTCTGCAGGACACGACAGGCGACCGCAACAAAAAGCTGAAGTCCCTGCATTCGGGAGAAGCCTACGGCTACATGCTGGCCAACATATTCCCGCGCCTGCGGTTCAGCACCTTGACCCTGTTCTCCAACCGTGAACAGCATCTGCCGTACCCTGACGAGACACCCGCAGGGCGCCGGACGCTATTGGCGGCAGATTTGGAAAGCTCATACTATGCGGCATTGACAGAAGCAAAGAATCTTGCCGCCCCGATTTTCACCCCCCCCCATTTTACAAAAGCCTGACAATAAGGCAGATAGTTACCACAACCTTTATATAAAGACCAACGCCATCGGCTTGGGGATGCTTGTCCTCAACGCCGCCGTCGAATACGACTTCTCCGATTTATTCTCGTTCCATCTG
>URQP01000116.1 GCA_900550025.1 uncultured Porphyromonadaceae bacterium | reverse complement strand
GGTTATTGGTTAGCCTGTGACCCTTAATCTATAACCTGCCACGACACTGGCACAGAACCCCTCCGTCCCGTTGGGACACCTCCCCTATTAACTGCGCTCCGCTCCGTGAACAGGGGAGGACACTTTGTAGCTTTGCTTTTTTGCGGCTGCCGCCGCGGGTTATTTCCGCTGTGGCGCAGCCACACGCTATAGCGCGAATTTCACTGCCTTGGCTTCGCCTCCGGCGATGGCTTTCACCACATATACGCCTCCCGGGTAGCCCGCGCAGTCGATTTCGGCCTGCGGGTCGGAGGTGCGGACTATTTCCATCACCTGCCCCTGCATCGACACTATGTAGAGCGTGGCCTCGTCGCCGTCGTTCCATCCCGACAGCATCAGGTTGCCGCCGTTGTTGACCACGCGCAACTGCCACTCGCCGTCGTTGTAGTCGCGCAACTCGGTTACGCCTCCTGCTCCTTCCTCGCAAACGATGGTAGCCTCTGCCGTCAGTCTGGAGCCGTCGAGAGCCGTGGCGCGTACCACCACGTTGCCCGAACCCTCGCCTGTGGCTGTCAGCAAGCCGTTGGCGTCGATGGTAGCCAATCCGTCGCCTTCAACAATTTCCCACGCCACGCGGTTGAACGTTGCCGACAGCGGCTGCATCTCCGTGAACAGGTGCAATGCGCCTTGCCCGTAGGTCAGTCTCATTTCCGGCTCTACGGAAAGTATCTGCATGCTTGTTGCATAGGTAGCGGCTATGGCCTCGCTCGTCGATACCACATTGGAGCTTACCGCCACGCTTGTCCTGCCTGCAGCTTTGCCACGCAGCATTTCGGCGGCTGTCGGCGTGAACGTCACGGCGTAGAACATTTCGCCCTGCGGCGCGTTCATATCCGTATAGTTCTGCTGGCTTCCCGCTATCTGCGTCAGCTCCGTCAGATTGTCGGCCGACGGCCCGCGCATGATGGTGTAGTAGTCCACCTCCATACCCTCGTAGCTGTTCCACATCAGGTTGTAGCCTCCTGCGGCAGCCAAGTTAATCATCACGTGGAGCGGCTTGTGCGGGTCGCTCGCGTAGCTCTTCTGTCCGTTATCGGCCGCAAGGTTGATTATGTAGCGTTCCGACTTCACTGCCGGGTCGGATTCCGGGTCGGTGAACGCTCCTTCCGACAGGTCGGCTTCTCCGATTACCGAGTATTTGTCCACACGGTTGGTTTCCTTGCTTATCACAACCTTGCCCACCTGCTGCGGCATGCCTGCTGTGTTCCAGCTTACGGTGTAATGCCCGGCAGCGTCGGCTGTGACGCCCGCTATCTCCGCCAACGGCATCGCTTCAGCCACTACGGCCTCGCGGCGGCAGGTGTTGCCTTGAATATCATCCTCGATATACGACTCGACAGTGTATGTCCCTGTTTCCGCAAAGGTGATTACCGCAATCTCATCGCCGCGCTTCCACTCTATCGCCACGCGATCGTCGTCGCAGCGGAATCCGCATTCGCGTGAGTTGTTGAGCATCGCTTCCGGCACTTCCACCTCTACCGGCGCGCCAGCAAGCGGATTCTCAGGAAGCGTGAAATCGACGTTATACAGGTCGACTACGGTTATTGCCGTGTTGATTGCTATCCCGCCAGCGGTAAGCACGATGTTCTTCACACCCGGCTCGTCCCACTTAGCCGTTATCTCGCCGTTGCCATTGTCGGCAACCAATGTCCCGCCGTCGAGGTCGTAGCTGAACGACGAGGCTTGCGTCCCCACGTATTTCAGCGTGGTTTCCGCTCCTTTGGCCACCTTGTCGGCAGCATCGACATATCCGGCGGCATTGATTGCCACTTCCACCGGCGCTGTCATCGGCGAATGCTCGTTGAAAGCGTCGATTGCCTGTATCTGCACCTCGTAGGTCTGTCCGGCCTCCAAGAATTCCGAGGGCACGGTCATACGTGTGGATTTCTTATACATATAGCTCGGCACTACGGCAGCCTCATCGGAAAGGGCGTTCATCGGCGAGATTACGAAGCTGTTCTCCCCGGTAGCACCTTTCTTCTTCACGCTCACGTTGTACTGCATCTGCACTGCCGGGGTGTGGTCGTCCTTCGCGTCGCTCCACGTTATCAGCATGCCGTCGGCTGTCTGCTTAGCCATCACGCCCGACGGACGCTCCGGGGCTTGGTTGCCGCTCTTGCCCAAAGTCTTGTTGTAACCGCCGATTTGCGGATATGCGCCGTCGCTAAGGGCGATGAATGGCGATGCGTCGTTGCTAACGCCGTTGGTACGGCAAAGCTCCGCCTTGAAATCCGGCTGCATCAGCAAGATTGCGTATGAGGGCATAGCGTCGGTGCCTGCCGGGTCTTCCGCCTTTATCGGGATGTCGGGATAACCGTTGTTGTCGAAGTCGTAAAGCCTGAAATAGTCGTCTTTACTGCTAAGCAGAGAGAAATTATAGTCGCCGACAAGCGGTATCCGCACTTCTTCCTTGCACGGCCATTCGCTTTCCGGCTTTCCGGGAATCACGCGGATAAAGTTCTCGCCCGATTTGCGGTAGAACAAATCCAAATAGCCGTCGCTGTTGAGGTCGCCGAACAGTGCCGGGAAATTATACGAATCAAAACTTACCTCGAACATCGGCTTCTCGTCCTCGAACGAAAAATCACCTGTCGGGCCTTTCAGCAAAGCGTACATCGTCCATATGTCGTTGTCACTGTCGCGTTTCGACGCTATCGCGTCGATAAAGCCGTCGCGGTTTATGTCGTGATAATATTCGGCGTCCAGCCGAACTGTCTTTTCCGGATTTTCCTTATCGGGTATCTCGAACGATTCCACTTGCGTGAACGTGAGGTTGTCGCCTCCGTTCAGATAGCTTGGGTTGGCCGTGTGGCTTGTGTCGTAGAACCATTCCGGATAGCCGTCGTTGTTCATGTCGCCGAGCAGCAATCCTCGCGGTATATTTCTGTCTGCGTTTATCATAATAAGCTCTTTTGTGCTGTTCTCGAAGCTGAAATCGTCGAAGCCGCTGTTGATAAACACGTTGCCTTTCTCCTCGTCGGACATGAAATCCAAATAGCCGTCCTTGTTGAAGTCGAGGATGCCGTATGGAGTCGTGCTCAAATCCGTATTGAACAATTTGCCGACTTTTGTGAATGTCCCGTCGCCATCGTTCGACCACATCCCTTTATGTGCTGATGCAGCAAATGAAGAAACAATGGCATCCACATATCCGTCGCCATTGAAGTCGGCGAAACCTGCGTGATCCCAATCATAATAAATATCCTCAGGCACAAAATCATAGCTGCTGCCTATGCTGAACATCAGCACATCGACGGTCTTCGTGTCGGCGGTCAGCGTGCTGCCGTCGGCGAGGGTAATGGTCAGTCCTATCTCACGCTCGCCGTAGCAGCTGAACGTCACATCGATGCGGTTGCCTTCTTCGCTGATTACAGTGCCGTCGGCAATGTCCCATTTGTAGGTCGCGCCGTCGATTTTGCGTGCCGCAAGCTGCAAGGTGTCGGCGGTGGTCATCTCCGAATGGCTGATGGAGAAGTCGGCCGCGGCTTTTTTGTGCTGATAGACAGCATCGTCCGACCATGCTCCGCCCAATCCTCCGGCATCGACGGCCTGCACTGCTATGTAGTAAGTGCCTTCAGCCATTGCCGACGGGTTGAAAAGGTTGTAGAGGTTGCGCCCCATATTGCCCTCCTCCAATGTGCGCCGCCGGCCGTCGGCAAGCGAGTTGGTGGCAAGAATGTCGGCCTTTCCGGGAGCCGTGCCGATGCGCAGCTCGTAGGTGAGGTCGCAGGTCGAAGTCTCGGCGTCGCTTCCCGCCTCCCACGTGATGCGCAGCTTGCCGGAAGCATCGTCGTAGTAGGCCACCGGAGCAGCCATCTTCTCCGGCGCGGTGTTCTTGCGGTCGCCGAAATTCAGGATTTTACCTATTTCGTTTCCACGGGAATAAAAATATTCCACAAAACCGTCGTTGTCCATATCCCCGGCAACGTATCCATCGGCATTGCTGCCTGAACCTGGATAGAGATACGAATCGTGCAGCACTTCCGCCACCGTCACTTTGAGGCTGCCATCGCAGCCCAGCAGCACGGTCTGTCTATTGCCTCCGTCGGTAGCGATGAATTCATACAAGCCATCGGCATTTACGTCACGGCAGCCGACAAATTCATATTCTTCGGTAAACGAATTTTCTTTCCTTGTGAACTTTCCGTCGCCGTCGTTGCGGAAAAATGCGAGGAAACTGTAAGTGTTGTTGCCGCCCTCGTTATCCACGGTAAGTGCAACGTCAATGTCGCCGTCGTGGTCGAAATCCTTGCACCACACATTGCTTACGCTGCTGTTCTCGATGAGCAACTGCTGCGAATAGGAGCCGTCCTGTTGGTACATCATCAGGTACACCTTGCTCTCATTGTCGTCGAACAGCACATAGTCCAGCACACCGTCGCCGTCCAAGTCGCATTGGTGGATTTCGCCTTTCTCGGGGCTTGTGTAGTAGTCGTTTCCACCTATGTTATACAATATGCCGCCCACGTTGTTGTCGACAAGGTCGGGTATGCCGTCCTTGTTCAAGTCGGCGGCAAGGGTTATATTGATGTATGAATCCGGTATTGAACTGCCGTTAATCATCCAACCGTCGCTGAGCGAGGGGATATTGTCGCCCCAGTTGCCCGACAGTTCGTAGGTGGCGTTGTAGACATCCTCACGGTTGGTTGTAAACCGCAGCTTAGTTTTCAGATAGTCGCCGTCGGTCTGACGGTAATTGATGAAAAGGTCTGCATCTTCTGCCGTAAGAATGTCGGTCAGGCCGTTGTTGTCGGCATCGAGCAGCAGATAGCCTTCCGGGAGTTCCGCCTTATTGAATCCGTCGGTTTCAGGGTCGTATTTAAATGCCGACTTGTCGTTGATAAATAATGTCGGCACTCCGGAATTGTCGGAATCCAAAGCCCGGTAAATGCCTTTGATTCTATAATTATCATCGACGGGTTCAGCCATGCCGAGCGGCTGAAGCTCGTTGTTGTAATATCCTCCGCCGCTCGTTACGAACGACAGGCGGCCGTCGCCGTCGAAATCATACCATGTGGTGTTGGCCAACGACATTCTCGTGGGGTATGTTACCGTTCTCAAAGCCGCGCCCTCAATCTTGCCCGGGCGTGCTGTCCCGACAAGATTGTATGTCTCAACGTCATCCCCGACAAAAAGAGTGCCTACAGACTTCATGTTCAACTCATAATCGATTCTTTCCGATATGTCGAGCCGTCCGATTTTTGCATTCTGAAGGACATGCGCGGAGGTAGTGCTGTTAACTTTGAACCGTTCCAATGCGCAATTCGCGAAGGCATAGTCGGCCACGCCGTCGAACTCTTCGTTTGCCACTTCTATCTCATCGGCGATGTCGAACCGTCCGCCTACGTTGGTCACCTTGTCGGTCAGCGTGGCTTTTTTCACAGAATAATATTCCCAATACGTGTCATCAGAAAACCGTGTCAATATAGCTTTCTGACAGTCGAACACCAAATTGTCGACAGATGTCGGGCCTTGGTCTTCTTCTCTTGAATTGATGCCCAAATTCAGCGTGCAGCCATATCCTTTGATAGTCAACGTGCCGAGTTCTATATTCTGTATTCTGATGGCAGTTTCGGCAGATGATGTTTCCACTTCTTCAATCAATGGTGACTGCGAGCTTAAATAAGCAAATGTCACAGAAGATGGGAGCACGAGCTTCTTTACGGCCGGAGCAACAAAACCCGGTATAGGATAATCTGCAAGTCCAGATATGCGGGAACCTCCGGCTGAACCGACAATTGTCACGGTATATGTATTTCCGTTGCGGACAAATTGCTCCGGTATTTGCACTTCTTCGCTGCTGCCTGTATATTCCAAGGCTGTGGCTGTACTTCTGCTTAAGGAATATATGATCCCGTCTATCTCAACGTTTGCCGCTGCCGGCAAAGCGGAGCCTAATATGAAAATCAGGCTTACGAACCATTTTAATTTCAAGTTTTTCATATCTATATGTTTTATTATTAATAATTCATTCTTCGACAGAACAACTGCTCTGTAGTTGCCGTGCCTGTGGCTTGGTTGCTTCAAGCGCGACCTCTACGAGGCCGGTGCTTTGCCGCTCTATGACCCACGGCTGAAGCCGTGGGTTACGTGTCAATAGCCCCTATGGGGCTGTTCAGTTGAGCGTTTAGTGTTTAGTGTTTAGTGTTTAGTGAAAATTCTCACTCAACCCTTAACCCTCTTCTCTCAACATTCCTATGTCTCCCTCTGTTTGCGGAGCAAATAGGGGGAGTGGCACGGAGTGCCGAGGGGGTTGATACCTGCGGCCTCTGCC
>URQP01000115.1 GCA_900550025.1 uncultured Porphyromonadaceae bacterium | reverse complement strand
CCGACAATGTCCACGCAAGCAGCGGCAACTCGAACACCAGCCCCAATACAAGGTGCATCGTCGTGAAGTTAGACATATACGAGTCGAGCGCCAGCATATTGCTTATCGACGGGCTCAACTGGTATTCATATAAGAATCTGAGTGTTACGGGAAATATGACGAAATAGCAAACGGCTACGCCCACGTAGAACATCACTGTGCCGAGCAGGAATGCCGTGCGCGCGCCGCGTTTCTCTCTGTCGTATAGAGCGGGGCTGATGAAGCTCCACAGGAAATAGAGCATAAAAGGGCAGGAGCAGACCAGTGCGAGCCAGAACGATGTGCTGATATGCGTGAAAAATTGTGACGCCAGTCCGGTGTTGATGATTTTCACCTCGAATCCTTCCGTGCTGAATTGCGGAAGCATCGGTATGCCGTCGGTTATTCTTGCGAACAGTCTGTAGAGGACAAAGTCGCCGTGGCACGGCCCGAAAATCACGCGGTCGAAAATTTCGGGCATATACACGAACAGCACGGCCGTGAACAATGCGAGCACGGCAACCATCTTGAACAGTACCTTGCGCAGGTCGTCAAGATGGCCCCAGAACGTTTTCTCGTTGCTGTCGTCCGGCATTATTTGTTTTCCTTTGTCTCTTTTTCAGAGTCGATGGGCTTGTTGATTTCGTCTTTCACGTCGTTTACCCCTTCCTTGAAGCTGCGGATTCCTTTGCCGAGCCCTTTCATCAGTTCGGGAATCTTTTTCCCGCCGAAAAGAAGGAGTACTATTATTGCAATGATTATTATTTCGCCTGTTCCGAGATTCATGAATCCGGGTATCAATAGGAAACTGTTCATAATGTTCATTTAGGTTTGAATTTCTAAGGACAAAGATAATGCAAATCGAGAGCAGAGACAAACGAAAACGAAGTTTTCAGGTTTGGCTATGCCGAGATGCGGCTTATCTTATGGAAAAATACCATGCAAATCGAGAGCAAAACAATCAAACTTGGTTGAAATTGTTGTTTTATGTTTTGATTGTTTATGGCTTTTGCAGGATACAGGAATATTTTGTGTATCTTTGTTATAGCGGAAGAGAATCCACAATTCAATCACGGCAAAAAAATCAAATTAATGGATAATAGCTTAGATAAAAGAGAAGGAAGTGTCTCTCAAATGCGGTTAGCCTTCTTGAGCAAGTGCGGCAGAAGATAGTACTTGTCAGAGGTTGTCAAGTAATATTGGACTCCGATGTAGCGGCATTGTACGGTGTGGAAACACGTGAAATCAATCAAGCAGTGCGTAACAATCCTGAAAAATTTCCAAACGGCTATGTGTTTGAACTTGACAGACAGGAACTTGCTTATTTGCGGTCAAAAATTTTGACCGCAAATGTGTCATCAAAATCTCGCGTTTTTCCTAAAGCATTTACAGAGAAAGGATTGTATATGCTTGCCACAATTCTGAAAAGTCCGCAAGCGACACAAACCACTATCGCCATTATTGAAACATTTGCCAATGTCCGCCAACTCAAACGTGAATTACGCGCTCTGCATGAAGAGACGGACGCTAAGAGACAGCAGTCAAAAATGCAACACTTTGGAGAGATGCTTTCAAATATTGTAATGCCTGATTTGGAAACTTCTGAAACGGAGTCAAGTATGGAAATCAATTTTCTTATAGGCAAAATAAAACATACGGTAAGACGTGTGAAAAGACACAATGACGCGGACTATACAGAGGTTGAATAATTTAGCCTGAGTGTTCGCGTCATTGTATCTGTAATTAACTGCTGTCAATGTGCGGCAAGCCAGTTGTCGCCGGTGCCGCAGTCGGCTATGAGGGGGACGGTCGATTTGTATGCACCTTCCATTTCCTCCTTCACTATGCGCCTCACCGTGTCGAGTTCTTCCGGGATGACATCGAAATCGAGTTCGTCGTGTACTTGTATTATCATTTTCGAGCGTATCCCTTCCGATTTGAAGCGGTTGAATATTCTCACCATCGCTATTTTTATAATGTCGGCGGCGGTGCCCTGTATCGGGGCGTTGATGGCGTTGCGCTCGGCGTAGCCTCTTACGACGGCATTGCGTGAGTTGATGTCGGGAATTAGCCTGCGCCGGCCGAAAAGTGTTGTCACATAGCCGGTCTCGCGGGTGTGCTCGATGCTCTTGTCCATAAATTCCTTTACTCCCGGGAATGTGTTGAAGTAGCCTGTTATTATGCTTTTTGCTTCTGAGCGCGAAATTTGCAGACGCTCGCTCAGCCCGAACGCCGATATTCCGTAAATCATGCCGAAGTTGGCGGTCTTTGCCTTGCGCCGCTGGTCGTCGGTGACGGCGGAAATGTCCTCATGGAAAATTTTCGCTGCGGTGGCACGGTGTATGTCCTCCCCGGCAAGGAACGCCTCTACCATCGCCTCGTCCTTGCTGGCGTTTGCTACTATCCGCAGTTCTATCTGCGAATAGTCGGCCGAGAAGAACACGTTGCCTTCGCTTGGGATGAAAGCCTTGCGTATTTCCCTTCCCTCATCGTTGCGGATGGGTATGTTCTGAAGGTTGGGATTGGCCGACGAGAGCCTTCCGGTTGCCGTCACGGTCTGGTTGAATGTCGTGTGGATTTTCCCGGTTTCCGGATTTATCAGTTCCGGAAGGGCGTTGACGTAGGTGGATAGCAGCTTTTTCAGCTTGCGGAATTCGAGTATCTTTCCTACGAGCGGATGCCGCGAAGTGAGTTTCTCGAGCACTTCTTCTGTCGTGGAATACTGTCCCCGCACGGTCTTTTTCGCCTTGTCGTCGATTTTCAGGCGGTCGAACAGTATTTCTCCCACCTGTGCCGGCGAGCTGATGTTGAATTCCGTTCCGGCGAGCTCGAAACATTCACGCTCAATCTTTGTCATGTCGTCGGTGAGGGCTTGCGAATATGCCTTTAATGTCGGCACGTCGATTCTCACCCCTGCCATCTCCATGTCGGCAAGCACTTCCGTAAGCGGAAACTCTATGTCGTTGAGCAGATGTTGCATTCCGTTTTTTTCGAGTTGGTCTTCCAGAATGGGGTGCAGCAGCAGGTTGGCGCGGGCGTGGCCGCATGCCAAGGGGTAGTATTCACCGACAGGCAGCGTTGCCGGGTCGAATTTCGATTTTACAGCGCCTTGGGGCATTGTAACGGTCGGCAGAGCCTCGTTGAGGTAGATTTCCGAGAGCCGTTCTGTCGAGTGCCCCATTTCGGGCTGCAGCAGGTAATGGGCGATGGCATTGTCGTAGAATGGGCGTGACAGGCTGATGCCGTGTCTTTTCAGCACGATGAGCGAGTGCTTGATGTCGCTGCCTATTTTCAGCGTCCCGCTTTCAAAAAGCCGTTTCGACAACGCCAATGCCTTGTCGCGCTCTTCTTTCCCGTCGGGAAGCGGAAGGTAGTATGTGCTGCCGTTCCCTGTTGCGATTGCCATTCCTTTCAGTTCCGACCGCATGGCTTCTCTTTTTGTAGTTGCCACGAATATCCCGCATTTCCCTTCTGCAATGGCTTTTTCTATTTGTTTTCCGAACTCCGTGATGTCGGCCAAATGGAAATCACCGGAAGGGGTTTGTCTTATAGAGCTGATTTCCGGCTCTTGTTCAATCAGGTCGTCGAACAGCGAGGGCAATGCCTGCGATTTTGCCGGTTTAGGCGGCTTCGCTGCCGGTTCGTTCTTAAGTACGCGTTTCAGCAACGAACGGAATTCCAGTTCCTCGAACAAGGGGCGGATGGCTTCCGTGTCGATTCCCTTTCGCTCCATTTTCTTCTCGTCGAAGTCGACAGGTACGTCCGTACATATCGTGGCGAGCTTTTTAGAGAACAGGATGCTGTCGACATTAGCTTCTATTTTCATTTTTATAGAGCCTTTCAGCTCGCTTGTGTGGGCTATCAGGTTTTCCACCGACCCGAATTCCAATATCAGCTTCGATGCCGTTTTCTCGCCCACTCCCGGACATCCGGCTATGTTGTCGGCCTTGTCGCCCATAAGGGCGAGCATGTCGATTATCTGTTGCGGGCGTTCTATCCCGTAGAGCTTGCAGATTTCTTCTGTTCCGCGTATTTCGGCATCCTGTCCTTTGTAGCCCGGGCGGTAGATTTTTATTCCGTCGCCCACGAGCTGTCCGAGGTCTTTGTCGGGCGACATTATGTATGTGTCGAATCCGTGTCCGCGGCTTTTTAAGGCGAGAGTGCCTATCACGTCGTCGGCTTCGTAGCCTTCCACTTCCATTATGGGGATGCGGTAGGCCTTGATTATCTTCTTTATGTATGGTATGGCTATTTTTATGTCTTCCGGTGTGGCTTCGCGTCCGGCTTTGTAGTCGGGGAACATTTCGTGGCGGAATGTCTTTCCTGCCGGGTCGAAGCATACGGCGATATGCGTTGGCGACTCCTTGCGGAGTATTTCTTCAAGGGTGTTGACGAATCCGAAGATTGCCGACGTGTTCATCCCGTGCGATGTGAAACGCGCGGAGTACTTCATCGCGTGGTAGGCGCGGAATATCAGTGCGTATGCGTCGAGCAGAAACAGTTTTTTCTTTTCCATATATCAGTGCCGGCGTTGCCGGAATGTAAAAAATAAATTAAGTATTTGATAATTCGACCGTGAAATTACAATAAACGGACAATTATTTATAATTTTGTGCCTTAAAAATCGTTGTATGACGAAATTTGACGAAATAAAGGAATCGATATCACCGGAGTTGTCGAGGCTGAACGAAATAATCACGTCTTCGTTGGGCAGCAATAGCGATTTGCTTAATGAGATAGTGGCTAATTATTTGAAAACCAAAGGAAAACAGATTCGCCCGATAATTGTAATACTCAGTGCCAAATTTTTTTCCAATATAGTTGACGAGGCTACTCTTAACGCCGCGGCATCCATTGAGCTGCTACATAACGCGTCGCTGATTCACGACGATGTGGTCGACGAGACCAAGCAGCGTCGCGGTAATCCTACAATCAACAGCGTGTGGGACAACCATATAGCGGTGCTTGTGGGCGACTTTTTCGTGTCTAACGCCCTTTCGTGCGCGATAGAGGCCGGCGATATGCGGGTGATAAGTACCGTGTCGAAGCTCGGAAAGGAGCTTTCTACCGGTGAGCTTGACCAGATTGACATAGCAAAGCATCACAGCATTACGGAGGAAAACTATTACCATATAATTGGCAAGAAGACCGCGTCGCTTTTCAGAAGCTGCGTTCAGGTGGGCGGTTATACCGCGAAAGCTCCGGAGGCCGACATCGACAATCTTGCTCGTTTCGTCGAATTGCTCGGGTTGTGTTTCCAGATAAAGGACGACATATTCGATTATTTCAGCGATGCGAAGGTGGGCAAGCCCACCGGTAACGATTTGCGGGAGGGAAAGGTTACATTGCCTTTGATTTATGCCCTTTCGAAGACGGAATCGCCGTTACACGCTGAAATGAAGGCTACGGTGATGAAGGATGTGCTTACCAACGAGGAGATAGAGCGTCTTATCGAGTTTGCCAAGGAAGAGGGCGGCATAGAATATGCCTATACTTCGATGGAACGGCTGAAAAACGATGCTTGCCGGATTATTGCCCCTTATCCTGACAGCGTGGCAAAGAAAGCGTTCATAGACCTTTTCGACTACATCATCAAGCGGCATCATTGACGGGGCAGAACCGGTAACCGGATAATTATGTTGCAGCTATTTCTTGAACAAGGACGGTTGGAGGCCGGATGCGACGAGGCCGGACGTGGATGTCTTGCCGGGCCGGTGTTTGCCGCCGTCGTGATTTTGCCTGAGGATTTTGCGAATGAAATGCTCGACGATTCTAAGAAGCTGAGCGAGCGCCAGCGTGACATGTTGCGTCCCGTGATAGAGCGCGAGGCGTTGGCATGGGCTGTCGGCGTGGTGGAGGCGGAGGAAATCGACCGTATAAATATCCTTAACGCCTCGTTCCTTGCAATGCATAGGGCTGTAGGCGCATTGTCAGTGAAACCTGATTTCCTGCTTGTCGACGGCAACCGTTTCAAGCCTTATCCCGGAATACCGCATGCGTGCATAGTGAAAGGCGACGGAAAAATGATGAGCATAGCTGCGGCTTCGATCCTTGCCAAGACCCATCGTGACGAATATATGCGCCGCATAGCCGGAGAGTATCCGCAATATGGATGGGATCTCAATAAGGGCTATCCCACGAAATCCCACCGCGACGCCATCGCCCGCTACGGAGTTTCGCCCTATCCCCGCCGTTCGTTCCGGCTTCTCGACACGCAGCTTTCCCTTTTCTGAATTTATTTTGTGTCCGCTATCTACCCACCGCCAAGGCGGCGTGCTGCGCATCAACAGCCCCCACGTGGCTGGCGTCATCGGCGGCAGCGCATTACACCCCATAAACCGAACCCATATTTTTAGCGGACACCAATAAACCCAAATTTGTCATTAGAATTAAAATGATTACCTTATGCAATTCAGGTGTCCTCCCCTGTTCACGGAGCTTCAGCGGAGTTAATAGGGGAGGTGTCCCGGC
>URQP01000114.1 GCA_900550025.1 uncultured Porphyromonadaceae bacterium | reverse complement strand
CGTACAAGCCGGAAGCCACTACCTCCTCCACCGTAATCGGGAAACGGTTGTCGATATTGCTTTTTTGCGGCAGATAGCCTATATGCAATCTTTCGACCGTCACGCCGTTCATATAATATTCCACAGTGCCTGATGTAGGCTTTATCAGTTTCAACAACGTTTTGAGCAACGTACTCTTGCCACCGCCGTTAGGCCCGGTAATAGCCACGAAATCACCGGCATTTATCTCTAACGAGACATCGTCGAGAGCCAACGCCGAACCGTATTCCACAGTGATATGGCCGGCAGCGATTATTAAATCATTATCGGGAGAGCGCATCTGCAATTTTCCTTATTTCATATTTCCAATCATATCCAAGCGGATTAATCTCGACAAGCCGAGTGCCAATCTGGGCGTTGACGGTCTGCGCCTGATTGGTATCCATCCCCTTTTGGAAAAAGAACACCGAAGGCTTCCGCGACACGGCGTATGCCACTTTCTTCTCCAAATACTTTACAGGCACTTCCTTGCCGTCGTATTCAAGGCTGATTTGTTCCAAACCGTAATCACGAGCAAAATAGCTTAAAGAAGGATGCCATACAACAAAAGCCCCGCCTTTCGCAGACTGCAACCGTAGGGCAATGCTGTCCTGAAACTCCGACAGCTCACGGTCAAAGTCACGGTAGTTGCTCTCATATTCCGCCTTATGTTCCGGGTCAAGTTCCACGACATCGTCCAGCATATTCTTTATTATCACGCGCGCATTGGCGACGGAAGTCCACGTATGGGGGTCGATACCCTCCTTGTCGTCGGCATCGAAATGATGCGAGCCGCTTATCAGCTCTATTCCTTCCGACACGTCGTAGACCTTTATATCAGGATTGTATTCCTTGATTTTGCTGCGGATGCTCAACTCGAAGCCGATATTACCCATCAGGAAATAAGCGTCGCTTTTCTCAAGGTTCATCATATACGACATCGACGGCTCGTATGTCTCCGGATTACCGCCCTTATCGAGCATGCACTTGACATCGAACCTGTCGCCGACAATCTTTTCCAAGAAATATTTCTGCGGCAAGATGCTCACGGTGATTACACGAGCATCCTCTCTATCCGCCTTACTACCGCCCGCACACGCGGCTACCATCGCAGCCACGCACACACAAACCAACAAAACAATACCTTTTCTCATCCGACAAAAACAATTTCACCGTAAAATTACAGATTCTGTCCGTAAACCTCGCGCTTTATGCGCAATATCTTCTCATCGTCCTCCCCGCTGAAAGAAATCTCGCCTGCTGTCATAAGTTTCAGTTCCAACGGACTGCGGTCCTCACCGTAGGCAGGCTGCAAATAATACAAGTCGTTCCACAACCGCAACCCGTTCCTCTCATAAAAACCTATGCGCCGGCGAGCCATCTCATCAACAGGAGGCTCAACCTCAAGAACGACAGGAGTGGAATCGTCGGCTATGGCCTGACACAGATATTTAGCCCCACGCCCGCCGTTACGCATCGACGGCTCGACGGCGAAATGCTCAAAATAGCGCATATCGTCCCATTTCCAGAAACTTAAGAACCCTGAAAATTCCCCATCTTCAATAAAAGCGATTATTTCGAATGGCGATTTCTTGTCATCAAGCAATTTAATTATATCCTGAAAGTCACGGCGTTCGTCTATGGGAAAAGAAGCCTCATACAAGTTCTTAATTTTATCTAAAAAGCCGTCTTTGCAATTATTTTCTTTTAATTTTATCATAAATCCGTTTTTTTGTTTTATATTTGTTACTGTGAAATTTTAACAAGGTACTAATATACTAACTTTTATAATACATGGCAAATTTTCAATTAGATTCGTTAGATTACAAGATCCTACAGATGCTATCTGTAAACGCACGAAAACCTTATCTTGAAATCGCACGTGAATGCAACGTATCCGGTGCCGCTATCCATCAGCGCATCCAAAAACTCATCAACATGGGAGTGCTCAAAGGCTCCGAATCATTGATCAACCCTTCATCGGTAGGCTATGACACATGCGCCTACATCGGGTTCTTCCTTAAAGATCCTTCGCAATTCGACCAAGTGATTGAGAAACTGAAGACAATCCCCGAAGTTGTAGAATGCCACATCACGACAGGACAGTATGACATGTTCATCAAACTGTATGCAAAGAACAACAACGACCTGATGAGCATTATCCACGGCAAACTGCAAAATCTCGGATTGGCACGCACAGAAACTCTAATTTCTTTCAAGGAAGTGTTCAAACGCAACATTCCGGTAATCGACCCGGAAGCATAGTGACGGAAATGCAGGAAATCAATGAATTGCTACACGATTGCACCCTTTGGGCAAAAGAGGCCGGAAGGGTGCAATTAGAATATTTCAGAGGCAAGAATCTCGACATAAAAGCGAAATTCAACGACAGCGACATAGTGACCGCCGCCGATAAAGCCTCCGAAGAAATAATAATTTCAAATATCAGAAAAAAATATCCCGTCCACTCCATCCTGTCGGAAGAATCCGGAAAGAGTGGCAACGAAAGCGACTACCGCTGGGTAATCGACCCATTGGACGGAACCACGAATTTCAGCAGCGGACTGCCGGAATTCTGCGTATCGATAGGAATACAACACAAACGGCAAACGATAATTGGAGTAGTATTCGCTCCCTATCTCGGTGAACTTTTCCACGCTGTCAGGGGCGGAGGGGCTTTCCTAAACGGCAAGAAAATATCAACGAGCTGCAACACCGACATCCACAAAGCGGTTGTAACTACAGGATTCCCTGTTGACAAAGACCGCACGGCAGACAACAATATGGACAACGTGGCGCGTGTTTTGCCATTGGTGCGCGGACTGCGGAGGCTCGGCTCCGCGGCTGTAGACATCAGCTATGTGGCAGCCGGCTACCTTGACGCATACTGGGAACTCAACCTGCACGAATGGGACGTATGCGCCGCACTCCTAATAGCTGAAGAAGCCGGAGCAAAATATGAATTTTTCAGAAACGACCGCAACATATCGGTCGTAGTGGCGAATCCCGGAATTATGCCGCAAATCCTGCCATTACTGTCAAAAACCGCAAACAAATAATTCTACCGGTTTTTCAAAGGATAGGCATATTGGCGCATTTTGTCAACCAATATGCTAACGGCAAACACACCTACAAAAAGTCCGGCGACACACAAAAGAAATACCGGATATGAATAATCGTCATAAAACATATTCAAGTAGCCGCGTAATTTATTCCATATAAACGGCGGCTTGTGCAACAAATACACCATAAAAGCCGATGAGGCCACCCAATTTACCGCCTTGCTATGGAACGGACGCATAACCGCAAAAATGAGGAAAAAGCTCACTGATGCCATAATGACAAACGGCGCATTGTAGGCAAAGGCCTCGCGCGAAGGCAAAAAGAAAGCTGTAAAAAACGTACCGGCAGAACATACCAAATAAACGGCAATCCACCCTTTAACAGATATTGTCGACAATGTAGGCAATTCACGCCGCAACAGCCAACCTATGGAGTACATCAGAATCATCTGCATTTCATTATACCCATACGGATTGACCTTGCCACCGCGCATCCATCCCAGATAAACATTGACAAACAACAATCCGCCAAGAAACAGGAACAACTTACGCCTATCGAGCGACTTCAAGCCGACATTCAGAACCGGACTCAAGAGATACAGAACCAAGTAAGCAGGCACGAACCACAAATCGGTGCAGGAATAGATGCATACAGACTCCCAAAGGAAAACCCATGAGAATCCGCTCTCCACACAATAGAGCATAAACACTACGGCTGAAGCGAACAAGCAAGTAAATGTGAAGCTAAGCAGACCTTTCCATGTAGCCCTTATGCCGAAAAAGCCGGAAATCAAAATAAAGCAGTTGACCCCGACAATAGTCAGGGTCTCAACTGCATTCTTACCGAGCATCATTGCCGTAGGAGATGACAAATCGTCGGGCGACGGCAATCCGAACGCCGCTCCAGTGAAATGAACGGCAAGCACCATCGCCATACTGACTATTCTCAACAATTCTATGTTGGATAACCGCACTTTCCCGATTGTAAAATCATTTTACTTGGCAACCCGGCCGCACTTCTCCGTGAGGACCAATCACAACTAATGACCCGTCAGGATTCTCCGCTGAAAGAATCATGCCCTGCGACATAATACCTTTCAACTTACGCGGCTCAAAATTGGCGACAAAGCAAACTTCCTTTCCAACCAAATCCTCAGGCTTATAGTATTTGGCTATTCCTGAAACAATGGTGCGTCCGCCCATACCGTCGTCAATCTTGAATTGCAACAGTTTGTCGGCCTTAGGCACTTTCGTACATTCCAGAACCTTTCCGACACGGATATCCAATTTCAGAAAATCGTCATAAGGAATATTATCAGCGACAGGCACCGGCTGGAAATTATTTATTTTATTAGCCTCTTTCGTGTCTTGAAGTTTCTTTATCTGCGCCTCGATAACGTCATCCTCTATTTTCTCAAACAGCAGTTCAGCCTTATTTATAACCTGACCTGCCGGTATGATGCCGACATCACCCAAACGGTTCCAGTCGCAAGCCTCCATATTGAGCATTCCGCGCAATTTCTTAGACATAAACGGCAGGAACGGCTCAAAAGCGATAGCAAGATTAGCTGTAATCTGCATTGCCAGATTAAGGATTGTGTCGACTCTTGCCATATCGGTCTTTGCCAGTTTCCACGGCTCGGTATCCGCAAGATACTTATTACCGATACGCGCAAGGTTCATAGCCTCCTTCAACGCGTCGCGGAAACGGAAAGTATCGAGATATTTCTCCAGATTTTTCTTCACATCGGCAAACTCTTTCAAAGTTTCCCGGTCATAATCCGTGAGTTCCCCTGCTTCCGGAACAATACCATTGTAATATTTATGCGTAAGCACGATTGTACGGTTAACAAAATTACCGAGTATTGCCACAAGCTCGTTATTATTGCGCGCTTGGAAATCTTTCCATGTGAAGTCGTTATCCTTGGTTTCAGGAGCATTGGCCGTCAAGACATAGCGCAACACGTCCTGCTTGCCGGGCAAATCGCGCAAATATTCGTGCAGCCATACAGCCCAGTTGCGCGAAGTGGAAATCTTATCACCCTCAAGATTCAAAAATTCATTTGCAGGTACATTCTCCGGCAACTGATACGAGCCTTCCGCCATCAGCATTGCAGGAAAGACAATGCAATGGAATACAATATTATCCTTTCCTATGAAATTGATAATACGCGTGTCATCGCTTTTCCAATATTTCTCCCACGTGTCAGGCAGAAGTTCCTTTGTGTTGGAAATATAGCCTATCGGGGCATCGAACCACACATAAAGCACTTTTCCCTCCGCTCCTTCTACAGGGACAGGCACGCCCCAGTCCAAATCGCGGCTCACCGCGCGGGGTTGCAACCCCATGTCAAGCCACGATTTGCATTGTCCGTAGACATTAGGCTTCCATTCCTTGTGTTCCTCAAGAATCCATTTGCGTAATTTAGGCTCCCACTTGTCCAACGGCAGATACCAGTGTTTTGTTTCCTTAAGCACAGGCTTATTGCCGGTTATTGCCGAACGCGGGTCTATCAAGTCGGTAGCGTTCAGCGACGTGCCACACGCCTCGCACTGGTCGCCGTAGGCATGGTCGTTCTTGCAATGCGGACAAGTGCCGACAATATAACGGTCGGCAAGGAACTGATGCGCCTCTTCATCGTAATATTGCATGGAAGTCTTTTCTATGAACTCTCCTTTGTCGTAAAGTTCACGGAAAAAGTCACTTGCCGTCTTACAATGGATTTCCGATGTAGTACGCGAATATATGTCAAACGAAATACCGAATTCCTCAAACGAATCTTTTATGATTTTATGATAGCGGTCCACTATGTCCTGCGGTGTGACACCCTCTTTTTTTGCTTTGATGGTAATAGGCACACCATGCTCGTCAGAACCGCCAATCATTATCACATCCTCCCCTTTAAGGCGTAAATAACGTGTATAAATGTCGGCAGGAACATAAACGCCGGCCAAATGGCCGATATGAACAGGTCCGTTAGCATACGGCAAAGCCGTGGTAACCAGCGTCCGCTTGAATTTCTTTTCCATATCTGTTTCTTATTTTATTTCTAAAAAAACGGTTGCCCATCAAAATAGGCAACCGCAAAGTTAACGATTTCTCCTCAATTTGTCATATAAATAAAGTGCCTATCTGATATATCACGAAAGCGAACAGCCAAGCGACAATCGTGTTATAACAAAGAGTAAACGCTCCATACTTCCAACTTCCTGTTTCTTTGACTATCGCCGTCACCGTAGCGATACATGGGACATAAAGCAGCACGAACACCAAGAAGCAGAATGCCACCAACGGCGTGAAATCAGGATGGCCGGTCTGCGGATTCACCTCCTTTATGCGTTCCGACAATGCAGCTTCATCGGCAGCGTCGTCGCCGCTGTAAAGCACACCGATAGTCGACACCACAGTTTCTTTTGCCACTGTTCCCGAAAGCAACGATATTGTCATTTTCCAATTAAACCCAAGCGGCTCAAACACAGGCTGTATGAACTTGC
>URQP01000113.1 GCA_900550025.1 uncultured Porphyromonadaceae bacterium | reverse complement strand
GTCGGTCTCGGTCGGCAGGGTAAAGGGCTGATGCTCGGCAGCGGATACCCGATACGCATACAGTCCATGACATCGACTTCCACGCTCGACACAGAAGCAAGCGTAGCCCAATGCAAGCGCATATTCGACGCCGGAGCCGACTTGGTGAGACTTACTGCGCAAGGCGTAAGGGAAGCGGAAAATATCGGCGTAATCCGCTCGCGGCTCCATGCCGACGGCTATTGCAAGCCGTTGGTAGCCGACATCCATTTCAACCCCAAAGCGGCATTTGCGGCCGCTATGACAGCCGACAAAGTGCGCATCAATCCCGGCAATTTTGTAGATGCCGCCCGCACGTTCAAAAAACTTGAATACACCGACGACGAATACCGTCAGGAAATAGAAAAAATACGCGCGAAACTCATACCTTTCCTCGGAATATGCCGCGAGAACCATACAGCCATACGGCTTGGCGTGAACCACGGCTCGCTGTCCGACCGCATAATGAGCCGCTACGGCGATACACCGGCCGGAATGGTGGAATCGGTTATGGAATACCTGCGTATTTGCCGCGAGGTTGATTTCCGCAACATAGTGATTTCTATAAAAGCGTCGAACACGGTAGTGATGGTGGAGACTGTCAGAAGACTCGTGGCAGCAATGGACGCGGAAGACATGCACTTTCCGCTGCATCTCGGCGTTACTGAAGCGGGCGACGGCGAGGACGGACGCATAAAGTCGGCCGTGGGCATGGGAGCTCTGCTCTCGGAAGGCATAGGCGACACTATCCGTGTCTCGCTCAGCGAAGACCCCGAATTAGAAATTCCGGTGGCCCGCAAGCTGGTAGATTACATCACAGCTCGTGAAGGTCATCCCCACATAAAAGGCTCTTTTGCCAAAGGTTACGACCATATTTCGCCAGTCAGGCGCGTGACGGAAGCATACGGAATAATAGGTGGGGACAACCAGCCTGTTGTCGTATCGTCGCTCGACCCTTCGGAATTGGCGGGATGCGAGCTTATGCCCGACTTATATTCCGGAATGTTCAACGCGGTTGAAGCCGATGCCTCACAGCCCGCGGAGGAAGTAGCCGGGTCGTTGCCGGACGGTGCTGTAATCGTGCTCCATTCCAGTCATCAAAACCCGACAGGAGAAATGCAAGCATTCATCCACAGGCTTACAGATTGCGGATGCAAGACTCCGGTCATTGCACGGATGCGCTATGATGATTCAAATCCTGAAGACGTACAAGTGAAAGCCGGGGCCGATTTCGGGACACTGCTAATCAACCGCCTCATCGACGGCATACTGCTCGAAGCCCCCAACCTCCCCGACAAAAGCGATGCCGTGAGATTCTCTTTCGGAATATTGCAGGCCGCACGTACAAGAATGGTGAAAACCGAATTCATCTCGTGCCCGAGTTGCGGGCGCACAATGTTCGACCTGCAAGCCACGGTACGTAAAATAAAAGCGGCCACATCACATCTTAAAGGATTGAAAATAGGAATCATGGGATGCATCGTCAACGGCCCGGGAGAAATGGCCGACGCCGATTACGGATACGTCGCTGCAGCCGCCGGAAAAGTAAGCCTTTACAAAGGCAAGGAATGCGTAGAGCGCAACATCCCACAGGAAGAGGCGCTTGAACACCTGATATCGCTTATCAAAGCCAACGGCGACTGGCACGATTGACGACAATTTTCCACCACACATACAATGGGCATAATAGGAATCATACTTTTGGCCGTCAGCCTTGCAATGGACTGCTTCTCGGTCTCGCTCGCAAGCGGAATGATATTGAAGCGCACGCACCGCCCCACATTGCTGAAAATGGCATTCTTTTTCGGATTGTTTCAGGCATTGATGCCGCTCATCGGATGGTTTGTCGCCGGATTGTTCAGTTCGCTGATACGCGACTATGACCATTGGATAGCCTTCGGACTGCTCTCTTTGTTAGGGATAAGAATGATTGCCGAAAGCTTAAAGAAACAGGAAGGCTGCCATTTCGACCCCACACGGCTGCCGGTCATATTGACTCTGGCCGTGGCTACAAGCATCGACGCGCTGGCTGTAGGGGTGACGTTCGCGTTCATCAAGATGACCACCGGGCAAATGCTCACGGCTGTCGGAATAATCGGGCTCGTGTCGTTCATTTTCTCCATAGCAGGCACTATTATCGGCGTGGCCGCCTACCGGAAATTTAAATTCCGTATGGAATGGATAGGCGGCATCGTACTTATCGGACTGGGAACAAAAATACTTATCGAACATCTTTGCGCCGCATAGAAAAAGCGGCCGGTTTCCGCGAAAAGCGTAACCGGCCGCCAAGTCCCGCAAATTAATACATATCTACAAATATTCGTTTCCGAAATTTGCTTTTACCTCATTGACATACTGCTTAATCTTCTGTTCTTCCGACAACGGACAGATTAAAAGTATGTCGTCATCGTCAACGACAATGTATTCCTTAAGCCCCGAGGCCACAACCAGCTTTTCTTTCTTCGACGCAAAAATATTGTTCTCGCAACCCGACAGCACTGTCTTGCAATTACGTATCACATTGCCGGTCTCTGTCTTAGGCGATTTCTCATAAAATGCGCCCCACGAGCCTACATCGCTCCATCCGAAATCGGCACGTTGCACAAACACGTTCTTCTCCTTTTCCATCACGGCATAATCGATGGAAATATTCGGGCACGCCGGAAATTCCTTTTTGATAAAAGCCATTTCCTTTTCAGTTCCGAATTTTCCAAGCCCCTTGTCGAAGCGCATGGCAATGTCGGGCACATGCTCGTGTATGGAATCGATAATAGTGTTCACTCCCCACATGAATATGCCCGAATTCCAAGCAAATTCGCCGCTCTCGATGAACACTCTCGCCAGTTCTATGTCAGGCTTCTCCGTAAAAGTCTTCACACGCGAGAATCCGTCGATTTCCTCTTTTCCCATCTGGATATAGCCGTAGCCGGTTTCCGGACGGTTGGGCTGTATGCCCATCGTAAGCAAATAGGGATATTTCGCCACAAAATCAAATCCCCGGATAACACAATCCTTAAACACATCTTCCCGCAATATCAAATGGTCGGAAGGACTAACCAGCATAACCGCGTTAGGGTTGATGGCACGGATATGGTATGCCGCCCAAGCGATGCACGGGGCAGTGTTGCGCCTGTCAGGCTCAAGCAGAATCTGGTCGTCGGAAAGCTCCGGCAACTGCTCTTTCACGAGCGGGGCATACTGCTCGTTGGTCATAGCCAAGATGTTCCGTACAGGGAGAATATTGCTCACGCGGTCGAATGTCATCTGCAACAGCGAACGCCCCGTCCCGAAAAAGTCGAGAAACTGCTTAGGACGCGCCACCTTGCTGAAGGGCCAGAAACGGCTGCCTATTCCACCGCACATTATCACACAATATCTATTTTCCATAATTATTTGGATATGATAGTTCTTTAAATTCTAAGTGCTAAATTACGGCATTGCAATTAACAATGCAAATTATCACATTTAAATAATCTTATAATATCATTATATATGATTAGTGCATATTTGCGCGACATAGGCTATCTTTGCAGCATGGATTGGATTAACAACTTTCTGTTCACCCATTCGGCTATTCAAGCGGTGGTTGTGGTTGCCATAATCATATCCGTAGGATTGGCTTTGGGCAGATTGCGCGTAGCCGGAATATCGTTAGGCGTGACGTTCGTTTTCTTTACCGGAATTTTAGCCGGATACCTCGGATTCTCCATCGATTCCGATATGCTCAACTATGCCGAGAGCTTCGGATTAGTGCTGTTCGTATATGCCCTCGGGCTGCAAGTAGGGCCGGGATTCTTCAGCTCCTTCCGCAAAGAAGGGGTAAGCATGAACATCGCCGGGCTGGTGCTCATAGCCATCGGCTCGCTGATGGCCGCCGGAATCAGTTGGATTACAGGCTACGGTATTGACGACATCACCGGAGTATTGTGCGGGGCAACGACCAATACGCCGGCTCTCGCGGCCGCGCAACAGACATTGAAACAGCTTGGGATGCCGGCCGATGCCGCGGCGTTGGGATGCGCCGTCACATATCCGATAGGTGTTGTAGGCGTGATTTTCATAATCATAATACTGCGGAAATTCTTCACAAAGTCCGATGACTTGAAACCCCGCGAGGAAAGCCATGCCGACCAGACATACGTGGCCACTTTCGAGATAACCAACCCGGGAATAGAAGGCCATACGATACACGACGTAAAGGAAGCAAGCCCAGCGCAATTCATAATATCGCGCCTGTGGAGAGGCAAGGATTTCATCATGCCGAACTCGGAAGAGAAACTGATGCCGGGCGACAGAATTATGGTCGTAACTACAGAAAAAGACCTCGATTCGCTGACACTCCTTTTCGGAAAGAAAGAAGACCGCGACTGGAATCACCATGTGAACTGGAACAAAATCGACCGCCAGATAGTGTCGCGCCACATAATAGTGTCGCGCCCCGGAATAAACGGCAAACGCCTCGGCTCGCTGAAGCTGAGAAGCCAATTCGGCATCACGGTGTCGCGTGTGCTGCGAAGCGGCGTGAAACTGCTTGCGACACCCGACTTGGTGCTGCAAATAGGCGACCGGCTGACAGTGGTGGGGACATCGCAGGAGATAGAGAATGTGGAAAAAATCATAGGCAACCGCGCGGGGTCGCTTAAAGAGCCTAATCTCGCCGTGATTTTTGTAGGCATATCATTAGGACTTGTGCTCGGTTCGATACCTATCGCACTGCCGGGCAGCGACATCCCTGTAACCCTCGGGCTTGCCGGAGGCCCGATAATAGCCGGACTTCTGATGGGGCGGTTCGGTCCTCGGCTGCATATGGTAACATACAACACACGTAGCGCGAACCTGATGCTTCGCGGCATAGGGCTGTCGATGTACCTCGCATGCCTCGGACTCGATGCCGGAAAAAATTTCTTCGCCACGCTCGTAGGCCCGCAAGGACTGGCTTGGATAGGGATAGGGGCTTTAATTACTACCATTCCGGTACTGATTATGGGAATAGTGTCGATGCGGCTGTTCAAATTCAAATTCGGGGAAACCTGCGGACTGCTCTGCGGAAGCATGGCCAACCCGATGGCGCTCGATTATGCCAACGGCACGATAGAAGGCGACTCTCCAGCCGTCTCATACGCTACGGTCTATCCTCTCGGCATGTTTGCGAGAGTCATAATCGCCCAGTTGCTCATCCTTTTCTGTATCTGACACCGGGATGCCTGCCGCGTGAAAAAATGGCAAAATTCCGTAGCCGTTGTTAAGCCGTTAGCAAAAAATTGAAAAAATAATTATTTTTGCGACGATATGGATATTGCGCTTCTCATTCTTGGCATTCTGCTTATGCCGGCCGCGCTCTACCTTTGCATCCGGCCGCACATCCCGGCTGTGATTGCGGCCTACGGAGGCTTATGGCTGATGCAATGGAGCGGATGGCTGACATTCCCTTCCGTGATGCTCTCGTACTGGGGAGTGATGACCGTGATAGTCGTAATCATAATGTCAATGCTTCCACAGCCCTTAGTGAAAGCCACCCAAGGGATGAAGCACATCACCGTCGGGGCTACGGCAGGAATGCTTATCGGGGCGACAGCGGGCTATGCCCCTATGATTATCGGCGCGTTCGCGGGAGCCGCAGCCGGGTGCATAGTGTTTGCCCGCTCGCCGAAAGGGTCGGCCCTCGCGTTCCCGTCGGCACGGTTCGTGCAATATTTCTGCGCGAAAGGTTTGCCTGCGGTAGTGACAGTGTCACTGATAGGCATAGCCATAGAAGTAGCGGCGGTGCAATATTCATCCAACATATAAAAAACATACGTTATGAGAAAAATACTTGCCATCATATTGCTTGCAGTGACAGCGACGGCGACAGTCAGCCTGACAGCCGCCGACAAGAAATTCAAGCCGGAGAAACCGGATATGGAAGAAATACGGAAAGCCGTAGGCGACCCCACTTCGCCTTATTATTACAAGCGGCTATGGCAGAAGTTCGTAAGCAACGACACCGACATGACAATGCAGGACTACCGCCACTTCTACCTCGGCTACGTCTTCCAAGAAGACTACAACCCTTACAGGATATCCGAATTCGCCAACAAGATACAGCCGCTCTACTACAAGCAGAGCCACACACCGGCCGAATGCGACACCATAATCAAATATGCGGAACTGTCGCTCGCCGACAACCCTTTCGACCTCAACCAGATGCAATTTTTCATCTATGCGCTCAAGACGAAGAAGAAATTCGCGCGCGCCTCGATATGGCAATACCGTCTCAACCATATACTTGAAGCCATATTGTCGACAGGGCTCGGCAAAAAAGACAACCCTTGGGTGGTGATAAGCCCGGTACACGAATACAACATCGTGAATTTCATGGGACTCGTAGCCACCGACCATCAGGAATTGGGGGACAGCATCGACTACATCATAGTCGACAAGAAAGACAGCAAAGGCCCTGACGGCTACTACTTCGACGTGTCGAACATAATCAAGGTCTACAACAAAAAATTCAAAGAATAAACGATGAGGGAGGAAAGCATCAACAGATTCATCAACAGCCGCTATTGCCTGCTGACAATGGCGGTTGTCGCTGTTGCGCTGTCCTATTTCTTCCACC
>URQP01000112.1 GCA_900550025.1 uncultured Porphyromonadaceae bacterium | reverse complement strand
AAGCCGCGGCTCTTCGACGAGTCGGAAATCCCGCAAGGGGAGGTGACCATGCGCCACCGCCATAAAAAAGAAGACGAAGAAATAACAGATTAATCATATCATAAAAAATATTTTACCCATCATGAGTCAAAGAATATTGCTGCTCGGTTCGGGCGGCCGGGAATCGGCCCTCGCTTGGAAAATGAGACAAAGCAAAAAGTTGGAGAAACTCTTCATAGCGCCCGGCAACGGCGGGACAAGCCAGTACGGCGAGAACGTAGCGCTGTCGCCGATGGATTTTCCGGCAATCAAGGATTTCGTCAAAGCCAACGGCGTGACTATGGTAGTGGCAGGCAACGAGGACCCGCTCGTGGCCGGAATCTACGACTTCTTTGCCAACGACCCAGAACTGAACGCGGTGCCGGTAATCGGCCCGTCGAAAGCGGCCGCGCAGCTCGAGGGCAGTAAGGACTTCGCCAAAGGATTCATGATGCGACACGGCATACCAACGGCACGCTATATGAGCGTCGATGCCGGCAACTACGCTGAAGGAGTGGCGTTCCTACGCTCGCTCGAAGCCCCCTACGTGCTAAAAGCCGACGGTCTGGCGGCCGGGAAAGGAGTGCTGATTCTTCCCACGCTGGAAGAAGCCGAGGAAAAGCTGAAAGAAATGCTCGGCGGGATGTTCGGCAAATCGTCGGCCACGGTGGTAATCGAGGAATTCCTCTCCGGAATAGAATGCTCCGTATTCGTCCTCACCGACGGCAATTCCTACAAAATCCTGCCCGTAGCCAAGGACTACAAGCGCATCGGTGAAGGCGACACCGGACTCAACACGGGCGGAATGGGAGCAGTGTCGCCGGTAAGCTTTGCCGACGGCGAGTTCATGCAAAAAGTCACCAAACGAATAATCCTGCCGACTCTCGAAGGATTGAAAGAAGAGCGCCTCACCTACAAGGGATTCATCTTCCTCGGGCTAATCAACGTCAAAGGCGAACCGATGGTCATAGAGTACAACGTACGCATGGGCGACCCGGAGACAGAAGTGGTGATGCTCCGCACCGACGGCGACCTTGTCGACCTCCTCGAAGGCGTGGCTTCCGGAAATCTAGCCGAGCGCAAGCTCGAAATCGCCCCGGGATACGCCGTCACGGTAATGATGGTGTCGAAAGGCTACCCCGGCAGCTACGAAAAAGGAAAACTCATAACCGGACTGGAAAAAGTCGACGGCTCGATACTCTTCCACGCCGGGACAAAGCGCACACCTGAAGGAATCGTCACATCGGGCGGACGAGTCATAGCCGCAAGCTCCTACGGAGATACAAAAGAAGAAGCATTGGAAAAATCGTTCGACGCAATATCCAAAATCGACTTCGAAGGCAAATACTTCCGCCGCGACATCGGCTTCGACCTCAAATAACCACATACAAGGTTATGAGGTTATAAGGTCATAAGATTATGAGGTTAATCAGTGAAGCGACAATGCCAGCCCCGTGAGGGGCTGTCGCCGTGTAACCTACGGCCTTGACCGTAGGTAGGCAAAGGGCAAAGACATCGGCCTCGTAGAAGTCGTGCTTGAAACGACTGTGCAACGAGTGCGGCAGCATAGCGGTCGCACCCTATAACCCTATAACCCATAACCTTGCAGCAAAGCTGCAATAATCTACTTCCTTTTCTTGTATTCGCTCGGAGTCATCCCCGTATGATGCTTGAAATACTTCCCGAAAAACGACTGGTTCGGGAAATTCAGGCTATACGAAATCTCCTGTATGTTCATCGTAGAATACTTCAGCAGATTCTTCGCCTCAAGTATCACATAATTATTAATCCAGTCGGCAGCCGTCTGCCCGCTCGCCCGCTTGATAAGAGTAGTGAAATACTTCGCCGAGAGATGCATCTTGTCAGCATAGAACCCCACCGAGCGTTCCTTACGGAAATGCTGACCGAGAAGCACCATAAATTCCTTGAAATAGCGTATGTTTTTGTCGAACACCTCCTTGTCTCCCTGATTGTCGGCCGCCTTCTGGTCAACCACACGCCCTATCTTGAAAAATATTGCCGTTATCAGGCTGCGGAGAATGTCGTTCGTGGCATTGTCCGGCTCATTGTTGTTTATTTCTTCAGTTATCGACTTTATCAGGTTATTAAGCTCCGAAAAGCCCTTTTCCGTAAGCTCCATCATCTGCGACGACCTCAGCTCCAGCAACTTCTGTGCCACCGGCTTTATGTCAAGGTTCATCTCATGGATAAACGCGAGATCCATCACCGCTATATGCACCGTCACCGGCTCCTTGCAACTTTCCGGGACATCCACATGTATCACCTGACCCGGAAAATTGATGAACAAATCGTGACGCTTCAGATGTATATCGTTGGAATTGGTCGTGACTACAAACTCGCCCGACTCGCAAAGCATGAACACGAATGCGTCAAGGCTGAACGGATGCGACAACTGGTGTATCTTTTCCGATTCTGCGCCGCGGTCAACAGTCCGCGATATTATCATGCAGCCCGGTATGAAAGCGTCGCTTTTCTCCTTCTGGAATATTGATATTAGCTTATTTACTGATATTCTTGGTATCTCTTTAACAGCAGGAATCATAAATCTCGTTTTTCGTACCCCACAAAAATAGGCAGAATATTCCAATTATTCAGCTATTAGTTTGAAAAATAACCTTAAATCCCCCTCACTCCCATAGAATCAACAATGATACCCTTTATTCACACCAATATTCCACCCGCACGGCAGCACCATTGTAATAATACTGTCCGGTCGTCCCCTCAAAGCCCCATGGAATATTCACACTGTCAAACCATGCCTTGATTCTCATCACATTGTTTTCTCCGGGATTCAACTCGCAATTAAATTTCGACAGCTTTGTATTCCCGCTAATATCGAGACTTGCAAGAAGGTTATCTTTGCACAAAAGAGTGTATAACTCCGGGCAGTTGCCTGTGTCCAGCAGTGCAAGCCTATTTCCCGAACAATCTAAAGCTCCAAGGTCATTACAGCCGCTAATGTCAAGGCTTTCCATTCCGTTGTCCGCACATTCAAGCCACACTATCGACGGCATACCAGTAAAACTGCGAATTTCGTTGCCAGAACAAAAAAGTATGTACAACTTGGAGTTTTCCCCGACACAATATCCCCGATATCGTTATCCTCACACGTCAGCATATACAATTCCGCATTTTTACTTATGTCTAAAGAAGTCAGCCGATTTTTCCCGCAGCTTATACTCAGTAATTCTGCATTTTTACTTATATCCAAAGATGTCAACTGGTTTTCCTCGCAGTCGATTCTTTCTAATATAAGATTTCCGCTGATGTCCAATTCGGTCAGATTGTTCTCGCTGCAATAAAGCTCCGATAATTGCGGATTTTTGCTGAGGTCAAGACTTTTCAGATTACAGTCACGGCACCTCAATTCTTTCAGGGCAGCATTAGTGCTAAGATTAAGCTCCTCTATCTCTGAAAACTCACAATTCAACTTCTCTAACTTACGGCAGTTCTCGACATTCAGCTCCTTTAAGCCGGTATTCGTACAATCCACCGTCAACAATTCAGGATTCCCGCTCAAATCCAATTCTTTGATACTGTTTCCGTATCCACACGACAACAACCTCAACCGCCCATTCTTTTTGAGGTCTAAAGAATGCAAGTTGTTTTCTTCGCAATACAGAGTGTCCAACTTTCCGCAATTCCCTACATCCAGATCTTCCAACTTATTAGAACTGCAATCAAGCGTCACAAGTTCCGGATTACCGCTCAAATCCAATCCCAAGGGATTCTCTTCACTGGCCACAAGCCCATTGTTCCTGCAAACAAGCACCCGCAGCGACTGACAGTTATTTATTTTCAGCTCTGTCAAGTTATTGTTGGCAATCGACACCTCTTCCAAAGCAGTATTCTTGCTCAAATCCAATTTTTCAAGCTTCTGCGAGTCACAACGCAGTACCCTCAGGTTAGTAAAATATTCAATTCCCTTCAAAGACTTCAGCCATCCTCCAAAAAAGTCACCACCACTCAAATCGAGCTCTTCAATCCCCGCAACCTCTGCGGGGCTTATTTTTTCGGCGGATCTGATATATCCATGTTCTTCAAGCTCCTCGGCAAACTTTTTGTTGAAACCGGCTATCTCTTCCTCATCTCTGTCAAAATCGAAATTCAAATTCCAACATCCCGACAGCAGCAACGAAGCGACTAACGGTAACGTTACAAAAAATAATTTCTTTTTCATAAGATACGAGATTTTTACGGTTTATTCCGACAACTTTACAAAGTTATAATAAATAATACTATTTCCCAATCAATTTACACTAAAAAGAACCGTCCAAATCAAAAAACATCACCGCACCGCAAAAGCCGCAAAGCGGCGGCACAGCTTTAACCCCATGCAAGCGGAGCGCAGCTTGGGGTGATGCCGCTCTGCACCACCTATCTCCTCTTCGATGTATATTGAGTGTAACAGGCGTATTATTTACGGCCGTATTCCGTTTCAGGCTCGGCAGCGCATGCCGGCGCGTCGGCTGCAGGACAGGCATAAGGTTTGCGCGGCGCGCGGTCCTGCAGGTAGATTTCATACAATGCCTGTTCGATGCTCCGCAGTGTCATTTCCCTCTCTTTCGGCTTCAATTGGCATTCCCACACTTGAATGACGTGCCACCCCATACGGCGCAATTCGACGCGTTCCCTCAGGTCGCGCTTCTTGTTACGCTCTATCTTGTTGCGCCAGAACTCCACGTTCGATTTCGGCAGATGGCTGTAGCGGCATCCCTCGTGTCCGTGCCAGAAACAACCGTTCACGAATATCACCGTGCGGTATTTCCTGAGCACAATGTCAGGCGTTCCCGGCAGCCGCCGAACATTCTTGCGGTAGCGGAAACCGCGGGCAAACAGGTATTTCCGCACCATTATTTCCGGTTTGGTGTTCTTGCTGCGGATTCTTGCCATGCACTTATGCCGCTGCTCCGGTGTCATCACGTCGCCCATGCCTTCTTCGGTTTTCTCCGATAGCAAAAATACTCAATTATGCCGTCACCGGCAAAAATAGTTAAAAACCATAAAATTAAAAAAGTTAACAACTACGATGTATTTCTTATTCAAAAGAGTTGTGTAATTTTGTCTTAGTAAAAACTAATCAATAAGCAAATTAAGATGATACATACAGTTTCTAATCCGAAAATGACAGCAAATGATGTCAAGCTATTCAGAAAGAATTTTGAGAGGTGTGTATCTAAAGATATGACGCCATTTCAACTGTCTGAAATTAAAAGAAGACAGAATAGGATGAAGAACGTTTATGAAAGAATCCTGCGCAATAATGGCGGCAAAAACCCGATTCTCGGATATTGAGATATCCATAACAAGACTTAATGAAGAGGACCGCGAAGAGTTGTCCTCTTTTTCTTGTGGTGTTGATAAATTGGATGACTTCTTTCATAACGACATCTTTCTTTGTTCAAAATATCATTATTTTTCATCTTATTGTGCAAGAAAAGTTGATACCGGGGAAATCATTGCGATATTTACCTTGTCAAACGATGCTATGATTATTGACAATTCTGACGATAAAGAAGAATTCATCCAACAATCTTCTTCGAGATTTAATGATGAGTATATACCGATATTCCGCAGCCAAACATCATTTCCCGCCATTAATATAGGTCATCTCGGTGTAAGGAAAGATATGCAGTCAAAGGGAATAGGAGAACAAATTTTAGATTTCGTCACAAATACTTTTATTTCCTACGACATAACAGGATGTCAGTTCATAACCGTGGACTCCTTAAATAGTGAAGATAAACGTGCTAATAAATTTTATTCGAGATATGGCTTTTTACGGACACCGATATCGCTTTGCCGACGAGAAGAATGTATTTGACATTAGAGTTATACAGAATTGAAGCGTAAAAAACGGCATCCGTAAAATAGCCGGTGAAAAAAAGGTCAGGGGCTACACGACGGTAACCCCTGACCTTTTAACCCTTAACCAATAACCTGAACCTGCGGACGGTATCGTCCGCACCACAGCAAAGCGTCGATGGCAGCACGCAGGGCGTTGGTCTCGATGAACTCGCGGCGCGGTGCCACATCCTCGCCCATCAGCATCGAGAATATGCGGTCGCAGTCGGCCACATCCGACATCGTAACCTGTTTCAGGATGCGGTTTTCCGGATCCATGGTAGTTTCCCAAAGCTGCTCGGCGTTCATCTCTCCAAGACCTTTATAGCGTTGCACTTTCACGTTTTTCTCGTCGCCTTTGCCAAGTTCCATTATCGCGTCGTTCAATTGCTTGTCGTCCCAGCAATAACGTTCCTTGTCGCCGCGGCTGCATTTGTAAAGCGGCGGAGTGGCAAGGTAGAGGTAGCCGTTTTCGATTATCGGGCGCATACGGCGGAAGAACAATGTCATCAGCAGCGTCGATATGTGCGCTCCGTCGACATCGGCATCGGTCATGATGATGATTTTGTGGTAGCGCAGCTTGCTGATGTTGGGCGCTGTGCTGTCTTCCGGCGTGCCGATTGTAACGCCTAATGCCTTGAATATGTTGGTAATCTCTTGACTGTCGAACACTTTGTGCTCCATCGCCTTCTCCACGTTGAGTATTTTACCGCGCAACGGAAGGATGGCCTGGTATTTCGGGTCGCGGCCCTGTTTTGCCGAACCGCCTGCCGAGTCACCCTCGACGAGGAACAATTCGCATTCTTCCGGGTCCT
>URQP01000111.1 GCA_900550025.1 uncultured Porphyromonadaceae bacterium | reverse complement strand
CTGCCGATGGTTCGGCCTACAGGGTATCGGGTGTTGCCGATGGCTGCCGTGTCGAGGTATGGTCGGTTTCCGGACAGATAATGTTCTCCGGCGCGGCATCCGGCGGCGAAATCATAATTCCGGCAGATGGTTGGAGCAAAGGTGTTTATGTCATATCAGCCGGAGAAGGCAATAATGTGAAAATAGTAAAATAACAGCAGATGAAATTGCAACATAGATTGTTGTGTGTAATTTCAGCAATAGGTCTTTTGGGTACGTTTTCGGCATATTCGGTGCCGGCGTACCCTAAAGGCGTTTTTTACACACAACCCGACGGCCGGGTGGTGGAATACCGAGTGCGCGGCGATGAGCACAGCCACTGGATAGAATCTTCCGGCGGTTATATTCTTGAAAAGGCTGAATCGGGATACTTGGTGTATGCCGGAGTTGACAGCAGGGTGGTATATACCGGCAATGACGCGGCTGTAGCGTCGAGCCATAAGTTGCGTCGGGCGGCAATGGAGCCCGGCATTAAGAAGAATGCTGCGCAAGCGAGGGTGTTGCAGTCCGACGGCACTTTCCCTCTCGAAGGGCATCGCCGGCTGCTGATGCTGCTCGTCAACTTTGCCGACACGCGCACATCGGTTGAGCCTGAACGATTCGTTGAGCTTATGAACGGCGAGAATTACGAGGGGACAGGCAGTTTCCGGGATTTTTATCTTGAAAATTCTTATGGACAGTTGGACGTGGAAACTACCGTTGTAGGGTGGATAACATTGCCGCGTGAGAAGTCGATGTACGATACGGAGGATATGACCGACCTTATCAGCGACGCGCTTACGCTTGTCGACGATGAGGTGGATTTGCGTGATTTCGACAACGATGGCGACGGTGTGCTCGACGGTTTGTCGATTATTCATCAGGGACAAGGCGCGGAAGTCACAGGCCTGTCGTCCGATATATGGTCGCACAGCTCTGAGATGTTCAATATGGAGTTTGATGGTGTCAATGTGAAGAAATACACCATTCAGCCGGAGCTTCTGCTGCCCGGACAGATGACCACTGTCGGCGTGCTTTGCCACGAGTTCGGGCATAATCTCGGCGCTCCGGATTATTATGATGTGGATTATGAGGTAAACGGCAGTTTCAACGGAACCGGCGTGTGGGACTGTATGGCGGAGGGCATCTGGAACGAGTATAACGCTTCGGGCGACTCGCCTTCGCATATCAATATGTGGCAGAAAATACAGTTCGGATGGGTGACACCTGAAACGTTGACCGACGCTTGCCGGGTAGAGAACATTCCTGCCGCCTGCGACGAGCCTGCCGCATATATCATGGGCACAACGCTCGACGGCGACTATTTTGTGCTCGAAAACCGCCAGCCGAAGAAATTCGACCGTATGCTTCCGGGACACGGCCTGATAATTTATCACGTGGATGAGAACCGCATAAGTCGCTCGATTGACCTTAACGAGGTGAATAATGACTATGAGCAGGGATTGTACACGGTCTGCGCCTCGTCGTCGGTCGACCCTGACCGTACTCCGGCGACATTCGGCGACATTAATTCCGCCGGTGCTCCTTTTCCCGGAGCGTCGGCTAAAACGGAGTTTTCTGACGCCACGTTGCCGTCCTCGCATTCCAACGACGGCAAGTATGCCTATTGCGGACTGGAGGACATAGAGGATAACGGCGGACTTGTTTCTTTCTCATTTGTTAAAGAGGAGGCTCCGGCGGCGGTCAGCGATTTCTCTGTGTCGGCAAAGCGCGGCGTGGTTACTCTTAATTGGAATGCTCCTGCCGCCGACGGTGTGGAGCTTTACCGGATATTCCGCGATGGAGAGATGCTTACCACCACGCAAATGCTGTCGTATGTCGACCGCTCGTTTACGGGAGATGTCGCGACTTATCAGGTCGATGTGCTTTACACTGACGGATTGTATTCGCCTTTCGCCACCGCTTCTGTCAGGGTGCCTGTCAATCGGATAGAGTCGTTGTCGGCGCAGTCTGACGGCAATTCCGTTGATATTGAATGGGATATGGATATGCGCCTTACCCGTTGCTCTGACCTTGATCTCGGCAATGCGGTCTATGAGTATGTGGCTTGTGATGAGATGGATTACGCGCAAAGGTTCAGCGCGGCCGATTTGAAGACTTATCAGGGCTATAATATAAGCAGCATAGCTTTCCTTCCGTTCACGAGCCAAAGGACCACCACCTACAAGATACGTGTATGGAGAATGCCGGAGGGCACGGACGACGCTGAAGTGGTGAGCGAGCGTTCTGTTACGGAATACGCTTCCGGGCAGTGGTGTGAGCGGATGCTTATTGAGCCTGTTGAGATTGAGCCGGGCTACGATTACATGATAGGTGTGAATCTTGTGACATCCGACGGCACCATAAGACTGATATGCGAGAACAATCTGTTGCAGGGACTTGCCAATTTGTCGATGAACAACGGAACAGGCGAATGGAGCGACGGGCTGCTTACTCTCAACCCGTTGCTGCGTGCCGAGTTGGAAAAAGGCAGTGAGCCGGAATTTGTCTACGGTGAGCAGCCTGTGTTCAATCCCGATTACGACCCTGCTGCCGATGTGGCGGCTTATCCGTTGGGATTTAACGTGTACCGCGACGACGAATACATAGGTTTCACTACAAGCCGCAGGTTTGTCGATGGCGGAGTGCCGGACGGAACTCACACGTATGGTGTGGTGTGCCTTTATGAGGGCGGAAATGAATCTGCTGTGGAGGAATTTTCTGTAGGCCATTATGCGGGTGTTGACGGTTTGTCAGGCGATGCCGGTGCTGTTGTACGGGTCAATGACAGGACTGTTTACGTTGAGTCGGCTGAAGATGCTATGGTTCGCGTTTTCAATTTGTCCGGACAGCTTGTGGCGGGCAGACCGGTAGAGAATGGATATGCCGCTGTGCGGATTGATGTGTCGGGTGTGTATGTGGTAAAAGTGGAAAAGAAGGAAAATTCTGTAATTAAAAAAGTTGTAATATATTAATATGAAAAGATTTCTGAGTGTAAAAATTGTTTTGTCACTGCTTTGTGCTGTTGCGGCAATGGGTAATGGCTATGCGTCGGGCTGGGACGGCAGGAAGTTGGAACGCTCGGCGGAAAAAGCGCAAGTGCTTTCACCGCGCCAAATTTCGAGATTCCCGGTTAGCGGTGCGGTTATGCCAAAGGCTTCCAAAGTGGAGGCTTATGCCGGGACAGGTAGCGAAACATTGGTGCTGGGCGAGAATTTCGACAAATTTGCTGCCGGTTCGGAAGATGCTCCCGACATGACCAATATTCTCGAATCCAATGGCATTATCATGCGTGATTACGTCCAGACTTACGGTTGGGCAGGTATTAATCTCTATCAGGCCGGCGGCAGTTGTTTCATTGCCGACGGCACGCAGGCGATGCTTTCGTCGCCTGTTGTGGACTTGTCGGGCGACGGCGGACAGTTTACGTTACGTATGTCGGCGCGTTCACAATCGGGTACGGAGCAGTTTTATGTGATGTGGGGCAGTTCTTCTCCTGTCGAAGGACGTAATTTCCCGGTTACTGAACAATGGCAGGATTTTGAAATAACCGGAACAGGAGGTGCGTTACAGACCATGTTCCAATTTTTTGGAGACGGTCCTGTGTTTATCGACAATGTCGAGGTGACTCAGCTTTCGGACGAAGTAGAAGAACCTTCGCTTTCCGCACCGAATGCTATGGCGGCAACCGGCATCACGTCTACGGGATTCACCGCCAATTGGGGTGAAGTGGAAGGTGCTACGACCTATCTGCTCGATGTGTTCTCTTTCGATGATAATGAACGGCAGTATTTCCTCGAAAATGAAGAAGTTGAGGGAACAAGCTATGCCGTTGAGGGGCTGGACGGTTCTAAACTGTATTACTATACAGTACAGGCGACCGATGGCGTGCGCACTTCGGCGGAATCGTCAATAGTTGTGGCTAAGGAGGCTTCGGTCACGGTAGGCACTCCGACGGCATTGGCGGCTACGGAAGTGACCGACGGAGGATTCCGCGCAAATTGGACGGCGGCAGATAATGCAGTGTACTACGCCCTGTCGACGGCTTCATATTATACAGTTCCTGAAAGCGGTGATTTCGTTATTGAAGACGAGGATTTCTCCGGAATAACGGAAGGCACTGTCGACAATCCTGTCTACAACGGTATGCAATGCCTGTTGGACGGCTATACCCAATATCCTAATTGGGAGGCGTTGACCACCATAATGGTGGAGGGCATGGTAGGATTGAAAAATTACGCCATGATTATGGGGGCATACTCTACGCTCTACACGCCGGTCTACGCTGTAACAGGCAATACCGCCGATGGCAAAATCAGGCTTGAGGTCACTGTGCATAAAGACGCATATTGCTCTTCCGCCACTGAATTCGGCGTTTGTATTGTCGACAATGCGGCCGGCTCTCAGTCGGATTGGCAGTTGAGGCGCTTCACGTCGGATACTGAAACGTTTGAGTTTACTTTCGATTCTTGCGATGATTATTATATAGCGATGAGTTTCGGTGATGAGAACAACAGCGACTATGGCAGCACAGGGACAGTCTATGTGGATGATGTGAGAATCACGCAGGACGTTTCAGCCGGCTCTGTGGTTACCCGTCTTTACCGCAACGATGTGGCTTACAACAACACTTGCTACGTGCCTACCGCGGGCAAACGCGACGGTGAGCGTTTCTCTTACGCTGTGATGGCGGTTACCAACGGCGAGGAGGAAATGCTGTATTCCGAAATGTCGAACGAAATGTTTGTTGACGGGCAGGGAGCTGTAGCCGACGTAGATCCGGCGGATGGCGTTTATGTTTATGGCACTGACGGCGGAATGGTAGTTCGGTCAGCTGATGGTTGCCGCGCGGATGTCTACGATTTGGCGGGACGCTTTGTTGCCGGTTTCGATGTCGCAGCCGGAGAAAGCCGTTTCGGTCTTGCCGCCGGGATTTATTTTGTAAAAGTCGGCGATTCGGTCAGAAAAGTAGTAGTCAGATAATTATTGCCTCATCATATATGCGAATCTTGGCGGAAGTGTCGGGTAATCCGGGCTTTTGCCAAGATTCGCTGTATATTTTAATAAGCTAAGCTGCATCTCGGCAAAGCAAATTGAGCAAGCTCTTTGCATTGCACTCGATTTGCATTACCTTTGTCAGTACTTAAGTTTGGAAAAATGAAACAATATCTCGATTTGCTGCGGTATGTAATGGATAACGGCGTGATGAAAGCCGACCGTACCGGTACCGGCACGAAAAGCGTGTTCGGCTACCAGATGCGCTTTGACCTTTCCGACGGTTTTCCGTTGCTTACCACTAAGAAATTGCATTTGAAATCCATTATTTATGAGTTGCTTTGGTTCTTGAAAGGCGACACCAACGTGAAATACCTTCAGGACAACGGTGTGAGGATTTGGAACGAATGGGCTGACGCCGACGGCAATCTCGGCCCGATTTACGGCAAGCAATGGCGTGCGTGGCGTGATTACAACGGCGGCACAATCGACCAGCTTTCCGAGGCCGTGGAGACCATCCGCACCAATCCCGACTCGCGCCGCATCATAGTGAGCGCATGGAACGTGGCCGACCTGCCGGAGATGCACCTTCCGCCATGCCATGCTTTCTACCAGTTCTATGTGGCCGACGGGCGGCTGAGCCTGCAGCTCTACCAGCGCAGCGCGGACATTTTTCTCGGAGTGCCGTTCAATATCGCTTCATACGCTTTATTGCTAATGATGGTGGCGCAGGTCACGGGGCTGGAAGCCGGTGAGTTTGTGCATACGCTCGGCGACGCGCATATCTATACCAATCATTTCGAGCAGGTGCGCGAGCAATTGTCGCGCGAGCCGCGGCAGCTTCCGGTGATGCGTATTAATCCGGAGGTGAAGAGCCTGTTCGATTTCAAGTACGAGGATTTCACATTGGAGAACTATAACCCGCATCCGCACATCAAAGGTGTGGTTGCCGTATGATTTTGCTGCTTATGGAACTGTCGATAATAGTGGCCGTGGCACACGGAGGCGCGATTGGACGGCGCGGCGGACTGCTCTGCCATCTGCCCGCCGATATGAGGCATTTCAAGGCCGTCACAACAGGGCATACCGTGATAATGGGGCGGCGTACCTACGATTCGTTGCCGAAAGGCGCGTTGCCCGACCGCCGGAATATAGTGGTGACGCGCAATCTGGAGTTTTCGGCCGACCGTGTGGAAGTGGCGCATTCGTTTGACGAAGCATTGCGGATGGCCGATGGCGACGGAGAGGTGTTCGTGATTGGCGGAGCGCAAATCTACCATGAGGCGTTGCCGTCTGCCGATAAGATATATCTGACGGAAATCGAGGCTTCATTCCCCGATGCCGACACATTCTTCCCGGAGCTTGACCGCACGCAATGGACGGAGACCGTGCTCGGCGGGCATCCCGCCGACGGCCGCAATCCCCACGCCTGCCGCTTCCTCCTCCTCGCCCGGAGATGAAGAATTTATATTTATCTGTATAAAAAGAGGGCTTGTTGTTGAGGATAGGAGAGCCTTCGTAAGGCATCCTATTTTATGTTTTGTTCTTCGGGCATTGGAACGAAGAGGATGGAGTCGTTGAGCGTATTCCGTAAGACACGTCGCGCACGCTGCCTTGCTGTGGAATCAGATAAATATCTATCTGTCAGGCGTGCGCAATCTGATTACGTGTTTTCCCGGGGCGGCAATGATGTTTTTCAGGTTTTGGGATAAAAACAAAAAAGCAGCTATCGTATAGCTGCTTTTGCGCTTCAAGATGGGCTTGAACCAACGACCCCCTGATTAACAGTCAGGTGCTC
>URQP01000110.1 GCA_900550025.1 uncultured Porphyromonadaceae bacterium | reverse complement strand
TTTCCTAATAATCCTGGCATTTCTCTTTAACTTTAATGTAAATTCTACAATTAACTTACGCTTTAATCTCTACGTCCACTCCGCTCGGAAGCTCCAGTTTCATAAGGGCGTCAATCGTCTTAGCTGTCGAGCTATAGATGTCGATAAGACGCTTGAACGAAGAAAGCTGGAATTGTTCGCGCGACTTCTTGTTGACGAAAGTCGAACGGTTGACAGTGAAAATACGCTTGTGTGTCGGCAGTGGAATAGGACCGCTGACAACAGCACCGGTAGCCTTCACCGTCTTTACAATCTTCTCGGCAGACTTGTCAACCAAGTTGTGATCGTAAGATTTTAATTTGATTCTGATTTTTTGGCTCATATTGTTTTTAAATAATTTATTTCAACAAATCTACTCTTCCCTGACACTCTGTAAGCACTTGCTTAGCGATAGAAGTCCCGACTTCCGCATAGTGGGAGAACGACATTGTAGAAGTAGCGCGGCCCGAAGTAATCGTACGCAAGGCTGTCACATAACCGAACATTTCGGCAAGAGGAGCTTTAGCCTTGACGATGCGCGCTCCGCTACGGCTTGTCTCCATACCTTCCACCTGACCGCGGCGTTTGTTAAGGTCGGAGATTACGTCACCCATGCTTTCTTCCGGAGTAACCACCTCAATCTTCATGATAGGCTCCATCAGCACAGGACCGGCCTTCTCGCAAGCTTTCTTGAATGCTTGGATGGCACAAAGTTCGAATGAAAGCTGATCGGAATCGACCGGGTGGAACGAACCGTCGAGCAAGGTCACCTTAAGCTGCTCTACCGGATACCCGGCAAGCACACCGTTCTTCATCGCGGTCTGGAAACCTTTCTGCACAGACGGGATGAACTCCTTAGGCACGTTACCGCCCTTCACCTCGTCAACGAACTGCAAATTGCCCTCGAAGCCTTCGTCAACTGGCTCTACACGGACGATGATATCAGCGAACTTACCACGTCCACCAGTCTGCTTCTTGAATACCTCACGCAATTCAACCGGTTTGGTAATAGCTTCTTTATATGTAACTTGCGGACGTCCCTGATTACACTCTACCTTGAACTCGCGACGGAGACGGTCGATAATGATATCCAAGTGGAGCTCACCCATACCGCTAATCACGGTCTGTCCTGTTTCTTCATTAGTCTCCACACGGAATGTCGGGTCTTCCTCGGCAAGTTTCTGCAAGCCTACGCCAAGTTTGTCAAGGTCTTTCTGAGTCTTAGGCTCTACCGCGATACCAATCACAGGATCCGGGAATTCCATAGCCTCAAGCACGATAGGATGAGCCTCGTCGCAAAGAGTGTCGCCTGTACGGATATCCTTGAAACCTACACCGGCACCGATGTCGCCGCAACCTATGACTTCTTTCGGGTTCTGCTTATTTGAATGCATCTGGAACAGACGCGAAATACGCTCTTTCTTACGTGAGCGGCTATTGAACACGTAGCTACCTGCCTCAACCTGTCCTGAATAAACACGGAAGAAGCAAAGACGGCCTACATACGGGTCGGTGGCAATCTTGAACGCCAACGCGCTCATCGGCTCTTCAAACAACGGTTTGCGCACTTCCTGCTTGTCAGGATCATCCAAAGCGTGACCAACGACCTCGCCTGCATCGAGCGGGCTCGGCAAGAATGCGCAGACATCGTCGAGAAGGCACTGAACGCCTTTGTTCTTGAACGAAGAACCGCAAATCATCGGGACGATTTCCATCTTCAGCGTAGCGACACGTATCACCTTACGGATTTCGTCCTCAGTTATAGAAGAAGGGTCGTCGAAATATTTAGCCATGAAATCATCGTCGTATTCGGCGATAGTCTCAAGCATCTTGTCGCGCATCTTCTCGCATTCGTCTTTCAAAGAATCGGGAATTTCCTCCACGCTATATTCAGCACCCATAGTCTCGTCGTGCCAGAAATAGGCTTTCATTGCAATAAGGTCGCAAACGCCCTTGAAAGTCTCTTCCGCACCGATTGGTACTTGAATTGCCACCGGATTGGCACCCAAAACCTCACGCACCTGACGCACTACCTCGAAGAAGTTGGCTCCAGAACGGTCCATTTTGTTTACATAACCGATACGCGGCACATTATATTTGTCAGCCTGACGCCATACAGTCTCCGACTGCGGCTCCACACCGCCTACGGCGCAGAATGTAGCCACAGCGCCGTCAAGCACGCGCAACGAGCGCTCAACCTCCACTGTGAAGTCTACGTGCCCCGGAGTGTCAATCAAGTTGATTTTATACTTCTCTCCTGCATAGTTCCAGAAGGTAGTCGTAGCGGCCGATGTGATAGTGATACCGCGCTCCTGCTCCTGTTCCATCCAGTCCATGGTAGCCGCACCGTCATGCACCTCACCAATCTTATGCGTAAGACCTGTATAGAACAGAATACGCTCCGAAGTCGTAGTCTTTCCGGCATCGATGTGGGCCATGATGCCAATGTTTCTCGTCAGATGAAGTTTATCGTCTATATTAGCCATTTTTATTCTTATTTTTCAAATTAAAATCTAAAGTGAGCGAACGCACGGTTAGCTTCCGCCATACGATGCATGTCTTCCTTACGCTTGAATGCTCCGCCTTGTTCGTTAAAAGCGTCTACTATCTCAGCGGCAAGCTTGTCGCTCATCGACTTTCCACCACGTTTGCGGGCATAATTGATTAGATTTTTCATTGAAATGGATTCTTTGCGCTCCGGACGGATTTCAGTAGGCACTTGGAATGTTGCTCCACCGACACGGCGCGACTTAACCTCCACTTGCGGAGTGATGTTTTCCAACGCTTTCTTCCAGATGTCAAGCGCGGTTTTTTCCTCGTTAGGCAATTTCGACTTCACAGTCTCCAATGCTGAATAGAAAATAGTGTATGCGGTATTCTTCTTGCCGTCATACATCAGATGGTTCACAAACTTTGTGACACGAGTGTCGCCAAATTTAGGATCCGGCAGCACTACTCTTTTTTTAGGTTTAGCCTTTCTCATTTTTCTTCAAAATTCGTTTTTGTTCGTTTGGTTGCCTTTTTAGCATCTTCAACGGCCATACTCCTATAGCCATTTACTCCGCCGAATATTCAATCCAATAAACAAAAACTAAGTTGTACACTTGTTTTGTTTATCTCTCTGCGATTAAGGTTTATTTCTTACCCTTAGCAGCCGCAGCACCTGCTTTCGGACGCTTAGCTCCGTATTTAGAGCGACGCTGTGTACGTCCTGCAACACCCGCAGTATCCAAAGTACCTCTAACGATGTGATAACGCACACCCGGAAGATCCTTGACACGACCGCCACGAACCATCACGATGGAGTGTTCCTGCAAATTGTGGCCTTCGCCCGGAATATAAGAGTTCACCTCTTTTCCGTTTGTCAGTCTTACACGGGCAACTTTACGCATTGCCGAATTAGGTTTCTTAGGAGTTGTGGTGTAAACACGCACACAAACGCCACGGCGTTGCGGACAGCCGTCCAACGCCGGCGATTTGCTCTTGTCTACCAGAGTCACACGCCCTTTTCTTACTAATTGCTGAATTGTAGGCATCTTAGTTCTTTTTGTTATTACTTCTTTTAATTAAAAATGTCCATTTTTCACCTCAAGTGCTTCCGGAGAATTCTAAAAACCCATTTTTCAAGGATTTACAATAGAACCGCACCTGACACGCACTCGAAAAGCGTTGCAAAGATAGCTACTAATTTGCTAACTGCCAAACATTTTTACATAGCTTAGCGCCCATTTATCCCACAGAACGCATTTAAAAGGGGGATAAAACCAATATTTAACATATAATTCACAATAATTATGTTTAATTAAACATATATCCTCTACTGGGAAGAATGTATTTCCAAAACCAAACCGGCAAAGAATAAAAAAATTACTAAATTTGAAGCACAAAAGATTTCAACGTCATGCAAAACATAATTCTTTTCGACGACAAAGACAAATGGACAGACCTGCTGCCCATCGTCTACACACGACCCATATCCGACATAAGGCTCGGGATACTGACAATAAAAGAAAAATGGCAAAAATATTTCCCCGACAGCGGATTTTCATATATGACGGCCGACTACCTGTCTGCGAAATACCCAGCCAAAATAACCGACGACAACATATTCATCGCCGGCAACTACTGTCCGGACAAGGAGACAGCAGCTAAGATCGAGAAACTCGCGGCAGGAGAAGCTCTCTACTTCAAGGAAGAGCTCATAGCTTTCCGCGGCTCTGCCGAGGATTTCAAATCAAAAAATTTCAAGAAAGAATCCACACTCGACGCACAGCCGACGGCATTACACCAGCTCTACGACATATTCCTGCTCAACGGAGAAGAAATGCTCCGCGACTACCGCCTGATTACCGAAGGACGCAAATCGCAGCCGCTCAGCGGCACTTGCACCGTCATCGGCCCGCACACATTGGAAGACGGCACGCCGGCCATATTCATCGAGGAAGGAGCCACGGCAGAAGCCGCCACATTCAACACAAGCGGAGGCCCTATATATATAGGTGTAGACGCGACCATCATGGAAGGCTCATGCATACGCGCCCCATTCGCCGCATGCCGCCATTCGCAAGTCAATATGGGCACAAAAATTTATGGCGCAACCACACTCGGCCCTTACTGCAAAGTCGGAGGAGAGCTCAACAATGTGGTGATGATAGGATACAGCAACAAGGCTCACGACGGTTTCCTCGGCAACGCCGTAATAGGAGAATGGTGCAATCTCGGAGCAGGGACAAACGCTTCCAACCTCAAGAACGACTACACAGAAATCAAGCTGTGGAACTACCGCGCGCACCGCTTCGTACGCACCGGCCTGCAATTCTGCGGACTGATAATGGGCGACCACTCGAAAGCAGGAATAAACTGTATGTTCAACACGGCAACGGTCATTGGTGTTGGCGTCAATGTCCACGGAGCCGGATTCCCGCGCAATTTCGTGGCGTCGTTCTCCGAAGGAAGCGTGGCCGGCTACAACGACGTGTCGGTCGCCAAATTTTTCGACATAGCGAAACGTATGATGGCACGGCGCGGAATAGAGCTCAGCGAAATCGACAAAGAAATATTCGAATCCATCTACCGCATTGCCGACAACTACAAATAGCCACACCGGCGCAATAATAATCAAAAAGGGGCGCACCGTCAAGATGCGCCCCTTCACTTATACAGGATTTCGTTAGTCCTTGAACTTCATTTTCAAGTATTCGCGGTTCATACGCGCGATGTTGCTCAAAGAAATGTTCTTCGGGCATTGAGCGGCACAAGCCCCGGTGTTGGTACAGTTACCGAATCCGAGCTCGTCCATCTTGCTCACCATGGCACGCACACGGCGTGCAGCCTCTACCCTGCCTTGCGGAAGGAGCGCAAACTGGCTTACCTTGGCCGACACGAACAACATTGCCGAACCGTTCTTGCAGGCAGCCACACACGCGCCGCAGCCGATGCAGGTAGCCGAGTCCATAGCCTCGTCGGCAGCTTCCTTAGGAATAGGTATCGCGTTGGCATCCTGCGCGCCGCCGGTATTGAACGAGATGTAGCCGCCGGCCTGCTGGATTTTGTCGAAAGCCGAACGGTCGACCATCAAGTCGCGGATTACCGGGAATGCAGCCGAACGCCACGGCTCTACGGTGATAGTGTCGCCGTCGTTGAACTTGCGCATGTGCAACTGGCAGGTAGTGATGCTTCCTACCGGTCCGTGAGGATTACCGTTGATGTAGAGCGAGCACATACCGCAAATGCCCTCGCGGCAGTCGTTATCGAATACTACCGGTTCTTCTCCCCTCTCCACAAGCTGTTCGTTGAGCATATCGAGCATTTCGAGGAAGCTGATGTCGGTAGGCACATCATTCATAGGATATTCGACGAACTGACCCGGTTCTTTCGGACCATGTTGACGCCATATTCTCAATTTTATATTGATTGAATTTTCCATTTTTCTAAAAATTTATGCCTTTGGCTGATTATGACTTATAGTTACGGGTTTGAACCTTGATAGCTTCGTATTTCAACGGCTCTTTCAGCAATACCGGTTTGCCGTCCTCTCCGTTGTACTTCCAGCAAGCCACGTACATATACTCGTCGTCGCGGCGTTGAGCCTCGCCGTCGGGTGTCTGGTACTCCTCGCGGAAGTGCGCGCCGCACGATTCGTTGCGGTGCAAAGCGTCGATTGCCATCAGCTTGCCGATAGTGATGAAGTCCTCAAGACGGAGCGCTTTCTCAAGCTCGGTGTTCAGAGTGTCGGCACTGCCCGGAATGAACAGGTTGGTGTCGAATTCCTTCTTCACCTCGTCGATTTGCTTGATAGCCTCTACAAGGCTCTCGGCGGTACGTCCCATACCTACGAGATTCCACATAATCATACCCAACTGCTTGTGGATAGAGTCGGCCGAACGCTTGCCCTTGATGTTCATCAGGCGGTCGATGCGCGCGCGAACCTTCTTCTCTGCCTCCTCGAATTCAGGAGCGTCGATACCCGGATGCTTAACCTTAATCTGGTCAGAAAGATAATTCTGCATAGTGTAAGGCAATACGAAGTAGCCGTCGGCAAGACCCTGCATAAGAGCCGACGCGCCGAGACGGTTACCGCCGTGGTCGGAGAAGTTGGCCTCGCCGATAGCGAACAAGCCCGGTATCGAAGTCTGCAATTCGTAGTCAACCCAGATACCGCCCATCGTATAGTGCGATGCCGGGAATATCATCATCGGGGTCTCGTACGGATTGTCGTTGGTAATCATTTCATACATCTGGAACAAGTTGCCGTAGCGGGCTTCGATTACGTCCTTTCCAAGACGGTTGATAGCCTCCGAGAAATCCAGATAAACGGCATTGCCCGTCCCTACACCGTAACCGGCGTCGCAACGTTCCTTGGCAGCACGGCTGGCGATGTCGCGCGGACAAAGGTTACCGAATGCAGGATAGCGGCGCTCCAGATAATAGTCGCGGTCTTCCTCCGCAATCTGGGTAGGTTTCAACTTACCCGCGCGGATAGCCTCGGCATCCTCTTTCTTCTTCGGTACCCAGATACGTCCGTCGTTACGGAGCGATTCCGACATAAGCGTAAGCTTCGACTGGTTTTCGCCGTGCTTAGGTATACAAGTCGGGTGAATCTGCGTGAAGCAGAGGTTTGCAAGATATGCGCCGTGCTTGAAGCACTGAACGGCAACCGAGCCGTTGCAGCC
>URQP01000109.1 GCA_900550025.1 uncultured Porphyromonadaceae bacterium | reverse complement strand
GTGGAATCCGTAGGTGTTCATATAATACGGCAGACGCGAGCTGCAGCCGATGCCTGAAATCACGGCAGTCTTCTCGGGCGGCACGCCTATTTCGGCCATGGCCTTGTGAAGCACGTTAAGGATGGCGTGGTCGCCGCAGCCGGGACACCAACGCACGTATTGGTCGCTCTTATAGTCGGATGCTTGATATTTCTGTTCTTCCATAGCTTTAACCCTCCATTACTTTTTTGACACCATCGATTATTTCCTGAACGAGGAACGGCTGTCCCTGCACCTTGTTGATACGGCTGATCTTGACATCCGGGAATTTGGCCTGAAGGTAGTCGGCAAATTGTCCGGAGTTCAGTTCGGCAACAATGACATTCTTGTAGCGTGCGAGAGTCTCGCCGGTGTTCTTAGGCAGCGGGTTGATATAGCGGAAATGCGCCATAGCCACTTTCTTGCCTTCTGCGCGCAAAGCGTCGACAGCCTCGTGGATGTGTCCGAAAGTTCCGCCCCATCCTACTACGAGCGTGTCGGCATCCTCGTCGCCGTAAGGGTCCTTGCCGGGAATCTCGTTGGCTATATAGTCGATTTTTGCCTGACGGCAGCGTACCATCTTCTCGTGGTTTACGGGGTCGGTGGAAATGGCACCAGTGACGGAGTCCTTTTCCAATCCGCCGATGCGGTGCATCAGTCCCGGAGTGCCCGGTATTGCCCAGTAGCGCGCGAAAGTCTCGTCGCGGTCGTAAGGATGCCATCCTTCGCGGCGGTCTTCCGGCACGAAGCGCGGCTTGATTTCCGGGTATTCATCGTCGTCGGGCAGGCGGAATGCCGAAGAGCCGTTGGCGATGAAAGCGTCGGTGAGCAGGATGACAGGGGTCATGTGCTCGATGGCGATACGCGCGGCCTCGAAAGCCATCTGGAAGCAGTCGGTAGGCGATGCCGCGGCGAGGACTACAAGCGGGCATTCGCCGTTGCGCCCGTAGAGAGCCTGACGCAAGTCGGTCTGCTCGGTCTTCGTCGGAAGCCCGGTGGACGGTCCTCCGCGCTGCACGTCGATAACCACTAAAGGCAGCTCGGCCATGACGGCCAGTCCCAGCCCCTCGCTCTTCAGAGCCAGTCCCGGGCCGGAAGTGGTGGTCACGGCAAGGTCGCCGGCAAACGAAGCGCCGATAGCCGAACAGATGCCGGCAATCTCGTCTTCCATCTGGCAAGCCTTCACACCCAAGTCCTTGCGTTTGGCAAGCTCGTGGAGAATGTCGGTAGCCGGAGTAATCGGGTAGCTTCCGAGGAACAGCGGCCGCCCCGACTTTTCGGATGCGTAGATAAGTCCCCACGCCGTGGCTGTGTTGCCGTTGACGTCGGTATAAACGCCCGGCTTCGCCTCGCTCGGCTCGATGCGGTAGGTGGAGACTGAGGCGTGTATGTTGTGGCCGTAGTCGTAGCCCGCGCAAATCACCTTGGCGTTGGCCTCGTAGATGGCAGGCTTCTTGGCAAACTTATTCTTAAGCAGGTGCAAGGCCGGTTTCAACGGACGGTCGAACAGCCAGCACACCAGACCGAGCGCGAACATGTTCTTGCAGCGGAGCATCGATTTCATGTCCAGCCCGGAATCGGCAAGCGCCGATTTCACCATCGTGGAGATGGGCACTTCCACAACCTGAGCGTCCAGCCCGATTTCCTTGTAAGGGTCGTTGGTCGTGTAAAGCGCTTTTTTCAAGTCCTGCTCGCGGAAAGAGTCGATGTCGACAATCGCCACACCGCCTTTCTTGAGGAAGCAGGCATGGCGTTTCAAAGCCGCGGGGTTCATGGCCACAAGCACGTCGGCCTCGTCGCCCGGCGTATGCACGCCTTTACCTATGTGGACTTGAAACCCGGAGACACCGCTGAGAGTGCCTTGCGGGGCGCGGATTTCCGCCGGATAGTCGGGGAAAGTGGAAATCTGGTCGCCCACCCCGGCAGAGACGTTCGAGAAAATGTTGCCCGCAAGCTGCATTCCGTCCCCGGAGTCGCCGGAGAAACGCACTACAACATTTTCAAGAGTTTTTACATTGGTTTTTTCTAACATAAATCTTTAATTTAAGACTGTTTTATGCCTGTTTGTACTGTCGTGCAAAGTTAGGCTTTTTCCGACAAAACAAACAATCTATACGGAAAATTTGTTACCGATTCCAAATTTTTCACACGCCGCTTCCTCCCACCGCAAAAACATTCAGCAGATTGCCACAAAAACACGCAACAAATTACCGCAGAAACACTCAACGGATTGCCACAAAAACATGCAACAGATTTTGCAAATCGGTGAAAAACAAGTGATTGAAAAAACACTTGTCTGCTAAAAAAGATGAGGAATTAAGGACTTAATTTTATGAGAGTTGGGGATAAGTAGGCGGGAAATGTTACGGAGTTGAAGGCATGGATAAGTCCCTGCTTGCTGCAGTCTCCATGAAGTTCTTCCGCTCTGCGGTTAACTGTCCCGCAATTTGCGGCACAAGTGCAAAATTCTGACTCCCCGCTTCTGGCTTTGTGCCATGGGAAAATATGTTGTGAAACATAGGGGCGGGCTTTTGCGGTTATGCGGAAAAGCCGTAATTTTGAAAATTAAATCCGATCGAATCATGAAATTGGTGAAATTATCCGGCAACTACCTCCCGAGACGGCTTACATTCTACCTCGCGATGGAGGAGTATGTGGCCCGCGAAATGCCAGCGGGACACGACTATTTCTTCACGTGGCAGTCGGAGCCTACGGGGATAGCCGGGCGAAACCAATTGATTGAGGCTGAAGCCGACACGGAATATTGCCGCCGTAACGGCATCGCCGTGGTGCGCCGTAAAAGCGGAGGAGGCTGCGTTTATTCCGACATGGGCAACTTGATGCTGTCGTGTGTCACCGACGGCGGGCAGGTGGGGTTTGTTTTCGACCGCTATCTGCGCCGCATAGCCCTTGCCTTGTCGAAGAAAGGCATTGCCGCGCAAGTGTCGGGAAGGAACGACATCACGGTGGAAGGGCGGAAAGTGTCGGGAAACGCGTTCCTGCAATTGCCGGGCGGGCGGTGCATAATCCACGGCACACTGCTGTGCGAGACTGACCTCGGCCGGATGGAGCGCGCCCTCACGCCCGCGGCCGGCAAGCTGGAAAGCAAGGGGGTGGCATCTGTGCGCAGCCGTGTGGTAAATCTGAAAGATATTGCCGGGACGGGGACGGAGGAAATGCGCCTGTGGATGGAGCGCGAGATGTGCGACGGCGAGACGCTTCTCGGCGATGATGCCGTAGGGCGCATAAAGGAAATCGAGAAAACCTACCTCGACCCGCTTTTCGTAGGCGGGAAGAATCCGCCGTTCACGATAACCCGCCGTGTGAGGACGGCCGGCGGGGAAGTCTGCCTTAAAGCCGATGTCAGGAACGGCATAATAAAATCCGTGTCGCTCACCGGCGACTTCCTGTCATGCGGCGACCCTTCCGTAGCGGTAGGCAAAGCCCTTGCCGGACGCCGTTTTTCGGAAGAGGAAGCCAGAAAATCGCTGGAGGGCATAGATATGCGGCAATATATCTCCGGGCTTACGACGGAGAAATTCATAGAGACATTATTCAAACCTTGAAATAAGAATCAAAATATGGAAAACTTGCAAAAGACCTGCCTTTACGACCGCCACGTGGCGGCAAACGCCAAGATGAGCCCCTTCGGCGGGTTCATGATGCCTATCGAATATACCGGCATAATAGCCGAGCACAATGCCGTCAGGCATGCGGCCGGGATGTTCGACGTTTCGCACATGGGCGAAATTTTCGTCACCGGGGCTGATGCGGAGAAATTCGTGAACCACATATTCACGAACGACGCTTCCGCCCTGACTCCGGGGAAGATACAGTACGGCATGATGCTGTATCCCGACGGCGGCACGGTCGACGACCTGCTGGTCTATCGTATGGATGGCGGGCGGTGGCTGCTCGTGGTGAACGCCGCTAACATAGCGAAAGACTATGGGTGGATTGTGGAAAACGCCAAAGGCTACGACGTGGCGCTCGACAACGCTTCGGAACGCTGGGCGCAGATAGCGTTGCAGGGCCCTGATTCCGAACGCATTGCCGGAGAAACTCTCGGTCTCGACTTGTCAGATCTTGCATTCTACACTTTTAAGGAGACAACGTGGGATGGCATGCCGTTGATAGTTAGCCGCACGGGATATACCGGAGAGGACGGCTTCGAGTTCTATGCAGCCCCCGAATCGATAATCAAGATGTGGGACAAGCTGGCCGCCGCAGGAGTTACGCTCTGCGGATTAGGATGCCGCGACACGCTGCGCTTCGAAGTAGGCCTTCCGCTTTACGGCCACGAGCTGAGCGCGGAAATATCGCCGGTGGAGGGCGGCTTGGGAATGTTTGTCAAGACCGACAAAGCGGAATTCATCGGCAAGGAAGCTATCGTAAGGCAAAAGACGGAGGGAATCACAAAGAAAGTGGTAGGCATAGAACTTGCAGACAAGGCCATACCCCGCGCCGGCTACGACGTTGAGGCCGACGGAAAGGCGATTGGCAAGGTCACTACCGGCTACCAGTCGATTTCCACCGGAAAGAGCGTGTGCATGGCGTTGATTGACAAGCAATACGCCACAATCGGCCAACCGGTAGAAATCAGAATCCGGAAAAAAACGTTCAAAGGGACGGTATGCAAAAAACGTTTCTACGACAAGAATTACAAGAAATAATTACAAATTACAAACCTCATAAAATAAAACAATCATGGCAAAGACAATCGAAGGATTATACTACAGCGAATCTCACGAGTGGGTGAAGATTGAAGGCGAATACGGATATGTGGGCATCACCGACTACGCGCAGCAGGCGATGGGCAACATCGTGTATGTCGACATGCCGGAAGAAGGCGACGAGTTCGGCGCGGGCGAGGAGTTCGGCGCGGTGGAGAGCGTGAAAGCCGCCAGCGACCTTATTTCGCCGGTTTCGGGCGTTGTGGAGGAAATCAACGAGGCCTTGGAGGACCAGCCGGAGCTAATCAACAAGGACGCATACGGAGCGTGGATAATGAAAGTGAAACTCAGCGACCCGGCAGAGGCAGAATCGCTTATGGACGCAGCGGCATACGCCGGTTTTTGTGAAAAAGAAGAACACTGACGACATGAGCTACCCATACTTTCCGCATACCGGCGACGACATCGCCGGCATGCTCGGACGGATAGGCGCGAAGTCGCTTGACGACCTTTATGCCGATGTCCCTTCCGAAGTGCTTTACAACGGCGATTACGACCTTCCCGACGCTATGCCGGAAATGGAGGTGCGCCGTTATTTCGACAGTCTTGACAGGAAGAACCGCCGCTTGACAGTGTTCGGCGGCTGCGGAGCCTACGACCACTACAGCCCGGCCGTGATACCGGCGTTGATAAGCCGCGCGGAATTCCTTACGGCATATACGCCTTATCAGGCCGAAATATCGCAAGGCACGCTGCGCTACATCTTCGAGTTCCAGACAATGATGGCCGAGCTTACCGGAATGGACTGCGCCAACGCCTCGATGTACGACGGCGCTACCTCGGCCGCCGAGGCCATGCTTATGGCAAAGGCCGCCACAAGGAAGAAGAACCGTGTGCTCGTGTCGGGGGCGATGCCCGGCAACGTTATTGAAGTGGTGGCTACCTATATGAAGTACCACGGAGTGGAAATGACAGTCACCCCATTGGACAACGGAGCCACCGACATTGCGGCAATCGTGAAAGAGTTGCAGGTCGGCGACGTGGCCGGAGCGCTTGTGCCGGGCGTGAACAGATACGGAATCATAGAGGACCTGACGGGGCTTGCCGATGCCGTACACGGCACGAAAGCCCTGCTGGCAGTATACAGCGACCCTTCGGCGCTCGCGGTGCTTAAAACTCCGGGCGAATGGGGAGCCGACATAGCGTGCGGCGACGCGCAGACACTCGGCATACCGCTCAATTTCGGCGGTCCATACGTGGGTTTCCTCGCTTGCAGGAAAGAATTGGTGCGCAAGCTGCCGGGACGCATTGTGGGAGCCACTACCGACATCGACGGCCGGCGCGCGTTCGTGCTTACGCTGCAAGCCCGCGAGCAGCACATCCGCCGGGAGAAAGCCACAAGCAACATCTGCTCTAACCAGTCGCTTATGGCATTGTATGTGACCGTATATCTTTCGCTTATGGGCAAAGAAGGGATGAAGAGGGTGAACGGCCTGTCGTATGGCGGAGCCCATTACCTTCATAAACAACTGCTCGCTACCGGGAAATTCAGCGAGGCTTTCGGCGGACGGCCGTTCCTGAAAGAATTCACCTTGCGAACTCCGCTACCGGCCGGGAAACTGCACGCCGCGCTTGCCGACGGCGGCTATCTGGCGGCAATGCCGATGGGCGGCGATTTGGTTTCGTTCTGCGTCACTGAGAAACGCACCCGCGAGGAAATCGACAGTATGGTTGAACTGATTAAGAAAATCGAGCTATGAAATATTACGACAAACTGATATTCGAGCTGTCGCAACCGGGGCGTTGCGGCTATTCGCTGCCCGAAAGCCGGTGGGAGGAGACTTGCGAAGGGCTGCCAGCCGCATTGCGGCGCGGTGGAGAGGCACGTCTGCCGGAAGTGAGCGAGCCCGACGTGGTGCGCCACTACACCAACCTCTCGAACATGAATTTCGGGGTTGACACCGGATTCTACCCGTTGGGAAGCTGCACGATGAAATACAACCCGAAAATCAACGAGGAAATAGCGTCGATGCCGGGATTCGCGTGCCTGCACCCACTACAGCCGGAGCAGACGGCGCAGGGGGCGTTGCAACTCTACCACGACCTCGGCAAGGCGCTCTCGGCAATCACCGGGATGGCGGAGTTCACTCTCAATCCGTTCGCCGGGGCGCACGGCGAGCTTACCGGGCTGATGATAATGCGCCAGTACCACCTGCAACGCGGCGACCTGAAGCGCACCCGCGTGATTGTCCCCGACAGCGCGCACGGCACCAACCCGGCGAGCGCGGCAGTATGCGGTCTGGAGGTCGTAGTGGTGAAGTCGAAGGCTGACGGTACAATCGACACCGACGAGCTTGCCGCATTGCTCGACGACACCATAGCCGGGATAATGATGACCAACCCTAACACGCTCGGACTGTTCGAGAAAGAGATATTGAAGATAGCGGAGATGGTACACGGCTGCGGTGGCCTGCTCTACTACGACGGCGCTAATTTCAACCCGCTGCTCGGCAAGGTGCGCCCCGGCGACATGGGCTTCGACATACTGCACCTGAACCTTCACAAGACGTTCTCCACGCCTCACGGAGGCGGAGGGCCGGGTTCCGGCCCGGTGGGAGTGGCCGCGCGGCTTGCGGAACTGTTGCCTTATCCGCGCGTGACGTTCGA